>NZ_JARWAN010000010.1:0-107358 GCF_031451755.1 Vreelandella vilamensis | reverse complement strand
AAAGTAAAAAAGTGACTGAAATATATCACTCTTACTTATACCTCTAACTCTCTGACAAACCGAAGGTTTTTACCTTCAATCACCGCCGGTAACGCCCTGCGTCCCCGGCAGCGGATGCGTACTCTACGGGTTCACCGGCGGGTTGGCAAGGGGTTGTGTAAATTTCTTTCACGACGTTCGCCAATAGGCGTGAAAAGCGTCGCAGTTAGCCATAGGGCAGTTACACTAACGCGATTGCCATTCGCCTATACTCACGTCATCTTGAGGTCAGAAATGAGCCACCATCTGTTATCTGTCGACTCGCTAAACCGCGACCACGTGGATCACTTATTGCGCGTCGCCGCCCGCATGGAGCCCATCGCCGGTCGGCAGAAAGTTACCCGCGTATTAGAAGGCGCGGTGCTGGGCAATCTTTTCTTTGAGGCTAGCACGCGCACCCGGGTCAGCTTTAATGCGGCGTTCTGCCGTTTGGGCGGAAGCGTCTGCGATACCACAGGTTTCACCTTTTCTTCCATGGCCAAAGGGGAATCACTTTACGATACCAGCCGGGTGATGAGTGGCTACTGTGACGCCATTGTGATGCGCCACCCGGAGCAAGGCTCTGTCACCGAATTTGCGGCCGCCACCCACATCCCCGTCATCAACGGGGGTGATGGCCCAGGCGAACACCCAAGCCAAGCACTGCTCGACCTTTACACCATTGATAAGGAGTTTGCTCGACTCGGCAAATCGCTAAAAGGGGCGCATATTCTGCTTACTGGCGACCTGCTCCACGGGCGCACGGTGCATTCGCTGATCAAGCTATTATCGCTCTATGACCCGATGCGCATTACGCTGGTCTCCCCGCCGGGGCTTGAGATGCCCGCCGCACTGGTTGACCTAGTGACATCGCGCGGCCACCGCGTGGAAGTCCGCGATAGTTTGACCCACGATTTCAGCGATTTGGATGTGGTGTACACCACGCGGATACAGAAAGAGCGCTTCACCAACGAAATGAGTGAAACCTTTGCCGGTGTTTCGGACGACTTTACTGTTCACAAGCGCTTTATAGATCAACGTTGTTCGCCCAGCACGATCGTGATGCACCCACTACCTCGGGACAGTCGCCCCGGCGCGAATGATTTAAACGTGGACCTTAACGGCGACCCGCGCCTGGCGATCTTCCGCCAGACCGACAACGGCATCCCGATGCGCATGGCCATTTTCGCCACGCTGCTTCAGGTCGATGACTTGATTGAAAAAGACTTGCGCCCAGTGCGCTGGTTTGTGCCTGCACAAACCGGCACTCTCGACCGGTGATTGAATAAGCGATTCAGCCTGACGTTCGCCCACTGGGAAGGCCTTCCTGGTGGGCGAACCAACCTTCCAAGATAAGCACGGCA
This sequence comes from Vreelandella vilamensis, assembly GCF_031451755.1. NCBI lineage: Bacteria > Pseudomonadati > Pseudomonadota > Gammaproteobacteria > Oceanospirillales > Halomonadaceae > Vreelandella > Vreelandella vilamensis. The sequence goes on along the minus strand of NZ_JARWAN010000010.1, from coordinate 105,976 downwards.
GCAATTCCATCGACACTCTGCTCGCGGTAATTGCCGCGATGCCCCGCTTCTCGGGCGATTTGCTTGGCTTCACGAGTAGAGCCGCGCTCGTCAACCATTTCGCAGGGTTTACCGTAGCGCCCGTGCAGCCGGTTGCCGAATTTGCGCGCCCGCGTGCTCATGGCTGACTCGCTGCCGTCCATGTTGAGCGGCAAGCCCACGACGAGCAGGTCCGGCTGCCACTCGCTGATCAAGCGTGTCACTACGTGCCAGTCAGGTATGCCGTCGCGGGCCGGCAACGGCTCCAGTTCGCGAGCGCTGTTCAAAAGCTCATTGCCAACTGCCACGCCGATACGGCGCGTACCAAAATCAAACGCCAGGACGAGACGCTGACCGATATTTGCCATCAGGCGTGTCCTGCGTCTCGCGTCATCAGGTTGAGATCCACGCCGAGAATACCCGCTGCAGCACTCAGGCGCTCTGCCGGTGGCGTTTCAAACAGCACACTCGCGTCGGCATCGACAGTGAGCCAAGCGTTTTCCTTGAGCTCCTCTTCCAGCTGCCCAACATCCCAGCCAGCGCAACCAAGGCAAACAAGATAGCGTTCAGGGCCCATGTTATTGGCTAACGCTTGAAGAATGTCCATCGACGTCGTTAGAGCAATATCGTCGGTAACCTGAATACTGGAGTCCCACTCATCGCTATTACCACGATGGAGAATAAAGCCCCGATCTTTGTGCATCGGGCCACCGTAGTAAACCGGCGAATTGCGATGCAGGCTCGTTTCCCCGCCCAGTGAAAGTTGCTCAAAAAGCGCATCCAGGGTGATATCGAGCGGCCGATTGGTGATAACACCCATACAGCCGTTATCGTCATGGTCGCATAGGTAGACCAAGCTTCCGGCGAAGTTGGCTTCTTCCATATGCGGCATGGCCAAAAGAAAATGGTGTTTCAAGCTTTGCATGCGTCTCCTAGCGCCTCCCCATAAGGAGAAGGCGTCTTCAATCGATCACGCCACCGGGGTTAAGCGGCGCTCAATGGCATCCAGCAGTAAACCCGCGATATCCGTGCCGCGCTGGTCGTCAATTTCGCGCACGCACGTGGGGCTCGTCACGTTAATTTCGGTGATGTAATCGCCGATCACATCCAGCCCCACAAGCAGCAGGCCCTTTTCGCGGATCATCGGCTGAACTTGCTTAATAAGCCAGTGATCGCGCTCGGTTAGCTCGCGGCTAACGCCACGCCCACCGGCCGCGAGATTGCCACGCGTTTCTCCCGCTGAGGGAATACGCGCCAGTCCATAAGGCACCGGCTCGCCGTCGACCAGGAGAATACGCGTGTCGCCGTCTTTGATTTCCGGCAAATAACGCTGCGCCATGATTTGACGCTGGCCGCGCAGCGAAAGTTGCTCAATCACAGCGCCGAGATTACGACCGTCTGGTCCAATATGAAAAATACCGGTGCCGCCCATGCCATCCAAGGGCTTGAAAATCACATCGCCGTGCTCGGCATGAAACGCGCGCAACACATTGGCTTGGCACGATACGAGCGTAGGCGCGCAGCACTGCGGAAACTGCTGAGCGAACAGCTTTTCATTGCACTGCAAAAGCGCCGCGGTGGGGTTCACCACGAGCACGCCTTCGCGCTCGGCAAAGCCAAGTAGGTGCACAGCATTGGTAAAATCGGCATCCACCGGCGGGTCTTTGCGCATCAGAATCGCATCAAGCTCGGCGAGCGGGCGCGCATCGGCCTCCCCCAGTTCAAACCAGTGCTCTGGGTCACGGTACACGTTGAGTGGCCGTATACGCGCGTAAGCCTGACCGGCGTTCAAGAAAAGATCTTCCTGCTCCATGTAATGCAGGATGTAGCCGCGCTCTTGCGCCGCCCACAGCAGTGCCATGGTGGAATCTTTCTTGTAAGCAATATCGGCGATGGAATCCATCACCACGCCAAGATGAAGGCTAGATTGGCTCATCAGGTCGCTATCCCCAAGGTGAACGGGTCGTTAAAGTATCGGCCAGTATGCCGTACGGCTCGCTTAGCTCCAACCGTGGCTGCAACGCTTACGACGTTACCGCACCGGGCACCAGTCGAATCGCATAAGGCTCAAGGGTGATCAGCTCGCGCTTGTAAAGACGGCCAATGGCCTGTTTATAGGCACTTTTGCTCACGCCTAAGCGTGCTTTAACCTCATGCGCGGCGCTTTTATCCCCCAGCGGAAGATACCCACCGCTTTCGCGCAGCGCCTGCAGAACTTTCTCGCCGACAACATCAAGGCGCGCTTCGCCCGGCGGTAGAAGTGAAATATCCAGTCGGCCATCGTCGCGGCGTTGCTTCACGTAGCCGGGAAGCGTTTGCCCACGCCGCAGCGGTTGCGTCAGGTCATCTAGGTAAACCAAACCCCAGTACCGGTGATTGACGACCACTTTCATGCCGAGATCCGTGCGCTCAGCAACAACCAGCGTGACCTGATCACCGCGCGCGAGTTCCCACGCTTCGTCGGTCACAAAACGCTCTAGGCGCATGGTCGCAACCGGGCGGCCTTGGTCATCCTCATAAAGTTTAACCAGCACGCGCTTACCCACATCCGGGCGAAAATGCTGCTCGCTGTAGGGCAGTAACACATCCTTCGCATGCCCCCAACGCAAAAACGCACCGGTGTTGTTCACCGTCGTCACCGTCAAGTACGCCACATCGCCAATATGGGCGGCAGCATCGGTAGCGGAAAGATGAGAAGCTCGTGCATCACGCGTCATAGCCAAGCCGTCCTGATAAAAAAGAGAGAAGGGATTAAAGCAACGTCAGGGACAACTTACAGATCACCAAAGTGATGCTGCAAAAGCGTTAACGCTACCACAGGGGCTGTCTCAGTGCGCAGCACCCGGGGGCCCAGGGTCAATGGGGTAAAATCTACCGCCTGTGCCGCAGCGGTATCATCTGGCGTCAAGCCACCCTCCGGGCCGATCAAAAGCGCCGCTGCCACCGGTTTTTGCGCTTGAGAAAACGCATTGCCGGTCGCCAGATGCAGCATCAGCCGTAGCGGTTCATTGCGCTCGGAAAGCCATGCCCCAAGCGCCTGCGGCGGGTGGACCGGCGGCACGACCGCGCGGCCGCACTGCTCACAGGCGCTCGCGGCCACGGCTTGCCAGTGGGCGAGCTTTTTCGCCTCACGCTCGCCTTTTAAGCGCACATCGCCCCGTTCGGTGTACAGCGGGGTGATCGCCGCGACGCCCAGTTCGACCGCTTTTTGAATCGCGTAATCCATGCGATCACCCTTAGAAACGGCCTGCCCCAGATGGACGGCCAGCGGCGATTCGCCTGTTCCCGGCCAAAGCGCCTCAAGCATTACCGTGGTGCGTTTACGCGAGACTTCCGTCAAGCGGGCACCCGCCTCTTGGCCGTTACCATCAAATAGCACCAGCGGCGCTCCCTCGCCCATACGCAACACGCGAGTGAGATGGCGCGCCGCGCCTTCTGGCAAGGTGAGCGTGCCGCCCACCTCGAACGTCGCCGGCACGTAAAGGCGTGGCATTTTGCCGTGGGCGGCGTACCAGTCGGCGGCTTGCATTTACTGCGCGTTTTCCTCTTGTGCGCCTTGCGCCTGCTGCGCTTCACGCTGCTTACGCTGGGCGTACATCGCCTCGAAGTTCACCGGCGCCAGCATCAGCGGCGGGAAGCCACCGCGGTTGACCAGGCTATCGACACACTCGCGGGCATAAGGGAACAGCAAGTTAGGGCAGAATGCGCCCAGGGTTTGATCCAGCTGGGCGCCTTCAATACCCGAAATGCGGAAAAGCCCCGCCTGCTCGATTTCGGCAAGAAACGAGGTCGTGCCGGTTTCATTGTCGTTGACCTGTGCGGTCACTTTCACTACGACTTCGTATTGATCGTCGGCAATCTTGGTGCTTGAGGTGTTGAGATCAAGGCTGACCTTGGGCTTGAACGGCTGCTTAAACACGCTCGGCGAGTTCGGCGCTTCAAAGGAGATGTCTTTGACGTAAATGCGCTGCAGCGAAAATTTAAGCTGCGATTTATCGCCCTCTTGAGCACCAGCTTGCTGGGCATTGTTCTGGGTATTGTTTGGTTGAGTACCGCCCTGTTGATTGCTGCCCTGGGTATTGTTCTCTTCCGCCATCGGAAACTCCTACTGATTAAGGTAAGGCGTGTAATAGGACGCCTATGACCATGGGTTATGTCTGCTGATTACAGCTAAGGACAATAAAGCGGCTTTGCAAAACACTTATAAAAACCGTGCGGTGTTTGAAGGCACCGTATTTGAAAACACGTAGCATTTGAAAACACGCAGCATTTAAAAAAATGGTTGAAAGCGGTTATTTTTTTACCACGGGCAAGCCATCCGCCTGCCACTGCACCATGCCGCCCTTAAGCTTAAACGCACGCTCAAAGCCCGCTTTGGCAAGCTTCGCTTGTACCGCACCGGCACTTTGGCCGTGCTTGCAAGCCACGACGATGGGCTGGCTTTTATGCTTTTCCAACTCGTTGAGCCGGCTATCCAGACTGCTTTGAGGAATATTACGCGCCCCGGCAATATGCCCGGCGTTATAATCTTTGCTCTCGCGCACGTCCACCACCACAGCATCTTCGCGGTTGATAAGCTGCGTCGCTTCAGCCGAGGTCACGCCGTTTGTGGAAGCGCTACGCGTCTCGTAGATAATCCAGGCGATTAACACGAGCAAAAACAAGCCCACCAGCAACGGGTGGTTCTGTACGAATTCGAACAGCTGATCGATCATCGCGAGCACAATCTCTTAGTCAATGCACAAATAAAGCGGCTTTGCCGCCGTGAAAACATCACAGTATACACGCCACGCAGCGTCGCGCGCAGGCCTCTAGCCATGACGAGCGGTCGCTGCCTGCGCTATGATGCACCAAGCTTACGCTCGTCGCGACCCCGCGTCGCTGTTCGGTCAATATGAGGTTTTCATGGACACGTCAAACACGCCGCGCCCGGTGGCGCTGATTATCCTAGACGGCTACGGCCACAACCCTGATGCCCAGCACAACGCGGTGGCAGCCGCCAACACGCCGGTCATGGATCAACTCTGGAATGAACGCCCGCATGCGTTCGTTCACACCGACGGCCACCACGTCGGCCTACCCGACGGGCAAATGGGCAATTCTGAAGTGGGCCACATGAATATCGGCGCTGGCCGCATTATCTATCAAGACCTTACCCGCATCACCAAAGCGGTGGAAAACGTTGACCTCGACGCTAACCCCATCCTTACCAAGCCAATCGACGACGCGGTTGCCAACGGCCGTGCCGTGCACCTACTGGGGCTTCTTTCCCCCGGCGGCGTGCATAGCCACGAAGACCACGTTCTCGCCTTGGCCGAACTTGCCGCCCGCCGGGGCGCCAAACACATTTACATTCATGCCTTCCTCGATGGTCGCGACATGCCGCCGAAAAGCGCGCTGCCTTCCATTGAGCGCGCCAACACCCGCTTAGCGGAACTGGTCGGTGCCGATAACGGTTTTGTGGCATCAATCATTGGGCGCTTTTACGCGCTGGATCGCGACAACCGCTGGGAGCGAGTCGCGCAGGCGTATACGTTGCTCACCCAAGGCAACGCCGATTTCCACGCGTTAGCCGCTGAAACAGCGCTAAATGACGCTTACGCGCGCGGCGAAACCGACGAGTTTGTCTCGGCAAGTAGCATACGGCCACAAGGGACACCGGTCACCATCGCGGATGGCGACGCGGCGATTTTCGCCAACTTCCGCGCCGACCGCGCCCGCGAGCTGACCCGTGCTTTTGCCGAGCCAGATTTCTCCGGCTTTGAGCGACAGGTGTGCCCCAAGCTTGCGGGTGATGGACTGGTCATGATGACCCAGTACGCCGCCGATATTCCCGCACCCACGGCGTTCCCGCCGGCGGAGCTTACCGATACGCTGGGCGAAGTCGTCGCCAAGCGCGGGCTTAAGCAGCTGCGCATCGCCGAAACGGAAAAATATCCCCACGTGACGTTTTTCTTCTCCGGCGGTCAAGAAGGGGAATTTGAAGGCGAAACGCGCATTCTGCTGCCCTCGCCTCAAGACGTGCGCACCTACGACGAAAAACCCGAAATGAGCGCATTTGAAATCACCGACAAGCTCGTAGAGGCCATCGACGGCGGCACGTTTGACCTGATCGTGTGCAACTATGCCAACGGCGATATGGTCGGTCACACCGGCGATTTTGCGGCCGCGGTGAAAGCGATTGAAACCGTCGATACCTGCGTGGGCCGCGTGGTTGACGCGATCAAGCGTGCCAGTGGCGCCTGCTTGATCACCGCGGATCACGGCAACGCCGAGCAGATGGTCAACCCCGACACCGGCGCGCCGCAAACCGCCCATACCACCTTTGTGGTGCCCCTAGTTTACGTGGGCGAGCGCCAGGCCAAGCTCGAAGAGGGACGCCTTTGTGATCTTGCCCCCACGCTTTTAACCCTCATGGATCAGCCGGTGCCCGAGGCCATGACCGGCCAATCCCTGATCACATTGAGCTAAACGCGCCAATGCGGCACTTAGCGTTCACCGGCGTATTACTGCTGTTGAGTGGGCTTTTCTGGGGCGGGTTTTCACCAGCGCTTAGCCACGCCAGCGAAGCGGATGCCAAGCGTCAGCTCGACGCGCTCGGCGAACAGATTGAAACCGTCGCCGAGCGCCTAAGCACTACCGATGCCGCTCGCGACGACGCTTCACGCGAGCTGCGCGACATCGAAACCCAACTCGCTGAGACCCATCGGCGTTTAGATGCATTACAGGCCGAGCGTCGCGAGCTCGCCGACGAAAGTGCCCAGCTGCGTGCGCATCGCGAGCGCTTAGAGCGCGAGCGGCATGAGCAGTCTCAAGCGCTCGCCAAGCAACTCGCCGCGCTTTACCGCGTCGGCCCCACGCCCCAACTCAAGCTGTTACTTAACCAGGGCAACCCAGGGGAACTCGACCGTATGCAGGCCTACCTCAATCGCCTAACGCAGGCACGCCAAGCGCGTATTGAGGCCATTGCCAAGCTCGACACTGCCCTTGCCGACACCGAGGCGGCACTCGCCGCACGCCAACAGCGTTTAGACACTCTCAGCGCCGAGCTTGAAAGCCAAAGTGCGACATTGGCAGAACGCACCGCGCAGCGTCGCGAGCTCGTCGCCACGCTCGATTCGCGCGTTCAAAACGAAGCGCAGCGATTAGCGACTCTAGAGCAAGAGCGCGAACAGGCGCAGCGCGCGTTGGAACACATTCGCCAAGAGATGGCGCGCCTTGACGAGCCCGCCCCGAGTACCCAAATCAACCGCACGCAGGGGGATCTTCCTTGGCCGGTGCAAGGCACGATTAGCGCGGCGTATCATCGTCAAGAAGGCGTTCATTACAACGGCATTGTCATCAACGCCCGTGCTGGGACACCGGTTACTGCCGTTCACGCCGGACGTGTGGTATTCGCCGACTGGATGCGCGGCTTTGGTAATCTCTTGATTATCGACCACGGTGATCACGTGATGACACTCTATGCCCACTTGCAGCGCTTCAGTGCTCGCCCTGGGCAACGCGTCACACGGGGCGACGAAATTGGCCGAGTCGGCGACACTGGTGGCCAAGCACAAGCCGCGCTCTACTTTGAAGTGCGCCAAAGCGGCGAGCCGATTAACCCTCAGCGTTGGATTGCCCGCCGCTGACGGGATAAGCTTGTGCCATTACCTTTCAATATCATTGTCTCTCAATTTGGGCAGCCCACCTGCCAATCGCCTAGCGGAGTCTCCATGACGCTTTCAGTTAATGCGGTAACCGCCCCCGCCAAGCGGCTTTTGGCCACCTTTATGCCGATTGCGCTGCTTTCGGTGTCGCTCATCGCCACCTCGCCACAGGCCGCGGCGCAAACAGTCGACACGCTGCCCAACACAAGCGAACTAGACGATTTACCTCTCGAAGAGATTCAAACCTTGGCGGAGGTGTTCGAGCGCATCAAACGGGGCTACGTGGAAGAGGTCGACGACCGCACGTTATTACGTAACGCCATGCGCGGGATGCTCAGCGAACTCGACCCTCACTCGGCGTATCTTGATGAAGACGAGTTCAGGAGCCTACGCGAATCCACCCAAGGCGAATTTGGCGGCATTGGTATCGAAGTGGGCATGGAAAACGGCCAGCTAACGGTGATTACACCGATTGACGATACGCCGGCCTCCAAGGCGGGCCTGATGTCGCGAGACATCATCATCGGCATTGACGGTACACCGACCGAAAGTCTATCGCTGCAAGAAGCCGTTAACCTGATGCGCGGCGAACCCGGCACCGCGATTACGATTTCCATCCTGCGCAGCGGTGAAGACAGCCCGCGTGAGTTCACTCTCACGCGTGAAGTTATCCGCACCGAAAGCGTGAAACACGAGCTCCTTGAGCCCGGTTACGGCTACCTGCGCATCAGCCAGTTTCAGTCGCGTACCGCCTCGCAGGCCCGCGAGGCGCTGCAAAACATGGCCGCTGACGCACCGCTGAATGGGCTCGTGCTCGATTTGCGCAACAATCCCGGCGGCGTGCTTCAAGCCGCCGTGGATGTGTCCAACCTGTTCTTGGACGAAGGGCTTGTGGTCTACACCGAAGGGCGCCTTTCAGACACACAAATGGAGTTCTCCGCCACGCCGGATACGCCTGCTGGCGACATTCCGCTGGTGGTGCTGATTAACGGCGGCAGCGCGTCCGCCGCGGAAATTGTCGCCGGCGCCATTCAGGACCAGCGACGCGGGGTGATCATGGGCACCGACAGCTTTGGCAAGGGCTCGGTGCAGCAGATTATGCCGCTGGGTAATGGTGAAGGACTGAAGCTCACCACCGCGCTTTACTACACGCCCAATGGCCGCTCCATTCAGGCCCAGGGCATCGAGCCCGATGTGGAAGTCGTACGCGGTCGGCTTGAAGTCGCCGATAGCCGGCGCCAACTACGCGAAGCCGATTTAGAAGGCCACCTCCGCTCCCAAGGAGAGGCGCGCGAGCGCCAAGAAACCTCCGAGCGGCTGCGCGAAGACTACCAACTCGGGGAGGCGCTCAACCTGCTAAAAGCGCTCAATGTGGTGGATCGCCGCCGCCGCTAGCGGCAACTCGTCGGCAGGCGGCCGCGCTCCCCGGTTGCCTGCCGCATGAGTACCCGCTTGATCGGCACCAGCCGGTTCATGCCGCTCATGCCCACGTTGCGTGCCAGCGTCAAGGCAGGGTTTTGCGCGCCAAACAGCAACTTAAACCCTTTCATTAGCCCCAGCATCGCCGCATTATCGCCCCGCCGCCGCCGCTCGTAGCGCGTAAGAATACGCTCATCGCCCCAGGGCGCCCCGCGACGCCAGGCCTGAATCACTTCTTCCGCCAACACGGCGGCATCTATCAAACCAAGGTTGACGCCTTGGCCCGCCAGCGGGTGGATGCTGTGCGCGGCATCGCCCACCAGCGCCAAGTGTGGCTGAACATACTCGCGGGCATGACGTTGCACCAAGGGGAAGCGGTGGGTGCTACCGCGCACTTCAACCTGACCTAACCGATGTTCAAAGGCATTACCTAACGCAGCGCCAAGCGCATCCGCGCTAAGCTCACATAAGGCCTTGGCCCGATCCGGCGTCGTGGACCAGACAATCGAGCAGTAGTGGTCATCACCCGCGACGGTCAGCGGCAAAAATGCCAGCGGCTCACCCGCGAGAAAGACTTGCCGCGCCGTGCCCGCGTGGGGCGTTTCACAGCGCACCGTGGTGACCACCGCGTGCTGCCCCATGTCGTCTTCACTCACTTCTATCTCAGCCAACGCCCGCAGCGCCGAGCGCGCGCCATCCGCGGCTACCACCAGCGGCGCGTGAAGCTTGCGACCGTTATTCAACTCAAGCCAACGCCCAGTGGCGGTGGTTTGCAGCGCCTCAACGCGAGCACCGTTAATGCGCGAGACCTTAGGATGGCCCGCGATCTGGGCGTTAAGCGCTGCAAGCGTCACGTCATTTTCGACGATGTGCCCCAACACCAGCACGCCGGCTTCATCGGCGGAAAAACGAATCTCACCACTGCCTTCGCCATCCCACACGTGCATAGCGTGATACGGCGTTACCCGCGCGGACACCATGGCTGGCCAGGCGTTTAGCCATGTGAGCAAGCGTTGCGATACCGGCGTTAGCGCACTAACCCGCGGGGTGGGCTGTGTTAGCTTAAGCGTTGCGGGCAGTAAAGGGGTGTTTTGTGCTTCTACCAGCGCCACGTGCATGCCGGCATTGGCGAGCAACGCGCACAGGGCGGCGCCCACCATGCCCCCACCGACGATAACGACGTCGAAGGCGGCGTCTTTGCTGTCGTTTTTTTGGTTCACGTCGTATTGGCTCCCTGTGCTCATTAGCGTTCAATTCCCATGGCGCGGCGCGCGAGGCTTCGCCGCAGCGGCCCGGCTAAATTAAGCCCGATCAGCCCCGCCGCGCGGGCATGGCCCAACAGCGGCACGTCAATGCCAAAGAGCTTCACCAGCCCATCGCTAAAGCGAATTACATTGGCCCGGTCGCGCTCACGGCAACGTTCGAAGTCCTTCAACATGGCCATGGCACCCGGTGGCTGACCAGCAGCAAGGCTGACGCTCAACGTATCGACTAGGTCCATTACACCGCGCAGCGCCAGGTTAAACCCCTGCCCCGCCACCGGGTGCAGCGCGTGGGCCGCATTGCCCAACACGGCGAGACCCGGGCGCACCGGCTCTTTCGCCGTGGTCAGCGTAAGCGGATAAGCATAACGACTGCCGACATGGGTAAATCGCCCAGCGCGGTCACCAAACGCCGCCTGAAGGGCGAGAAGAAAATCCCTCTCCGAGAGTGCCATGCGTGCTTTTTCAGCCCCGGCTGGGTGGGTCCATACCAACTCCATGGCATTACCTGGCAGCGGCAGTAGCGCAATCGGGCCTTCGCGGGTGAAGCGCTCATACGCCACGCCTTGATGCGGCTGGCTGACCGACACATTGGCAATTAGCGCGGTTTGCTCGTAAGGCGCATGCGCGCTTTCGATACCCAGCTGCTCTTTTAACCCCGAGCGCCCACCATCCGCGACGACCGTCAGCGCGCCAGTGAGCTCACTGCCATCGGAGAGCAAAAGCCGGTGCCCTTCAGCAACGGGCGCAATCGTCTCCACTCGCGCTGGGCAATGCCACTCAAGCGGCGACCCGGCGAGATGATGGTGCAGCACACGGCCCATCCAGGCATTAGGAATAACGTACCCCAGCGCCTCGATCCCGACATCAGAAGCGCTTAGACGCGTCGCTCCGAGCCGCCCACGCTCGCTGATATGAATGCGTTTAATCGGAGCTGCCTCTTGACGCATGGTTTCCCACACGCCTAAGTGGCGAAAACGTTGCGCGGAGCCCTCGGCAATGGCGCTGGCACGAGCATCAAAACTCGGCTGCCAAGTGGGCGGTGTCTCCATAGAGGGTAGCGGCGCGGCTTCGATAACCGCCACACGCAGCCCATGACGTTCAATAAGCGGTGCTAAGGCACAACCAAGGCTCGCCCCGACCAAACCACCACCCACAATCACAATATCGTGTGTCACTGCTTTTTCTGGCGTCGCCATCTAGGACTCCATCGGCACTTAAAACATAAAAATCAAATACTTATATCGTAATGTAAATTACATAAAGACATAGAACACTTTCCGCTCTGGTTATCTCTTAACCATTAAGGCTTCGATATCGGCCATCTGCTTGGGCACACCTGCCGTCAGCACGTCATGGCCGTTGTCTGTGACCACCACGTCGTCCTCGATACGGATGCCTATCCCGCGATACTCCATGGGTATGTCGGCGTCATCAGGAATATAGAGCCCTGGTTCCACGGTGAGTACCATCCCGGGTGCAAGCGGTCGAGGGGTCTCCAGGTCAAGGCGGTAAGTGCCAACGTCGTGGACATCAAGGCCGAGCCAATGCGATGTCGAGTGCAGGTAGAAGCGACGATAACTCTCGTCGTCCACGCGCGCTTTCGCGTCGCCTTCCAGCAAGCCAAGTTCAATCAGCCCTTGGGTTAGGTCGCGCACCACGCCCTGGTGGATGTCTTTCAGCGTCGTACCAGGCTTGACCGCCGCTACCGCGCGCTCCTGTGCAGCCAGCACGATACGGTAAAGGGCGCGCTGGGCCGCACTGAACGTGCCAGATACCGGAAACGTGCGGGTAATATCGCCCGCATAGAGGTCAAATTCGGCGCCGGCATCAATTAAAACAAGCTCGCCCGCACGTAGCGGTGCGCTGTTTTCAATGTAGTGCAAGACGCAGGCGTTCGCCCCGCCGCCCACAATGGTGCTGTACGCGGGGCCGCTACCGCCTTGCCACATGAATTCATGCTCCAGCTCTGCTTGCAGCTGGGACTCCAAAAGCCCAGGAGCAGCGGCCTGCATGGCGCGGCAATGGGCGCGGGCGGAAATTGCTGCCGCATGGCGTAACAGGTGGATTTCTTCCGCGCTTTTAATCAAGCGCATGTTATGAATTAAAGGGCTTATATCCTGCCAACCGCGCACCGGCGCTTCGCCATGGCGCTGGCCCGCTTTCGCCTGCACGTAAATGTCTTCGGCCAAGGCGACGGCCTCTGAGCTTTCCAGCGGCAGGTAGAGCTGTTCGCGGCCGCGGAGCAGCTCGGCTAAGCGCGTGTCGCGTTCGGCGTTCTCAAACGCGTGATCCAGGCCGTGCTCGCGCACCACACCTGCGGCACCAAGGCGCCGCCCCGTCCATGCCTCTAGCGTTGCATCACGGTCTTGGCAAAACACGATACTTTCGCCCTCGTCGTTCTCGCCTTTACCTGGCAGCAACACCAGTAGCGCATCGGGCTCGGTCATGCCGGTGAGGTAGTAGAAGTCGCTGTTCTGGCGAAACGGGAATTCGCTGTCATTGGAGCGCGTAAGCAATGACGCGCCGGGCAAGAGTATAGCCGCCGACGAGGGCAGCTGGCGCATCAGCGTTTCGCGGCGTGCGCGGTAGGTTTCCGGCGGGATCGCAGCGGGGCGCGGTATGACATCAGGCAGCATGCAAACTCCTTTTTAATTTGAAAAGCCGTTTTTGACTCACAGGACGTTTTTTGATCCACAGGACAATGGGGCGCTCAATGGACAGGCGCATCGGTCTGTTCTACCTGAGGCTGGCCAGGGTGTTGCTCGGTATACAACATCATGGCCGCCATGCGTGCGTGTTCGGTCAAGGCAAACAGATCGTTTTCGTTTTCCGGGCTGTCGTCGATATCGGTTTCGATCTGCGCCAGTGCCGGCAAGTCATCGAGCGCCTCGCGTAGCGTTTGCGACCAGCGCTTACGCAGCGCATCATCCACCGCTTCATCGAGCACTTCGACAAAGCCCTGTGTCCACTCTTTAAGCCCCTGCGCCTGCTCGACCAGAGAGAAAAGCTCATCAGGCAGTAGCGGCGTATAGTTCATTTCGCTGGCACTCAGCGCTTCAAGCGTCTGCTTGCGCCAGCCAAGCAACCGTTCAGCGCTGGCTTGATCCTTGGGCTCCTCGATGCCTAGGCTCAGACACACCTCATCAAGCCACGCCTCGGCAGAGAGATCCTTAAGCGCTAGCAGCGCGCATAAGCGACCGTCTAAAAACGCCGGCGACTGCATGCTGCCGTGCATAAGAAAAACATCAGCGACGTCAGAAAATTCTTGGCGCTCGTCGATTAGGGACATGCGAATCACTCACTTTTCGATGGGAGACCATACGCCATTGACGTACGGTGTTAACGTGTTAGCAACATTTTGTTAGCTAGAAAACCATGGCGTTCACGCCCGCGCGTTGACCCCGCGCAAGCCGCTCTCTTATAGTGAACGCCGATCATCCTTCCTATGCAGTAATGTTAACGCATCGGTCAATGAAATGACCCGTGCCGGAGCCTTTGATGAGTAACGCTAAGCGGCCAACCAAAGACATTACCCTACTCGGTCGCAGCTATATGATTGCCTGCGATCCAGGCGAAGAAAAGAAACTGGAGCGAGCCGCGCGTTACCTAGACCGCGCCATGCACGGTATTCATTCGCAAAGTAGCGTTTTAGGTAGCGAGCGCATCGCCATTATGGCCGCGCTCAATATCACCCATGAGTTACTGGAAACGCTGGATGAACGCCGCGACCACGAAGCTGATATCACTCGCTTGAGCGAGCGGCTGGAAAACGCGCTAGAGAAAACCCGACCGCCATCGTAAATCACACGCGTCCTTTGGTATCGGCAACCGCTCTGTTAGTATGAAGACGTTCCCTGGGGTGTTCGCCAGTCGTTTACGTCCCTCGAGCCTATGCGCAATACCTAGGGGGCCAAATGCTAGCCAGACCCGTGTGCATGTCCGCGCGACGGAAAGCCTAACGGTTTGGCTGCGGCCACCCACCTGAACCTTTGGGTTCAGGGCCAGAACGACAGCGGCACTCTGGGGAACTCACTGCCGAGAAACACGCGCTATGCCCGCCAATGACGCTACCGTTAACGCTCGCCCAACGACGGCACCGCTGGAAAAAACGGCACTACGCCGCGAGTTGAAACGCCGCCGCCGCGCGCTTCCCCCCCAAGCGCAACGCCTTGCCGCGAAAAAGTTGTGCGAACGGCTTAAAACATTACCTGAAATCCAACGCGCCCGGCGCGTCAGCTTCTATTTGCCCGTTCATGGTGAAATCGACCCAACGCCGATTTTGGCGTGGTTGCGCGCACGTCGTGTTGAGGTGTATCTGCCGGTATTACGCCCGTTAGCCAAAAATTCGCTTTGGTTTGTCGCTTACCGCCCTAATACGCCCATGGTGAAAAACCGCTTCAACATTTGGGAACCCGCGCCACGCTTTAGCGCTCAGCGCCGCCATCGCCTGCCCGCGTGGGCGCTTGATACGCTCATCGCCCCATTGGTGGGGTTTGATGCCCATGGGCACCGCATGGGCATGGGCGGCGGCTTTTACGACCGCACGCTGGCCTTTGTGCGCCACCGCCGCCCGGCGCCGCGGCTGATTGGCGTTGCTCACGCCTGCCAAGAGGTAAAAACGCTCCCCACCGACCCGTGGGATATTCCTCTCAGCGCCATCGTCACCGATACGAAGATCGTGCGGCCTTAGGGTCTTTCCCAGACACAAAAAGGCGGCGTTGCACTTAGCAACGCCGCCGTTTTGTGTTTGTACTTTTGTGTATGTACTAGCGGGTATGATGATACGTCGTGATCGATACGCAGCTAAAAAACCATTAGCTACCAGCGAGTGCCTGTGCATATCCCGTTACCAATACCCCCAGCGCAAACACCACCATTAAGGCCATGATCATATCCGGCTTTTTACGACGCATGTTGCTTCTCCACGATTTACGACAGTTGCCAAACCTTAAATGCGTATTTTTTTGCTAGTCGGTCGAGGCGATGATGTTTTTACATCATTTTGCTGCCGACTATTTCATTAGTGACTATAGGGCCAACCGGCTACGTTTCGCAATCGATAAAGGCGTTATCGAACAGCGTTTGTTTAAACGTTTGACCACAATCAAAACACCGAGCAACACAAAGCCTCCAGGTAAGTAACCGCTTACTCCAGGACACGTTTCATTACGTTATGCCATAAACAGTCGGTAAGCCGGATTATCGCTCTCTTTCCAGTAGCGATAGCCTATGGTATCCAGGTGTTTTTCCACGTTCACGCGGTCGCCGTTAGGCACTTGCATACCCACCAGCACACGCCCATAGGCTGCGCCGTGATTGCGGTAGTGGAAAAGCGAAATATTCCAATCATGCGGCAGCTGCGTTAAGAAGTTCATCAGCGCCCCAGGGCGCTCGGGGAACTCAAAGCGGTAGAGCTCTTCGGCAAACTGCTCGCTAGGCCGCCCGCCGCCTAAGTGACGGATATGCACCTTGGCCAGCTCATTGTCGGTTAAGTCTTCGACTTGATAGCCCGCCTCGGTGAGTTTTTCGATCACGGCTTGGCGGTCTTCTCCGCCCGGTTTGACTTGTACGGCGACAAAGATATGCGCGTCGGTGGCATCCGCATAGCGGTAGCTAAATTCAGTCACCATCCGCTTGCCCAGGGTGCGGCAGAATTTTTTAAAGCTGCCGGGCTTTTCGGCGATGGTCACGGCCAAAATAGCTTCGCGCTGCTCACCTAGCGAGGTACGCTCGGCGATATGCTGCAAACGATCAAAGTTGGTGTTAGCGCCCGAGTTAATGCAAATCAGCGTCTGGCCTTCCGCGCCCGTTTGCTGAATGTACTTTTTTAACCCCGCAAGCGACAACGCCCCAGACGTTTCCGAAACCGCGCGGGTATCCTCGAAAATATCCTTCACCGCCGCGCACATTTCATCGGCGGTAACGGTAATCACCTCGTCGATCAAATGCTGCATGATGGAGAACGGCACTTCACCAATTTGCGCCACCGCGACCCCTTCGGCAAAAACGCCAACTTGGTCCAACACCACGCGCTCACCGGCGTCGAGCGCCGCTTTCAGGCAAGCGCTATCTTCGGATTCCACCGCGATGACCTTGATATCCGGGCGCAGGTACTTCACGTAGGCGGCCACGCCGGCAATTAGCCCGCCGCCGCCCACGGGGACAAAAATGGCATCAATGGGTCCGGCGTGCTGGCGCAGTATTTCCACTGCAATGGTGCCTTGGCCAGCCACCACGTCAATATCGTCAAACGGCGGAATGTAAGTATACCCGTGCTCTTTGATTAACTCCTGGGCATGCTCGGCCGCAGCGGCAAAAGCATCGCCTTTCAGGATTACCTTGGCCCCCCGGGCGCGCACCGCGGCCACCTTGATTTCCGGAGTAATGCGCGGCATCACAATCGTGGCTTTAACGCCCATCTGCTTGGCCGCCATTGCTAACCCCTGGGCATGGTTACCGGCAGAGGCGGCAATCACGCCTTTGGCTTTTTGCTCTTCGGTAAGCTGCGCCATTTTGTTGTAAGCGCCACGAATCTTGAAGGAAAAAACCGGCTGGAGGTCTTCGCGCTTAATTAAAATCGTGTTGTTGAAGCGACGTGACAGAAAAGGAGCGGGGGAAATGGGAGTCTCATGAGCCGCTTCATAAACGCGGGCTTGGAGGATTTTCTTCACGGTAGCTTCGAGCATGCTGGTATCCACGGGAGTAATGGCCATCACGGCGCAGGTCAGACAAAACATCTATTGGTAGCAGATAGCGCCTAGCGGCGTCTAGCATTTCGACATCGGCAGTGCGCTTTTTGCCCGCTATACTGTGGCTCCACGCTTTTCCTGCTGACCCATTACAAGGGTGTATTATGACGCAAGACGAACTCAAAGCCGCCGTAGCCGACGCTGCCATCAACGAGATCGAACCGTGGCTTGAGAAAGACACCGTGCTCGGCATTGGCACCGGCTCCACGGCCAATCTGTTTATCGACCGGCTGGGTAAGTTGGCCGATCGCTTTAAAGGCGCGGTAGCAAGCTCGGATGCCAGCGCCAAGCGCTTAAAAGAGTTAGGTATCGATGTGCTAGAGCTCAACAGTAGCGGCACACTACCTTTTTATATCGACGGCGCAGACGAAGTAAATGCCCACTTACAAATGATCAAAGGCGGTGGCGCAGCCCTAACCCGGGAGAAAATCGTCGCCGCCTGCGCCGAGCGGTTTATCTGCATCGCCGATGGTTCGAAGTACGTCGCGCAGCTTGGCGAATTTCCTTTACCGATCGAAGTTATCCCCATGGCGCGCTCTTACGTCGCCCGCGAACTGGTGAAACTTGGCGCCGAGCCGGTCTATCGTGAGGGTGTGGTAACCGATAACGGCAACCAAATCATCGATTGCTATGACTTTATGATCGAAAACCCCAAGGCAATGGAAGCCACTCTCAACAGTATTGTCGGCGTGGTCACCAACGGCCTGTTTGCCGCCCGGGGAGCCGATGTGCTGCTGCTCGGCAAAGAAGACGGCGTCGAGCGCACCGCGCTGCGTTAAAATACGCGTTCCTCGTTATACCCTTCCTTTTGTATCCCTCCTCATTAACAGGCCAGCGAAATAGGCTGGCCTGGTTTCAAAGCGCTATCGCCGTTGGCATTCGCTTACCTTGAACGGCCATGGCCCGCTTAACCCAATAGCTTTACCTGCGCAAAACTCTGCCACCTTGAGTATGAGTAAAATCATACTTTTTCGTGGTAAATATCATTCCCTCTCATCTTGTATCAAAATGTAAACTAAGTTAATTTTAAGATACGGAGTGTATCTCTTATTTCCTTATAAACTTAGGCACTAACACCTTGTTGTCTAAAGCAAGTTATTTAAGAGCAAGGTTATCTAAACACCGAGGGGGAAGTACCCATGACCAAACTCAAAGAGCACGTACTGGTCACTGGCGGCGCCGGGTTTATTGGCTCGCACAGTGTCGAGTTATTGCTCCAGCAGGGCTTTACCGTGCGCGTTCTGGATAACCTTTCCAACGGTCACCTAGACAATCTCCCCCTCCACCCCCGCCTTGAGTTCATGAGGGGTGATATTCGCCATTCCGATGATGTAAAAGCGGCCATGCAAGGTGTTAGCCATTGTCTGCACCTCGCCGCCCAGGTGTCTGTTAACAGTTCGGTCGAGGACCCGGTCAGCTCTGCCACCCACAATATCCTGGGGGCGCTCAACGTCATGCACGAGGCTGCTCAGGCCCAGGTAACCAAGCTGGTCTACGCCTCTTCCGCTGCGGTATACGGTGATTCTGACCAGCTGCCGCTGCAAGAAGATTGCGCCTCTCAGCCCTTGTCTCCCTACGGGTTGGAAAAATGGGTCGACGAGCGCTATGCCACTTTACTGCAAAGCCTGCATGGCTTACCGAGCATGGGGTTACGCTATTTCAATGTTTACGGCCCACGGCAAGATCCGCGCTCCCCTTATGCCGGCGTCATCGCGCGCTTTCTCGACCGCCTGCTCGATCGCCAGGAACCTATCATCTTCGGTGATGGGCTTCAGTCACGAGACTTTGTTTATGTCGGCGATATTGCCCGAGCCAACGTTACCGCGTTGCTAAGCCCTCGCTGTGGTGTCTGTAACGTAACAACCGGCAAAAGCATCTCGCTTCTGGAGTTGCTTGAGCACCTCCGACACCTGACTAAATGCCATTTACCTGCTCGACACATGCCCGCCAAGGCCGAAGATATTCGCCACTCCTGCGGCGATGCCCAGCGCTTGTTCGAGTGGTTGGCGTTTGAGCCTCAGTGGTCCCTGCAACAAGGCTTGGTCGAGTTAATCAAACATCAACGTCAAAGCGACGTGGCGCGTGTCACGGCCATGCCGATCAACGCCTGACATCGGGCTGATTCCAAGGTGAATGTCGTGGAGAAACCGTTTTGTCGACTGATATTGGGTGCTGTCATAACGCTTTGCCAGCCCTTTATCCAGGCGCAAGCCACCGAGCCGGTATTGACGCCTAGCGTTAGCTTTTACTACGGCAATGACCTGCCCACGGAACTGCTTTCTCAGTTTGACTGGATCGTGGTGGAAGCGGCCAACGTGGACGCTACCGAGCTTCGTTTGCTCAAACAGCACGGTGGGCAACCGTTGGCCTATGTGAGTATCGGTGAGTTAGATGCCTGGCGTGGCGCTGATGTAACGTTGCCCCCCACTGCCCTGGTGGCAAAAAACGAGGCTTGGAACAGCCGGGTCGCCGATTTGACCGACCCTGGTTGGCAGGATTTCCTCATCGAGGCACTCATAAGGCCCTTGTGGGAGACGGGCTACCGGGGCCTGTTCCTGGACACCCTGGATAGTTACCGTTTATTTGCGCCGGAAGGCGCCGCCGCCGAGCGCCAGCAGGCCGCCCTGATTGAGATCATTAACCGGATACATCAAGAGTTTCCCGGTATCCAGTTACTGCTCAATCGCGGCTTCGAAATACTGGAGACGGTGCATGACGACATTATCGGCGTGGCGGCGGAATCCCTCTACCGAGGCTGGAACCCCGCCACCGACACCTTCGGCGCGGTGCCCGAGGCCGACCAGGCTTGGCTGTATCAGCAGCTGTCACGCGTGCGTGATCAATATGGGCTGCCGGCCATCGCCATCGACTACGTGCCCGCCGCCAATCGTGAGTTGGCACGCGAAACTGCCCAGCGCATTCATGCCGAAGGGTTTATCCCTTGGGTCAGCGTTCCTGAGTTGAACCAGGTCGGCGTGGGCCTGATCGAGCCCATCCCCCGGCGAGTGCTGGTGTTGTTCGACAAAGAAAAGACCGAAGCCGGCGAACTGGCCAACACCAACGCACACCGCTACCTGGCCATGCCCCTTGAGTACCATGGCTATGGTGCCGAATACCGCGACGTGAACGGAGAGCTGCCCAGCGACGTGCTGCATGGCCGTTATGCTGGTGTCGTTACCTGGTTCAACGACTCGCTTAGCAATGGCGCAACTTACCATGCGTGGCTACGCCAGCAGATGGAAAACGGCCTGCGCGCCGCTATCGTTGGCAACCCAGGAATCCCCTTATCCGGCGCTTTGGGCAGTCTAATGGGGCTCCAAGAACTCAACGGTTTGGCCGCGCAGACGCTAACCGTCATCGACCATGACGCGTTGTTGAATTTCGAAGGGTTTTCCCAGCCCTCCCCGTTGCCACAAACCAGCTACCGGTTAGTGGGAGACGGCTTGACCGCCCACCTGACATTGCGTGATGACAACAGTGGCGACACCGTCGTACCGATCATGACGGGCGCCTGGGGCGGTTTAGCGAGCTACCCCTGGGTTTTTCAGGAGGCAACTGAGTACCAGCATCGCTGGAACCTAGACCCTTTTGCCTTTCTTACGCGCGCCCTGGCACTGCCGGAGATGCCGGTGGCCGATGCCACGACGGAAAATGGCGCACGCTACTGGATGACGCAGATCGACGGGGATGCCTTTGTCAGCCGCGCCGACCTGCCCGGCACGCCCTTCACCGGCGAAAAAATGCTGTCGGATATTCTGATGCGCTACCAAGTGCCCACCACCGTTTCCATCATCGAAGGAGAAGTGGGGGCCGAAGGCCTCTATCCCCAATACCGGGAAGTGCTGGAGCCGCTTGCCAGGCGGATTTTCGCCCTGCCGTGGGTAGAAGTCGCCACTCACACGTTCAGTCACCCCTTCGAGTGGGAAAGCTTAGTGGAAGGTGAAATGGCCGGGCAGGGAGAAACGTCCGCGGGCTTCAACTACAACATGCCGATTCCCAACTACCGTTTTTCCCTGGAACGCGAAATCGCTGGCTCTACCGACTATATCAATCGCCATCTGGCACCGGCCAACAAGCCAGTAAAGATGGTGCTGTGGACCGGTAACACCCTCCCTCCGGAAAAGGCCTTAGCGATTGCCGACGAACTGGGGCTGCGCAATATCAACGGCGGCAATACCAGCGTGACCCACAGCAATCCCACCATGACCCGCGTATCCCCCATGCTACGGCCACAAGGCCGTTATCTGCAGGTTTATGCCCCGCAAATCAATGAAAACGTTTATACCAACAACATGTTGGGGCCGCTATGGGGTTATCGCCGCGCCATCGAAACGTATCAGATCACCGATCACCCCCGGCGCTTAAAACCCATCGACGTCTATTATCACTTCTACTCGGCGGCAAGCCCCGGTGCTCTGCGTGCGCTTCATCAGGTGTACGAATACGTTGAAACCCAAGAGACTCTGCCACTTTTCGCCAGTGACTGGAGCGATGTGGCCACCCAGTGGTATTCCACCGGTATTGCTCGGCGTCTGGATGGCGGCTGGCAGATTCGCGGCGCCGACCACATGCGCACACTGCGCATCCCTTCAGCAATGGGCTGGCCCGACCTTAACCGCTCAAGCGGTGTTGCCGGCGTGCGTGATCTCCCTTCTGGGCGTTACGTTGCCCTGACCGGCCAAGGCGACGCGGAGGTGTATTTCACTTCCACGGCTCCGTCACTTCCCCACTTGCGCCATGCTAACGGCCGCATTCAGGCGTGGCAGGCCACGTCGCCAGCCCGGCTGAGTATCAGCTTAGCGGCGCAACAAGTACCTTTGACCGTGGAACTGGGCGCCACCCAGGGGTGCCAGGTGTCAGCACCCGGCGCCCGCCAAGAGCAGCGTGGAGACAGTACCTTTTTACACTACCGCCAACCTCGCCCAGAGCGGATTGAGGTGACCTGTGCCGTACGCTAACCCTCACGCCCCGCCACCGCGGCGTTTACTACGCCCGCTGACTCTGCGCCTCATCGCACTGGTCATCGCCTTGATGCTGGTGTTGCTGTTTCCTGCCCATCATCTATTGACGTTAGAGCGCAACGACAGCATGCCGAGTCGCATCTCGATTCTGTATTCCCAGGCGCTACTTAACACCAATCCGGATAATGTCTCCCTGCGCGTCGGCCTGGCCACTAAATTGCTGCAGGTCGGCGAGCTCGACATGGCCAAAGCCACGCTGGCCCCGCTTCAAGACCACCCTGACCTCGCCATTCAGTGGTTGCGGCTCACTATTGAATGGCAATTGCTGGCCGCCATTTCGCACGACAACCCCACTCGCCACGATGCGGTACAACGCTTTCAAGCGCATTTGCTCGCCTACCAGAGCGGCACCGCGCTACCCAACGACTATCTGGAAAGTATGGCCTCGTACTGGCTGGCGCTTGAGCAGCCCCGCCACGCCGCCATGCTTTACGAGCAGCTAAGCGAGCAGGACCCCGAGCAACAGTACCAATGGCTAGCGCTCGCCGGTTATTGGTGGCTACGCGCCGGTTATCCTGAGCGTTCAGCGGCCGCCTGGCACCGTGCCTACCAAGTCGCCGACATTCCGCTGATCACCCTGGGTTGGCTCTCCTGGTTCATGACCCCGGCATTCGCTCAAGACACAGACACCACGGCAGAATCTCCCCGCCGCGAAGCAGCACTGGAAGCCTTGCGCGCCGCCCAGCAAAGCCAGCAAGACGACGGCGTTGCCTATGCCCGGGAATACTTGACGGTATACCCGCGCGACCCGGAATTACTCGACCTGGGTATCCGTCTGGCGTTATCCCACGGCCAACCGGAACAGGCCCACGCGTGGTCCCAGCGGCTTATTGAGATCAATCCGGCCACGGAGAACCTGGAACGCCATGTGACGATCGCCCTCGGCCTGACCGAGCTTCAAAGCGCTCTCGCCGCGCTGACACAGTTGCGCCAGCAACATCCAGACCAGCCTGCTTATCTGGAACAGCTTGCCCAGACGCAACAGTGGTCAGGCGATGCCCGTGGGGCGCTGACAAGCGCAGAACGCCTGGCTCAACAGACCGGCGACGCGCGCCACTACCGCTGGGTCGTCACCCTCGCGCTCAGCGTGCGAGAACGCAGAGCCGCCGTGGCCGCGCTGGCCCACCTGGAACGCAACGACACCATCACGTTGGAAGAGCGCCGCCGGTGGGTGGACTTGCTTGAAGAGCTCGGTGAGCCAGATGCCGCCATCCAACGTATTCAAGCCTGGCAGGCCAGCGGTCTCCACGATGAGGCACTGGGTATTCGCCTAGCGACCTGGCAGGAGCAGACCGGGCGCCTGGAAGACGCCGCCGACAGCTGGGCAGCGCTTAGCGCCCGATACGGCACGCGTCATAACTTCGTTCAAGCGCACAGCCAGGTCCTCGTCCGGAACTGGCAGCTCGAAAGCGCCTTGGACGTCCTGAATAACGCCCCGCTCCCATTAGCGGCTAACGCTGCGCAACCCTGGCAGCAGTCTTGGAATCAACCGTACTTAAATCCATCGTACTTAAATCAACAGTACTTAAATCAACGCGGGGAACTGGCCTGGAAACTGGGCGATAGCGAAGCCAGCTTGCAAGCCTACCGCGCCATGTTCGAACACGGCATGCTGGACGCGGAAGGCGCCTCACGGCTAATACAAGCCGCGGCGGATAATGGCGATATCGACCTGGCCATGCGTGTTTCACGGCAGCGCTGGCGCCAGGCTCGGGATGGCGACGCGTTGATCCAGATGCTTTACCTGGCCCAGCGTGAACGCCAAACCGCGCTTACCCAGGAGTTGCTGGCCATGGCCAACCAGGAGCCCGCCCAATTTGCCCAATCAGCGGATTACTGGGCGGCACGCGGCCAACAAGCCCTACTGCGGCAAGCGCCCGACGACGCGGTCACGGCCTACCACCGCGCCCTTGAGCTCTCGGACAACGACCCTGGCCTACTCGCGGGCATGCTGTATGCGCTAATGGCCGCCGGAGAAGACGTTGCCCTGCGTCAGCGGCTGGAAGCGTGGCATACCCAAGCGGCCCAAACGCCAGTGATGATGAGTGCCATGGCCGAGGGGCACCGTCATCTCGGCAACTTGGCGCAAACTTTAACGTGGTACGCCCTGGCGCAGGAATCTGGCGCCACGGATGCCTGGCAGCAGCTCTACCATGCCGATGCGCTAGCCCAGAGCGGCCAAGCGGCACTCGCTTTCAACATGCGCCTAAAAGCGCTTGATACCTTATCTCCAGGCCTCACGGACAGCTTGCAGGAAGCCTCTACGCCCACCCTCCCCCTCCAACAGCGCCGTGAACATACCCAAGCAATGGCCTTGCAGGCACAGCTTAGCGGCCCGGAAAGCGTACACGACTGGTACACCCAGCTGGTCACCAACGCCTTTGCCGACACTCCCCTTCAGGCCAGCGATAGCGATTGGCTGTTCGAGGCCCATACGAGCCTGCAGCAGCCCCTCCACGCGCGCTACTTGCTGCTGCGTGCCCAGGCACAAGGCCATGTCAGCCCTGCTTGGCAAACGTTTGTCGTCGCCCTAGAGAAAAACGACCGCGACACCCTTGAACAGCTACTCGATAGCGACGCAGGCCGCACGCTCCCAGCCACGGATCGGCTGGCGATAATGCGTCAGCTTGACCGCCGCCAACCGGCCCAGGCATTGGCCGAGACGCTCACCCACGGCGGTGTCGATCGCCGTCGCGATGCGGTGGAACTGGCCAGCGAGCTGCCACACCGGCTAGCGACGACCGCCGAGTATCGTCGCCTGGGCGACCTGGATATCACCTCTCAGAACGCTCTCTACGAAACCAGTGGCGAGCGCTTTTGGGGCCAGTTATTGCTGGTGACGCGCGAACTGGACATGGCTACCAGCGACATCGAGAGCGACGGGGTAACCGACGAACAAGGCGCCGAGCTACAGCTGGGCTGGAACGGACCTCGCGCCGACACCACGCTGACCATCGGCAGCACCCAAACCGATCGCGTCGACCGGCCTTACGGGGGCATTTCTCAGCGCTGGCAAGCCACCTCACGCGTGGCTGGCACGCTCTATGGCGAAATCAGCCGCACGTCCGATATCAACGATCGTATGCGCTTATTAAGCGTGGAAGACCGCGTCGGCGTGCAGCTTGAGTGGACCCCCACCGCCCGCGACACCCTTAGCCTTGATGCCGGCCACGTCAGCCTAAAAAGCCGCGAAACCCGCGACACGCTCGGCAGTGGCTACCGTGTCGACGCCGCCCTGCGCCGCACGCTGATCAAAGGCGCCACCCGTCAGCTAGAGGTGAGCCTTTTGGCCAATCACGCCGATTACCACTTGAATAACCGCTTGCCGGACGATATCGCTCGCCGGCTTCCAGTGGGCACGCAACCGGGCGACTTACTGACCGATCAGACCGGCTTTGTCGGCATGGGCGTCACCCTGCGGCGTGGCGACCCTTTCAGCAACTACCCAACGGTGGCATCTCCCCGAATCGAGATAGGGCTGGAAGCGGGTTACTTGATGCCGGATAACGACATTGGCCTCAATGCCCGCCTTGGGATAGGCAGTCGCCTTTTCGGTAACGATTCACTGAGCTTGCGCATAGAAGCCGACCAAGGCGCCGGCGATAACGGGAATACCAATCTCGGCGCCTCACTGACGTATCAGTACTTTTTGGGACATTGACCTGCCATGAAGTCACCAACCGCCATCGCACTTTTTCACCCAACCCTTCCCCACTGGTTGCGCCGCCGACTAGGCGCTCTCGGAGATAACGCTATGTCTACTGACTTGTTTCATCGTGTGGTAATGCTCACCTTGCTGATCGCGTTCACCGTGCTAAGCGGCTGCGCCGTGACCGATGTGCACCGAGGGGAGCCGCTCGCCAGCCAAGCCAAATGGGTGCTGCTACCCATTGCCAACCACTCAGAAACCCCGTTGGCGGGGCAAAAAGCACAAGCCAGTTTGATGACGCTACTGCACCAGCACGGCGTCAGCTCGCTGGCCCAGGCACCTCGCGCCGCGCAAACGGGGCTAATCGATCTGCCAAGCGATCGGGACTATCGTGCGGCCCTTGCCTGGGCACAACAGGAGGGCATTCGCTACGGCATCACAGGTTCCGTCGATGAGTGGCAGTACAAGGCCGGCTTGGACGGTGAACCCGCCATTGGCATCAGTTTGCGTGTGGTAGATATCAATAGCGGCGAGATTCTGTGGAGCGCCAGCGGCGCCCGTACCGGGTGGGGATTCAGCACGACAAGCGGTGTCGCGCAAAAACTGATGGCAGACCTGGTTGCCACGCTCCCCCTCCGGCAATGAGGACACATACCATGGCCACACGTATCGATGAACTAAAGCCCTTTGAGCCTCCCCGCTGGTTGCGCCTGCTGGAAACCGTGGTCATTACGCTTGCACTGCCAGCGGTCGGGTGGCTAATCAATCCTCAGGACCCCTTGCTGCTCGGCAGCGGTTTGACCTGGCTGCTGGCCATCGCGCCGCTGCTTGTTGGCATGCGCTACGGCTTCGCCTGGGGCTTTAGTAGCGCTTTACTCGGCGTTACCTTCATCGGCATGGAAGGATGGTGGTTTCATGGCGACGTATTTATCGATCGTACTCAACGACTGCCCATCGCTATCGCCTTGATTTTGGTGGGAATGGTCGCCGGTGAGATGGCCGATGTATGGCGTCGGCGCCTACAAAAAATGACTGTCATCTACCACGCGCAATCGACACGCCTGGAAGAGTTCGTACGCCACTATCAATTGCTGCGGGTTTCCCACGACCAGCTGGCGGAGCGTCTCGCCGCCAACCCGTTTACCCTGCGTGACGCGCTGAAAGCGCTGGAAAAAAAGTACCAGCATCTCCCTCCCAACCAGGCCCCCCTTCGCCATTTTGGCAACGAGCTGCTCGCCTTCCTAGCCCAACACGCCCGTGTGCAACAGGCGGCCCTGATACCTCTAGACGACCAGCAACAGCTGCATGCCGAACAGGCAATCTGGTTCGGTGGTGAAGCGCCTTTCGATCTCGACGATCCCATGCTGCGGGCCTGTCTGGAGCAGCGCCGCATGATCTGCCTGAAAAGCGCCATGGAACAAGGGATCAACGTGGATAACGCGCCGCTCACCGCCGTGGTGCCGCTGATCGATATCGCGGAACATATCCATGCGGTGGTGGCCGTGACCGCCATGCCGTTTATTGACTTCCATCGAGGGCATTTGCACCTGCTCGCGGTACTCGGCGCCCAGTTTGGCGATATGTTGCATCAGGCACAGCACTCGCCACATGACCCCCACTTCAACCAACATGCCTGCGTCGCTCAGTGGGTACGCCACGCGCGTGACCATCAGTTGACCTCTTTGCTGGTATTGATCGACTTTTCAGCGCAATTGAGTCCCGCTCAAGTTCAGCCCGTTATCGACAAGATTCTGAGCCAACAGCGTGGCCTTGATCGTAGCTGGGTCTCCTTTGACGACGACCTTCACCATCGGCTCTACGTTTTGTTACCCCTCACCCAGCCACAAGCTTTCGATATCTATGCAAAACGGCTACAGGAGATTATCGCCGCGCAACCCGGTATAGGCGAAAGTTGTGAGCAAATCCGCATCACCCATCGCGTTATCGATGGACGGCTTTCGGTCAAAAAACTGCTGGATCAACAGGTAAGCCAAGAGGTGGCCCATGTCCACGCATGAAACAGCGGCACGCGCCTCACCGCTCAAAAGCTTGCCTTGGCTTGTCGCCGGGTTACTTTTTGAAAGCACGGCGGCCTACCCTTGGTGGGTCGCGATCACCCTGCCGACAACTGAAATGATTGCCCTGCATGGCGTGGGCTCGGTATTGCTCGCCGAAGGGCTGCGACGCGCGCTGCCTACCCCTTATCAGCGCCCTGCGCTGGGAGTGCTGCTGTTTTTTGCCCTGCTGATTTTTATCTTGCCTGCGGTGGGCTTTTTGGGCTTAGCGTTCGGCCTGGTACCGGCTTTGTATCGGACAGCGCCTCAACGTGCGTCACGCTGGCAACCCCTTGACCTCCCTGCCTTGCCCTACCAGCCTATGGTACCCCCTAGCGCGGACTCGGTTGCCATGCGGGAAGGGCTCACCAGCGTGCTGAGCTATTCAGACAACAGCCGCCAGCGCCAGGAAGCGATTCTGGCCTGCCGACATTTGCCACGTCGTCAGGCAGTCAGCTTATTGCGACAAGGTTTGACCGACCCCACTGATGACGTGCGCTTGCTGGCGTACTCGATGCTCAGCGGGATCGAGCGCGACCTTGATGAACAAATCAAAACCCTGTCCACCGCTCGCCAAGACAATGGCGATCCTTTTGGTCAGCATGCCGAAGCATTGGCCATGCACTACTGGGAATATGACTACCTCAAACTTGCCCAAGGCAGTACCGCGCGTTTTTTGTTAAACCAAGCATTGGATTATCTCGACCAGGCGATTGACTGCGCGGATAGTGCCCACCGCCAGCTATTGCGAGGGCGCTTGTGTCTAGCGCTCAACGACGATCAAGGAGCGAAAACCGCCTTTCAACAATGTCAGCGTTTGGGCATGCACGATGACGATCTCGCCCCTTACCGCGCCGAGCTTGCCTTTCAAACCCGAGACTATGCCTCAATGCTCACGCAGCTTGCGCGGCTCAGCCCCACCGCACGTGAGCAACCCATCCTGCATCCTTTATTGGAGTACTGGCGATGACATGGCCCACCCTAAAACGGCGGGATGCACCCGCCGATGTGGTATTACTGCTGGAAGGCACCTACCCCATGGTGCGCGGTGGCGTCAGTGCATGGGTTGATCAATTAATTCGCGGCCTGCCTGCGCTGCGCTTTGCGCTTGTGTTTCTCGGCGGACGCCGCGAGCACTACGAAGGCATCCTCTTCGAACGCCCAGCCAATGTGGTGCACCTGGAGTGCCACTACTTGATAGACGATTTACCCAATGCCAAGACCATCAAGGCGCGTCGGGGTAAAAAACGTACCTTTGCCGCCGTTCATGAGTTTCACCAAACGCTGCGCCACGCCGAGCCTAGCGAGCAGAACCGAGCCCTGTGCGACATGGCGCGCATGCTTGGGCGTCGCGGCGGTCTCAGCCAAGAAGACTTTCTGTATAGCCAATCGGCGTGGCAACAGATCGTGGACCACTACCTAGAGCACGTCACCGAGCCTTCTTTCATCGACTACTTCTGGTCGGTTCGCAACATTCACGCTCCGCTGTTTTTATTGGCACGCATCGCCAAGACCCTGCCTCGGGGGCGCTGCCTGCACACCATTTCCACGGGCTATGCCGGTTTCCTGGGAGCGCTGGCGCACCACATCCACCACCGCCCACTATTAGTGACCGAACACGGCATCTATACCAAGGAGCGTCAAATTGACTTGCTCGAAGCCAAGTGGATAAAAAACTCAACCGATGCGCTTTCCCACGGGTTTCAAATCGATACCGGCTATATTCGCCAGATGTGGATTCGTTTTTTTCAGGGGCTGGGGCGCATGGCCTATACCAGCGCCGCGCAGATTACCGCCCTGCATGAAGGTAACCGCTTACGCCAGCTTCAGGACGGCGCCCCCGCTGAGCGTACTCGCCTCATTCCCAACGGCATTAATATCGAACGGTTTGCCCCGCTACGCGATGCCACCGCCCACAACCGGCAGCCAATCGTGGCGCTGCTAGGGCGAGTCACACCGATCAAAGACATCAAGACCTTTATTCGCGCAATGCGGCAACTAAGCGACCAACTTCCTGAGGCTCAGGGCTGGATCGTTGGCCCTACCAGCGAAGACCCCGCCTACGCCCAAGAGTGCCACGATCTAGTAGCTCAGCTAGGGCTGGAGGACCGGGTCCAGTTTCTGGGTTTTCAGCGGACTGAGGAGATCCTCGCCCAGGTGCGTCTCGTGGTGCTGACATCGATCAGCGAAGCGCAGCCGCTAGTGATATTGGAAGCCATGGCCGCCGGTATTCCGCTAGTGTGCAGCGATGTCGGCGCTTGCCGCGAGATGGTGCTAGGCGACCCAGCGGCGCCTCAGCCAGCGGGCAGTATCGTGCCAATTGCCAGCCCCCAGGCGACGGCGCAAGCCATGTATGACTTGCTGACGCAACAAGACACGTGGCAAGCGGCACGCACCACAGGGATCGCTCGGGTGGAAGCCGAGTATACCGACGCCCTGATGATGGCGCGCTACCAACAGCTCTACCAGGAGGTAATACACCCAGAAGACCACCCGCACCGCCAAGACACCGGCGCCCCCTCCCCCATCCCAGCGCTTAGCACGCCCTAGACCCGTAAAGGAGACCTCTCATGGCCGGCATTGGCTTTGAACTGCGGCGGCTACTTCGCCAGGATAGTTACGTCAGCTTGTTGCGCGCCTACGGTTACGCCGGCATGATCAGCTCGGGGCCGTGGGTACTTTCAATTTTAGCGGTGATGGCCCTGGGGGTGCTATCTGCCGCCGCGTCACCCACCGGCACAGCGACCCACGTCACCGCGTTTCTGGTCTCCGTGACGTGGCTAGTCGCCAGCTCCTTGCTGTTGACCTCGCTGGTTCAGCTACTCTTTACTCGCTTTGTCGCGGATCGCCTGTTCGAAAAACGTGAGCAGGCCGTGCTACCCAACCTGTTCGGCTTGCTAACGCTGGTACTGTGCGTAGCAACGCTTACCGGAGCCGCTCTGTTGCTGTTCACCTTCCAGCAAACCCCCTGGTTCTACCAGCTTGAAATGCTAATGGCTTTTGTCATTCTCTGCATGATTTGGTGTGTCACGGTGTTTATCGCCGGGATAAAAGCTTATCGCCAGGTGCTACTGGCGTTCGCCCTCGGCTATGGCGCGACCTTTATCGCCGGCATGTTACTCAGCGGTTATGGCCTAGAGGGCTTGCTGGGGGGCTTCGTGATAGGTCAGGGGCTATTGCTGTTCATCCTGCTAGTGATGGTGATTTACCATTTTCCCAGCAACCAGTTGTGGCGCTTTGATTTACACCGCGCCGCGCAGTGTCAGTGGTCGTTGATCGCCATTGGATTGTTTTACCAAGCCGGTATCTGGGCCGACAAACTGGTGTTCTGGTTCAATCCCGCGACGTCCGAAGCAGTTATCGGCCCATTGCGCGCCTCACCCATTTACGACTTACCGATTTTTCTCGCCTACCTATCGATTGTGCCGGGCATGGCGGTATTCATCATGCGCATGGAGACTGACTTTGCGGAACATTGCCAAGCGTATTACGAAGCCGTACGCAATGGCGATACATTGCAGCACATCGAGTCAGCGCGGGGTGAGATGGTCGCGAGCGTTCGCCATGGTATTTACGACATTTTCAAAGTGCAGGGGATCACCGTGATGGCGCTTCTGCTAGGTGGTCCGACGCTGTTTACCTGGCTGGGCTTTTCTCACTGGTATTTGCCGCTATTTAATATCGATATCGTGGCCGTGGGCATTCAAGTGCTGTTTATGGCGATCCTAAACGTGCTGTTTTATTTAGACCGGCTTAAACCTGCACTCTGGCTTTGCCTACTGTTTTTACTCGGCAACATCATGTTGACGCTGCTTAGCCAACTGCTGGGGCCGGTTTTTTATGGCTATGGCTACGCACTGTCGTTGCTGTTTGCTTCCCTGGTGGGGCTGGCGGTACTTGATCATGAGTTCGACAACCTGACCTACCAAACCTTTATGCTACAGCCCAACAGATAAAAGTGAGCACTTACTTATTTTTCGGCGCCTGTGAAATAAGCTTCTCAAGCCCCTCAAGGGTGCGCTCCAACGCGCCCCGCTCGGCGGCCACCACCCGCTGCCCCTGCGCGCCTTTTTGCGCCGTGGCAGCGAGGTTGTGGAGCGCATCAATCAGCGCACTCCCCAACGCCTCGGCATCGGCGACCGGCTTAAGCGCGCCGGCCTTAATCAGCGGGGCGGCGACATCGTCGAAGTTTTCCAGCGATGGCCCGCAAAGGGTAAAGCGCCCCAGGCTTGCCGGCTCCACCACGTTGTGACCGCCAAGCGGCACCAAACTGCCGCCAACGAAAGCGACATCGCCTGCCGCATAAAACATACCCAGTTCGCCTAGCGTATCGCCCAGGTAGACAGCCGTATCCGCCGTCACCGGCTGCTGTTTACTTCGGCGTGCGACGCTAAAACTTGCCTGCTCGCAAATGCGCGCCACTTCATCGAAACGTTGCGGATGGCGGGGCACTAAGATTAAAAGCGCCTCGGGAAACGTGTTGCGCAGTGCACGATGCGCGGCGAGTACGTGGGTTTCTTCCCCGTCGCGGGTCGAGCCAGCCACCCAAATAGGGCGCTCGCCGGCCGGCTCAAACACACGCTGACGTAAGCGCTCACTTTCTTCCCAAACCTTGTCAGGGGGCGTGACTTCAAATTTCAATGAGCCCACTACCTGCGTTCTCTCGGCGGGCATACCCAGTGTTTTAAAGCGCTCGGCATCCACAGCGGATTTCGCCGCCAGCCAGGTGACATTGCCAAGTGTCTGCGCCATCAAACGCGGGAAGCGCTGGTAGCGCGCAAAGGCCCGCGCCGACAAGCGCCCGTTCACCACGGCCACTGGGATGTGCTCAGCCGCGCAAGCGTGCAACAGGTTAGGCCAGAGCTCGGTTTCAAACATGATCGCAAGCGCAGGCTGCCAATAGCGCACAAAGCGCTTAGCACTGCCGGGGAAATCCAGCGGCAAAAAGCGATGATGTAGATTCGGCGAAAGGTGTGTAAGTGCTTGCACCTGCTGCGCTCCGGTCGCGGTCATGGTAGTGACGAGCAGGAAGTGTTGGGGGTAGGCGTTTAGTAGCGCGCCGATCAGCGGCGTTGCCGCGCGCACTTCGCCAACAGAAGCGCAGTGCAGCCAAATCAGCGGCCCTTCAAGGCGCGACTCGCGCTCGAATCCCAGCCGCTGAAGGCGTGAGTAAGTGGGCACTTGCTCACGCCAAACGCGCCATCCTATCAGCGGTGAAAGCGTATAAAGCGTGGCAGAATATAAATAACGCGCCCAGGCAGACATCAGCGCTCGCGGTCCAAAATGGTGTCGATCATCGCCATTGTAGAAATACTACATATAGCAGGATAGAGTGCAGCAATGACATTGCGTAATCGAATTGAGCGGGCAAACAAGAGCTTCATGAATCTAGTGACCCTCCAGCAAGAAAAAAGCATCATTCTATACGACGCTGACAGTTTATGTGACGCGCTGGGATCGCACCAAATTCAGTCCGCCCTCTTTACGCCCGACTACTGGCGTGAGCGCGCGCTGATCAAAGGCGAAGCACCGGGGCGAGGTAGCAGCTTGTTCCTTCAACCCATCCCTGGCGCAAGCACGCAGTGGGTGCTGCGCCCTTACCGCCGCGGTGGCCTCATCGCCAAGCTAAGCGAGTCGCGCTATATATGGACAGGCCGCGAGAATACTCGTGCCTTTCGTGAAATGCGCTTAACGGCTGCCCTTTTTGCTCAAGGTTTACCTGTGCCCCGCCCTACCGCCGCTTGCGTCACCCGCCATGGTCTCACCTATGAGGCCGCGCTGATCACCCAGCGCATCCCTGGCGCACGAGCCCTGGCCGATTGGCTTAGCGATGAGCGAATATCAGGGAAAACCTTAAATACAGCGCTAGAAAACGTCGGGCGCATGATTCGCCGCTTTCACGATCACGGTTTAGACCATGTGGACCTCAACGCGCGCAATATTTTACTTGAACCGCAAGGTACGCCATGGCTGATTGATCTTGACCGCTGTCGTCTACGCTCTCCGGGGAAATGGCAAAGCATGAATTTAAAGAGACTTGAAAGATCCATACACAAGTTAAATCCCACCATGTCAATCATCTCTATTCTTCAAGGGTATCGTACGAGACGTTAATCAAGCTCATCCATATTGGTGCAGCTAAAAAGTCTTTTTCGCCCCCTCCTACCGTCAAGAAACTGGCTTCTTAGATCACCTCGACCGCCGGAACAAGCTCGTAATGAGGCCACGCTTTGCCGAATAGAGTAGAACGCAGATTAGCAAGCGACGATAACTCAGCCTCATTCATCGGAACATGGTAGCGCCATTATTTAGCACTTCACGTCTGTGTTATGAATGAGGCGACTTATCGGGCTGTGTTAGACTTTGCTTCTTTTAACAGTGTGGCTGCCCTGCATGATTTCCGTCATCAGCCACATAAAATCGCATTGCTCGGAAAATCAATGATGTGGAATACGATACAATTGGCTTTTTTCCGCTTTGCAGCCGGCGGAAAAATACCGCCGGAATGGTTTGAGCCCAACTTACCAGCGCAACAAGACAGAGCCACTAAAACAGGGCACCTTAAGTTGGAAGTCGTCAGTCACTGCTGGAACTATTCCCACTTTCTGGTTTACCAGCTTAGTTCTCTGGTGCTGTTCCCACCCCGAAAACTCGATGTCACCATGACGGTATTCTATAGCCCTGAGGACACAAAAACGGCTGAGCTGCTGGCTTTCTTCGAAAAACAACAGGCACCAGGCGTTACCTGGAACTGGCAACCGATTCCTAGACAGTCGCTTTTTCGCCGGAGTATCGGACGCAACCGCGCAGCGTTGGCGACACAGGCCGACTGGGTCTGGTTTACCGATTGTGATCTTATGTTTCGAGAAAACTGTCTGGATGGCCTGTCAGAGTGCCTTCAGGGACGCAACGATGTCTTAGTATTTCCGCAAGAAGAACGAACGACTGACTTACTGACGGAAAACAACCCCCTGCTCCAGGCGGTTAACAATGGGCCGCAAGTATTGGATATTGATACCTCGTCCTTCACTTCCCGAGCGATTACCAAGGCCACTGGGCCATTACAGATTGCCCATGGCGATGTGTGCCGACGCGTAGGCTATTGCCGCGCCATTAATGTCTACCAGCAACCCGTCGACACCTTTGCCAAATGTCATGAAGATCGTGCCTTCCGCTGGCTATTACGTAGCCAAGGAGAACCGATTGCATTACCCGGTGTTTATCGCATCCGGCATGTTGCCAAAGGGCGTTACAGTGGAAATAAAACCCGCAGCAAGTTAAGAAAAACACTGCGTATCTGGCAATCTCGCTGGCGAGACCGGGAACAGAGAGAAAACAGCTGATGAGCGACAAACAGCGCATGGTGTTTATCACACCCACATGGGCAGGAGACCTTGACCATTTCCGTGTTATGCGCGCATCCCTGGAGCAATCCCCCCTCGCAGCATTTGACCATTATGTTGTGGTACAGGATGAAGATATCGCCCTGTTCGAGGAATTTCGTGGACGCAGTGGGCTGACTCTTCTCTCCACCCGAGATGTGCTACCTGAAGACGTGGAACGTCGCAGAAGCCATGCGCGCCGGCTTTCGCAACGTCTGGGTCGCAACATGACCCGGATATGTGGCAGTCTCAAGCGCGTATTTTCTTGGCCTGCGTGGCCGTCCTACACTGGCTGGCATACTCAGCAACTGTGCAAGTTAATGCTCGCCAGCGAACTTGACTACGATAAGGCCGTTATTATTGATTCCGATGTCATTGTTACTCAAAACGCCAGTGCTGATGACTTTGTCAGTGACATTAGTTACGTATGTTTTGCTGACTGGCAGAATCATGCTGAACTGAAAGGAAAAGTCAAAAAATGGATTCATGAATCCGCGTATTTGATGAATACAACATCGGATACACGTCAAGTTAACGCGTACTTTGATACGCCGTTTGTGTTTGACCGGCAACTTCTCTGCAAGGCCCTCGCGACCCTTGAATCCAATACCCATAAAAAGTGGTGGGCCACCTTATTGGATCGACCGCCACGGCGATGGTCCGAGTTTGGTATCTACAAGGCGTTTTTGTTGAAACAGACACCGCAAATCAGTATTGACTGGCGTATCCCTTCTTTTTGCCACTATCTCTTCGACACAACCGACCCACAAAAGGTGGTTGACACCGTGGGCGCACTACTGACAGACCCCAATATTCACTATGTCACAATTCACTCCCAGGCCAGCGGGCGCGTAAAACAGGATGCGAACACCTACCTTGAACCGCTTTTATCATTGCTAGAAAAGGTTCGCTGAATCATGCGCGCATCTTTTAAAAAGGCAATCGCCAACTTGCCCGTCCTCGCAAATATCAAGCTGGTCAACTGGTTGCCTTTATTATTTGCCGTTTGGTTATTACTCAGCATCACTATGCCTGTCAGCATCTATCGGGCTTTTTTCCATGTTCTTATTTATCCATTTACCCTTTATCTGGTGAGCCACCAGTACAACAGGATTATCTGGAAAGATGCCTTTATCAGGATTTTTATTACATTTTGCGGCTATATGGCCATTACCACCTGGCTGGTCGGAGATGACACTCTGGCAGGCGACATCCGGGCGGTACGTTGGAGTATTGAGGCCGCTCTGGGCATGCTCGCTTACTGGATATGGATGCAGTCTGTCGTCGTATACTCCCGCCTGTGGGGAAGAGGACTTTTATTTCTTGCCGGGGCGGGAGCTTGTGCCGGTCTGTTATCGTCGCTTGCTGACATCTCGGTTAATGCCCGCATTGGCGGTCTTGGCATGATGGGGCAGCACCCGATTCAAGGCGCTTCAATCAGCATTACATTGTTGGCAGTAGGGTTATTTTTAACCCATGCCAACCAACAAGCCGTCAACCGCAACGACATTATCTTCACTTTTCTCTCGATCATTGCTGTTTGTACCTTTGTGGCACTTAGCCAGAGCCGAGCCCCTCAAGTGACTCTGTTGGGATATCTTATCTTTTTCGGGCTTCTGATCAGCTATCAATACCGTAGGCCGGCAACGTTCTACCTCATTGGCGGCGTTTTTGTCGCCATCTTGTTGGCCATTCACGGGTTGATTGGGTTCGATCTGCTCTATGAACAGTTCAAGGAAAGAGGCACCTCTTACCGTATTGAGATCTGGACGGCCGTCTTTAACCATCCGCCAGAATCCCTGCTGTTAGGACATGGCGCGGGCCTTGACTTCAGACTCACCGATGCAGCAAAAATTGATTTGAATGACTTGGGATTCGAGGTCTATCATCCTCACAATATCTGGCTAGGGGCCTTCATGGACACAGGCATTATTGGGGTTGTCATGCAGGCTGGGCTGTTGGTGTTGCCATTAATCGCCATTCTGCGTAATGCACTTCGCATCGAAAACAAACTTCATCTGCTTGTTATTCTGGGGCTTTTTGTGCTTCTGACCTTAACAGATGAATACACTTTATTGATTTCCCCCCACCCAATCTGGTTGATCGGCTGGATTCCTCTGGTGTTTGTCTGGTCATGGTGTCGCTATAAAGATGACGCACAGGAAAACTTCCTGCAAACGCACGCCTGTGCTAGAGGGCAATCACTATGAGTTTGACGATCTGCATATTCTCCTTCAATCGGGGAAAGTACCTGCGAAACTGCGTCGAGTCAGTTCAACAGTGTCTTCCCGATGCTGAAGTTGTCATTTTTGATGACAACAGCGATGACCCCGACACCCAGGCATATCTCGAACAGGCCGCAAAAACCTGCCAGATTGTCGGCCCAAGGGAAGTTGGCACAATCAAACATGGCGGCTTATACCACAACATGAATACAGCGCTCGAACTTTTTCAGAGTCGCGAGCTAGTGTGCTTTTTGCAGGATGATACTCAGGTGGTGCGACCTGTCTCTAGTCACGAACTTGAAGACATCAAAGCTATATTTGACTGCCAACCCACGCTTGGTTTTCTTCATCCTTGTTTTATCAGAGGAATCGATCTAAAAAAAAGCCCGGTCACGCCTCTGGCTGGTCCAGCTCCTGGTTATTTTTACCGCAAAAATAACGGACAAAGTGCAGGCATACATTATTCAGACTTAGTAGTTTTCAGGCCTGATCGGCTTATTGAGGCTGGATGGTGTTTTCATCAGTCTGAGCCAGCAAACGATAAGCAAGCAAAAGATCTTTTCGATATGATGGCTTACATGTGGCTTCCATTTGCAATGTGGTTGCCGGAAGTACCAGCTTATCGCGGTAAGAAAAAAACGCTTGGGTTGCGCTTGGCAGAAAAGAAAAAGCGTGTAGGCTTTTACCCCTTCAAGCTTCTCTCGGACGAAGAAACTCAACTTCAAGAACGCTACCGCTTACCGGTTGCCGAGAATTACCTTGAATGTACGCCGGAGTCACCGCCTAAACCATGGACTTACAATCCATTAACCGGTCTAAAGCTGCTAAAAAATTTGAACAACCTTGAAGTTTTTTTCCGACGTTGGTTCAAACTTTGATTGTTTTGAGCGAAATGCTCAGACAGACTTTAGCTGGCAACAATGCGCGAAATACTTTGTTAACTGGATAAGTAAAAAATGGAATTACCGGAAATCATAGTCATTAGTCTGAAGCGAGCGACCGAAAGGCGGCGATCAATTGAGATGCAGTTTTCTGAATTGAAACTGCCTTTCAACTTTTTCGATGCGATCGATGGAAAGCAAGGGCACGAGCTATTTACCCGTTATGATACTGATAGAGCGAGGCAAATTGGCGAGATCCCCCTAACTTCAGGGCACCTGGGATGCTATACAAGCCATTTTCTTGTTTGGCAGCATTGTGTCGAGCTGGAAAAACCAATGATTATTCTGGAAGATGACGCCATGATCTTTCCAGGGCCATTTTTGAGTTTTGTAGAGCAGGCTTCTAGTCTCCCACAGGAGTTTGAGTGTGTCAGGTTATTCAAGAGTAAATCTCGAAACCAGACAAGCTGGCTGCTTTTCGAGCAAGGAGATCTTTCAATCGCAAAGTTTCTGCGGGGACATAAAAGCGCTACTGGTTATTATCTCACTCCGTCTGCTGCAAGGAAATTTCTGAAGTATGGTGAGCGTTGGATGGAACCTGTAGATATAGAGATGGATCAGTTCTGGGCAAATGGTGTTGAATGCTACGGAGTGCTTATTCCCTGTCTTACTCACAACCCTGATTTTGAGTCCGCTATCGATATGGGTATTGATACTTCTCAGGCGAGGCGTGGATTAATGCGCCTACGTTGGCGTTGGTATCTTTTGAAAGGCAAAATTGCTCGAGAGTTTCATAACTTCATGTTCAAAGCTAAAATGCAAAGATAGTGGTTGATGCTAAAACTTTGATGTTCCTATCGTCGATAACGTCTAAGCAGTGCTTCAATCTTGTCTAGTTTGCGCAATAAGCGATAGCGCCGAAGTGGGTCGTAGATCCAAGGTGACTTAAGCGTTTTATCAGCAACAATTAGGTAACCTTCAGCAATCGGAACCTGGCTTTTCGGGCGTTGGCGCAGTTTCCTGATGGTTTCATTATCCATGATGTGAAAAGGGTAAAAGCCCGCCTTGTTGATAATTTCCGCCAGCTGAAAGGTAAAGCTCTTCTTTTTGTTACGGTAGGCAGGAGGATTGGGCAACCACATAGCAAAAGGCGCATGCAGATAACCCATTTCAAGGAAATGCGTTTTTGCCTGTTGTTCGTTTTCAAACTCCCCTGAAATAAATTGCCAGTTGGCGTTGCGTAGACGGTCGCTCCGGGTGATCGAAATATCCGAATAGTAAACGCCAGCAACCTGCTTGCGGCTACGGTGCTCACAGACAAAAACATCGCGCTCCGGATAATAGACAAAGCGCTCAAGTGTGCGCTGCCGAGTGATGGCTTTTTGAAAAACCGGTGCGAGAAACCCTGCAGTGGGGAATTTTTCAAAATAGTTTTCCATCAAGCGAATGTCTTCTGCATCAATCCGGCGAACCAGTTGGGTGTCGTCCTGAAGAAAACAGATCAGTTCATCACCGTCCACGGAATTAAGGGCGCGCTGCATATTAGTGTAAAGCGCACCGTGTTGGTTTTCCGATTCTTTATCATCGCGGCGTCTTACTTCATGACATTTTTCGATTTCATTCAGAATTTTCTGGGTTTCCGGATCGTTACTGGCGTCGTCATAAACGATCACTTGGTGATCAGGAGCACAGTTTTCGAGTGACTCAACACAGTTTTTTAGATGCGGGCCGCGATTGTAGGAAAATACGAAAAAAATCAATGTCATACTCCCGCAGTATGGAAAGACTGATGTTGCTCGATGCCAAACGCTGTGCGCGTTATACCAGTTTTTTCAACGTGAAGACGATACTGCTTGTTGGCGGCGACGATATCAGGATCTACATACCCTCGTGTATGGTCCAGATGTATGACAATCGCGTTGTAGCGGACATGCTTTGGCTTTATACCGGCATTGATTAGCCTGACGCCAAACTCTCTGTCCTCACCACCGTACGCCATGGTTTCATCGAAGCCATTAACCTGTAGAACATCATTTTTCCAGGCAGATCCGTTAGAGCCTTTGAAACGGCAGCGCGTGGGAGTCAGCCTATTGAACAGCCGCGCCTGCCAGTC
Source organism: Vreelandella vilamensis (assembly GCF_031451755.1). Classification (NCBI taxonomy): domain Bacteria; kingdom Pseudomonadati; phylum Pseudomonadota; class Gammaproteobacteria; order Oceanospirillales; family Halomonadaceae; genus Vreelandella; species Vreelandella vilamensis. The sequence continues at coordinate 65,551 of NZ_JARWAN010000010.1, read as the reverse complement.
GTTGGCCGTTAGTTTTGCGTTCTTATAGGAAGTGGCCAACCCCTGAGATTTCAGCCATTTTAGGTCAAAACAGCGCCCAGACAAAATATCATCTTTGGTAATTGCCTGGCTGGTCACCATAGGAAGCTTGAGGTAACCGCCGGACAGATAATGGCCGGGCAATGCCTGATTTGCATGAACACTGAGAAAATCTCGACGTGGAATGCAATCGCCATCGCTGAACACTATGTAGTCGGATGTGGAAGCAAGTACGGCGCTGTTTAGGATGCAGCACTTCTGAAAACCATTATCTTCGTGCCAAACATGCTGGATATTTAAGCCTGTTTCATTGCAAAAGCGATGAATCAGTTGACGTGTTTCATCACCTGATCCGTCATCGGCAATAATGATTTCAAAGTCTTGATGTGACTGTACGCTATAGCCCCAGAGCACTTTCTCCAACCATATTGGAGAGTTATAAGTACTGATAATGACGGAAAGCTTCATGTCAAATCACTATGGTTGGTTAACAAATCAAACACGATAAAAATTGCGGTACCAACGCACAAATTCAGCAACACCATCCTCCACTCGGGTAGCAGGCTGATAACCAAACTGTTCCACCAAATCCTCAACATCGGCGTAGGTATCAGGTATATCGCCGGGTTGCATAGGTAACAGTTGTTTGTTCGCCGTAATGCCCAGAGCGTTTTCCAGTGCGGCAATATAATCCATCAAGACAATGGGCTGCTGATTCCCAATATTGTAAAGGCGCCAAGGGGCTTTACTGGTCGCCGGGTCAGGCGCTAGACCTGACCACTGCGGATTCGATTGTGCGGGTTTTTCCAGCACACGGATAATTCCCTCAACAATATCATCAATATACGTGAAATCACGACGATGCTGGCCAAAGTGATACACGGGAATCGCTTCCCCCGCCAGAATGGCTTGAGTGAACTTGAAAAGGGCCATGTCAGGACGCCCCCACGGGCCGTAGACGGTAAAAAAGCGCAGACCAGTCGTGGGGATGCCGTATAGATGGCTGTAGGTATGAGCCATGGCTTCGTTGGCTTTCTTGGTTGCTGCATAAAGGCTTATCGGATGGTCAACCGTATGATGAGTCGAGAAAGGCATCTGCTCATTAGCGCCGTATACACTAGAACTGCTAGCGTAAACCAGGTGTTCGATGGCTTGCTGTCGGCATCCTTCGAGGATATTGGCAAAACCAACCAGATTGCTATCGATATAGGCCGCGGGATTCTCTATTGAATATCGCACACCCACCTGTGCCGCCAGATGAATGACACGCTTGAAGGCGTAACGAGTAAATATCGCTTTCATGGCTTCCCGATCAGCAACGTCCACCCGCAAATGCTCGTAGCAGCTATAAGTGCTAAGACGTGATAGCCGTGCTTCTTTCAGCGAGGGATCGTAATACGCATTATGATTGTCCAGGCCGACAACACTTTCACCGCTTTCAAGCAGACGCTTCACGACAGCAGAGCCGATAAAACCAGCCGCACCAGTTACCAGAATAGCCAAATGGACTCTCCGTAAACTTTACAAGACAAAATTGGCCCTAGTTTTGATATATTAAATTCTAAAGTAGCACTAGAAATGATAAATCAAACCCAAGCTTGCTGTATCAACATCCGTGTCATAGTCATAGCGCTCCAGGTCGATGCGAAGAGAGACCGGACCTTCACGATAACTCATGCCTACACCAAACATGAAATCAGTACCACTATCGCTTCCTCCGTAGTTTAAGTCATAAACTTCCCAATCAGAATCCCAGGCATGTACACCAAGCTTGCCATGAAGTTCAAAAGACGGTGAAATTGGTGCGATGGCTAATGCTGCCACGCCGACACTCGAAGCATCCAGGTTTACCGAAAATATTGAAGAACGAACAGAATATTCACCATGATCAGCATAAAAGGCTTCAATAGCGAAATGATCATTGACTCTATGCCCTACTAAAAATTTATATACGGTGTCGCTATCATCGACGCTAATATCAGACTCGCCAATGTCGCTCAAACCATCTACTTCTGCTTTACCAATGAAGCCACCGATATAAGGCCCAGCATCAGCTGAACTTACTGATATATTAAATACAACCACTGATATAGAACATAGACCAAGAATTACTTTTTTCATTGAAAACTCCCTTTTCCATTTAAATCAAAAACTTCGCCGTTAGGGCGCAAAGAATACTTTCATACCCGATGATATACGTAAATAAACCACGTGACATTCGGTGCTGTGTTGTCGCCCACATTTTACCGTCCATGATAAGCTTTCCCCCAACGAAACGATAGCGCAACACAGCGAGTCACTATGAACATCAGCGTTTTTGGTACGGGGTACGTCGGATTGGTCGCGGGGGCGTGTTTAGCGGATGTGGGTCATCAAGTGATCTGCATGGACATCAACGCCGAACGCATCGCGCGTTTGGAAGCGGGTGAAGTTCCCATTTTTGAGCCGGGTTTGACGGAGCTCGTCACTCAGAATGTCGCCTCTGGACGCTTACGCTTTACCACTGATAGCACAAAAGCCGTGAAAGAAAGCGAGCTTCTCTTTATTGCCGTGGGTACACCGCCGGATGAAGATGGCAGTGCCGATTTGCGCCATGTGCTGGCGGTCGCGCGCAGCATCGGCGAGCACATGGATGACTATAAACTGGTTATCAATAAGTCTACCGTCCCGGTAGGTACAGCTGAGAAAGTACAGGCCGCTATCGCCGGCGCGCTTAACGTGCGCAGTGTTTACCTTGATTTTGATGTCTGCTCAAACCCCGAGTTCATGAAGGAAGGCGCAGCGATCGAGGATTTCACCCGCGGTGCGCGGATTGTGGTGGGTACCGATAGCGAGCATGTGGAAGCGCGTATGCGCGCCTGTTACGCACCTTACAATCGCAACCACGATAAGTTGATGTTTATGAGCGTACGCGCGGCTGAGCTAACTAAATACGCTGCTAACGCCATGCTCGCCACCAAAATCAGTTTTATGAACGAGATCGCCAACTTGGCCGAGCGCCTAGAGGTGGATGTAGAAGAAGTCCGTCGCGGGATCGGTAGCGATCCACGTATTGGCTACCATTTTATTTATCCCGGTTGCGGTTACGGTGGCTCTTGTTTCCCCAAAGACGTTCAAGCGCTGGAGCGTACCGCACGAGAGTACGGTTATCACCCAGCGCTTTTGAGCGCCGTGGAGCAGGTGAACCATCAGCAAAAGCAGACGCTCTTCGCTAAACTGCAAAACGTACTAGGCGATGTCAGCGGCAAAACCATTGCGATTTGGGGCCTCGCGTTTAAGCCCAATACCGACGATATGCGCGAAGCCCCCAGCCGCGAGTTAATGCAAGCGCTGTGGGCCGCCGGTGCCAAGGTGCAAGCCTTTGACCCAGAAGCGATGACGGAGTGCCGGCGACTCTACGGTGATCGCAACGACCTGGTACTCACTTTCGACCGTATTCAAGCGGTAAAAGGCGCGGATGCCTTGGTGATCTGCACCGAGTGGAAAGCATTTCGCAGCGTGGATTTTGCTTGGCTTGCGGGCGAGCTAAGCGAAAAGCTGGTGATTGATGGTCGTAATCTCTACGACGTGGAAAGTATGACCGCTGCTGGCTTGCGCTACATAGGCGTTGGGCGAGACAATTTACGGTTTCTCGTCTCGGCTTAACGCCACCCGTACCTCAGGAGAGCCATGCCCTCGTTCACACGCCCCAACCCCTCCACGTGGCTACCCCTCACGACCCTCGGGCTGAGCCTGGGCTACAGCATCACCGTATTAACACGCCTGCCTTGGTGGTCGCTGTTTCTGCTGGCCGCCATATGGGTCGGGATCGGCATTCGTTTGGGTATCGGGCACCGTCGCCACCACCGCTACCGCAAGGCATGGCCGTGGTCGCTATTACCGCTGTGTCTTTGGGGAATTTACCTCTACCTGGCGGATAGTTTCGGCAACGTCGATCTCGGTGCGGTCTTTTTTCATCTGCAGGCGGGGATGGCAGACCATGGTGGTACCGGACGTATGGTCACAGCGGCGCTATATACGTTCTGCATGCTGGGCATGTTGATAACATCGACTTGGCTAACCCGCAATGACTGGCGTTGGCGGCGATTCGAGCCGCTTCTTGCCGTATTACTGTTGGTGTCGAACCCGCTAATTTTGGGCCTGGGTCAGCGTAGCGCGGTCGTGGTGACCGATGACGGTAGTTGGTTAGATCGACGCTATGTCGAGCCTGACATCACGGCCCAACAAAACCCGCCTAATCTTTTACTGCTTTACCTTGAAAGCATTGAACGCACTTACGCTGCCCCCGTTTTTGGCGATGCCTACGCCGATCTTGAGGCAGTGGGCGAACGCGGCGTGGTGTTTGAGGGCGTCCGCCAGGTTGATAACACCGGTTGGACCATGGCCGGCAAAATTGCCAGCCAATGCGGTACGCCGCTAATGCCTGCGGGGCTTTTACACGACCGTCAATTCGAGCCCCTTTCTACCGTTGTGCCCGGAATCGACTGTTTGGGCGATATGCTCTCTGAGCAGGGTTACCGCTTAAGCTATTTGGGGGGCGCTAGCACGGAATTTGCCGGTAAAGGGCTTTTTTACCATGGCCATGGCTTTGATCATGTTTACGGTCTGCAAAAGCTAAAACCACGGTTAGAGAACCCAGACTATGTCAACGACTGGGGGCTTTATGACGACTCGCTTTACGATTTTACCGTGAAGGAAATCGAACGCCTCAATGCACAGGATGATTCTCCATGGGGCGTGGTTAACTTAACAATTGCAGGTCATGCGCCTGATGGCCATCCTGCGCAGCGCTGCATTGAGCGCCAAGGCGAGTGGGACGGTGAAGACATTCTCTATTCGGTCGAGTGTTCGGCGTGGTTGGCCCGCGATTTAGTCGAGCGCTTAGAGGCCAAAGGGTATTTAGATAACACCGTGGTTGCCATCGTCAGCGACCACCTCAGCATGCGTGTCTCCGAGTGGGATACGCTGGAAACTTTGCCACGGGAAAACACCTTTATTTTGCTCGGCGACGACCTTCAGCCGCGGCGTATTACCCGAAACGCTTCCATGATGGATGTGTTTCCTACGCTGCTCGATGCCATGGGCTACCTGCCCGACAATGCAGCAGCAGGCCTGGGTGTGTCGCTACTGAGAGACAAGTCTCAAACCCTGCTTGAACGGCATGATATGCAGACTATCAATAGCCGCTTACACGCCGAAAATGCCTTGCAGCAACGCCTTTGGGAAGGGCTCGCTCCCCAGGGTCATGGAAATCAAACACCACCATTACCCCAGCAAACCCTAGAAACACCAGGTGATCAGGCAAAATAATTACCCATCCCCCACTGACGGTGCATCATGTTTTTGCCAAATGGCCTGATAAACGCGCTCAACATCGATCTGCTTCAGGCAGTTGGTATGCCCCAGCGGGCAATCGCGTTTAAAACAAGGCGAACACTCAAGAGCGAGATAATGGATATGAGCGTTACTTGTCAGCGGCGGCGTGTACGCCGGTGACGACGAACCATAGATTGCCTGCACGCGGACACCCACCGACGCGGCGACATGCATCAACCCAGAGTCATTGGTCACCACTTGGCGGCAATCAGCGAGCAAATCGACCACATCGGCTAACGCCGTTTTTCCACACAGGTTATGCGCTTGAGAAAGCCCATGGACAATTTCTTGCCCTGCGACATGGTCCTTTGGGCCGCCAAAAATACGCACTTCAAAGCCATCATCCACCAGCCGTTTAGCCAACGCATGAAAATACGCCAGTGGCCACTGTTTCGCGGGGCCATATTCGGCCCCTGGCATCAGGCCAATGGCAGGACGCGAAGAGAGCGCGTGCTGTAGGCGTAAATTGACAAGGTTATCGCGGTCGATCTCCAGTCGCGGCGATGGAATCACAAACTGCCCTTCAGCCGCTTCGTTTGCCGGTAGCCCAAGCGCCACGAAACGCTTCACCGTTTGATCCAATACCTGCTTGTCGAGCTTACGTCGTTCATTAAGCAAGCCGTAGCGCTGCTCACCCAAAAAACCAATGCGCTCAGGAATGCGCGCAAGAAAAGGAACGAGAGCCGCCTTCCATGAACGCGGTAGCACAATGGCGCAATCAAAACGGCCTTTTAGTTGCTTGGCGAGATCACGTCTTGTTTTCAACCCAAATTCACCGTGACCAACCGGCAACGGCAATACCTCGTCCACTTCAGGCATGCGTGCAATAATCGGCTGCGACCAAGCAGGGGCCACCACGCCCAGCGTAGCGCCAGGGTAACGCTGCTTTAGGGTGATAAACAGGCTCTGAGCCATGACCATATCACCCACCCATGAGGGGCCAATCACCAATAGGCGTTTTACCGATTCATTCATTAAGCCACTCCAAGTACGCCTTCACCCCTTGGGCGACGGTTTTAAAGTCCACATCGCAGCCGACCTCACGCAGCTTGGCGATATCCGCCCGTGTATAGCTTTGATAGCGCCCTTTTAGCTCTTCGGGAAAATCGATGTAGTGTATCTCGCCTTGGCCATAATAATTAATGACGGCTTCGCCAATGGCTTTGAATGGCTCCGCACGGCCAGTACCCAAGTTAAAGATACCCGATTTCTCTGGATGATCGAGAAACCATAAGTTCACCTCCACCACGTCGCCCACGTAAACAAAATCGCGGCTCTGCATACCGGCTTCATAACCATCGTAGGCACCAAACAGTTTTAGCGTCTCGCCGTTACGCACTTGCAGGTGGTTGTGATACGCGACACTAGCCATCTTGCCTTTATGCTGCTCTCGCGGACCATAGATATTAAAGTAGCGAAAGCCAACGACCTGAGTGGTTAACTCCTCCCAACGAGCGCGCACGTGCTGATCGAAAAGCAGTTTTGAGTAGCCGTAGACGTTAAGCGGTTTCTCAAACGCCGGCGCTTCTTTAAAAACGCTGCTGCCGCCGTAGGTTGCCGCTGATGAGGCATAGAGAAAGGGAATGCCAAACTGCTCACAAAAATTGAGCAACACCTTGGAGTACTCGTAGTTATTCTCGAGCATAAAGTGGCCGTCCCACTCGGTGGTATCCGAGCAGGCACCCTCGTGAAAAATCGCTTCGATCTGAGGGAGATCAACCGACTCACCCCGCAAGGCACGTTTGACGCGCTGAATAAAGTCTTCTTTATCCAGGTAATCAGCCAAGGTGCAATCGGCCACGTTAACGAACTTAGTACCGTCACGCAGGTCATCGACCACCATGACATCGTTGCGCCCGCGCGCATTCAGTGCTTTTACGATATTGGCACCGATGAAACCGGCACCGCCTGTCACGACGATCATTGCTCTCTCCTTAACAAATAACCTGTACTGACTTACGGCCTATGTAAGCCTGCGCCTATAACCTATCTGCTTGGGATTGTATACTTGACGCTTTATGAATTCATGGCCAATGGTGCTTTTCCCGATGAGTGTTTCCAGAAGCGTTTCAAGTCATAGCTCGACACCTGATGTGTCGACCTTTCAAGGATTAATCCTTGCGCTGCAGCAGTACTGGGCTGAGCAAGGCTGCGTTGTACTTCAGCCCCTGGATATGGAAGTGGGCGCCGGTACCTTTCACCCCTCGACGTTCCTGCGCGCCATTGGCCCCGAGACGTGGAACGCGGCTTACGTTCAGCCGTCACGCCGCCCCACCGATGGCCGCTACGGCGAAAACCCCAACCGCCTGCAGCATTACTATCAGTTTCAGGTGGTGATGAAGCCCTCCCCCAGCAATTTACAGGACCTTTACCTCGGCTCGCTCAAGCGCTTAGGGCTGGACCCGCTGATTCACGATGTGCGCTTTGTCGAGGATAACTGGGAATCGCCCACACTAGGCGCTTGGGGCCTAGGCTGGGAAGTATGGCTCAACGGCATGGAAGTCACTCAGTTTACCTACTTTCAGCAAGCGGGCGGTATTGAGTGCTACCCCGTTACCGGCGAGCTTACCTACGGCATCGAGCGGATCGCCATGTACCTACAAGACGTGGACAGCGTCTACGACTTGGTGTGGACCATCGCCCCCGACGGCAGCAAAGTCACCTACGGCGACGTTTATCTGCAAAACGAGCGCGAACAATCCGCTTATAACTTTGAACACGCCGATGTCGAGCAGCTGTTCAAGTCATTTGATCATCAGGAAAAAGAGTGCAGCAAGCTGCTAGACGTGAACCTGCCGCTGCCCGCTTACGAGCAGGTACTTAAGGCATCGCACACGTTTAATTTACTCGATGCCCGCCATGCCATCTCAGTAACCGAGCGGCAACGCTTTATTCTGCGTGTGCGCACCATGGCGCGCGACGTAGCGCAGGCTTACTTTGAGTCACGCAAAGCCGCAGGCTTCCCCATGGCGCCGGACGCACTGCGGCATGAATTATTAAACGAATCCTCCGACGCTCAGGGAGACGCATGATGGCCGTTGATACGCTTTTACTCGAACTCGGCGCCGAAGAGCTTCCCCCCACGGCGCTGGATACGCTCTCAGACGCGTTTGCCAGCGGCATTCAGCGGGGTCTTCAAGAGGCTGAAATTCCCTTCGAAAGCGTTGAGGCCTTCGCTACGCCGCGGCGCCTCGCCGTTCGTGTTGCTGGCTTGGCTAACAAACAGCCCGACCGCGACGTTGAAAAACGTGGCCCTGCACTGGCTGCCGCCTTTAAAGAGGGCCAGCCGACCAAAGCGGCGGAAGGCTTTGCTCGTTCCTGCGGCGTCAGCGTCGATGATCTCATTCACCTAGAGACCGACAAAGGCACTTGGCTCGGCTACCGCGAACAGCAAACCGGTGAATCTGTCCAGGTGCTGCTACCGGTGATTCTGCGCAAAGCGATTGAAACGCTGCCAGTCCCCAAAAAAATGCGCTGGGGCACATCACGGGTCGAGTTTTCCCGCCCGGTACACTGGCTAGTTGCCCTTTACGGCAGCGATGTCATCGCCGCTGAGGCTCTCGGCCTGGAAGCCAGCCGCACCACTTACGGTCATCGCTTTCATGCGCCCGGTGCGATTCAGCTCGCTCATGCGGATGATTACCTAAGCGCGTTAGAAAATGCTTACGTGCTAGCCGAAAGAGCCCAACGCCGCGAGCGGATTCGCGAACAAGTACTCGCCGAAGCCGAAGTCCAAGATGCTACCGCCGTTATTGATGAAGACCTACTGGTTGAAGTCAGCGGTTTAGTGGAGTGGCCAGTTGCCCTTACCGGCAGCTTCGATGAGCGCTTTCTGGAGGTACCGGCAGAGTGCTTGATTTCATCGATGAAGGCCAATCAGAAGTACTTCCACCTGCTGGATGAAAACGGCAACCTTATGCCGCTTTTTATCACCATCGCCAATATTGAAAGCCTCGACCCGGACCAAGTCATTCAGGGCAATGAGAAAGTCATTCGCCCGCGCCTGGCCGATGCCGCCTTCTTCTACGACACCGATCGCAAACAGACGCTGGCTAGCCGCCTACCGGCGCTTGAAAATGTGGTCTTTCAGCAACAGCTTGGCACACTCGCGGACAAAGCCCGCCGCAGCGAAGCCGTTGCCGGCTATATTGCCGAGCAAATTGGCGGTGATGTGGCGTCAGCGCAGCGAGCCACGCAGTTAGCCAAGTGTGATCTCGTCACCGAAATGGTGCTCGAATTCCCCGAGCTGCAAGGGATTATGGGCCGCTATTATGCTGAACAGGACGGCGAACCCGCCGAGGTAGCCAAAGCGATTGAAGAGCAGTACCTGCCGCGTTTTGCCTCCGACGATATTCCGCATACGGCTACCGGTAAGGCATTGGCTCTTGCGGATCGTCTTGACACCTTGGTGGGTATTTTCGGCATCGGTCAACGCCCAACCGGCGCAAAAGACCCTTTTGCTTTGCGTCGTGCGTCCATCGGTGTGCTGAACATTTTAATCAAAGGGGAGCTAAACCTCGACCTGCGCGAGCTTCTCACCCGCGCCGCTGCGCAACATCAAAACCTGCCTAAAGCAGAGGGCTTAGTGGATGATGTGCTGACTTACATGCTCGACCGTTTTCGTGCCTGGGGGCAGGAGGAAGGCATTACCGCCGAGATGTATCTTGCGGTGCGTGCTCGCCCGGTCACCAAGCCGCTCGACTTTGCCCGCCGCCTACGCGCGGTTAAAGCCTTCGCCCAGCGCGAAGAAGCCACCGCCCTTGCTGCGGCTAATAAGCGGGTTTCCAACATTTTGGCTAAACAGGCGCACGACGGTAGCACCCAAGTCAACGGCGAGCTATTAAGCGAAAACGCCGAAAAAGCGTTGTTTCACGCGCTCGCCACCAGCCGCGATAGTGTTGGTCCACTGTTTGCCGAGGGTCACTACATGGAAGCGCTCGATGCGCTGGCAACGCTGCGTGAGCCGGTAGATAACTTTTTCGACCAAGTAATGGTGATGACGGATGACAACGCGGTGCGCCGTAACCGTCTTGCTCTGCTCGCTAACCTGCAAGCGTTGTTCCTAGACGTCGCGGATATTTCCGAGCTACCGCAGTAAGCTTTCACGCTTAAGCTTGTCTTCAGCCCGGCTAATTGCCGGGCTTTTTTATTTACTACGCTTCACTATTGTCAGCTAATTCACTCTTAGAACAAGCGCAAAGCGAACGGATATTGCGATCATCCTACAGCTCCGAAGAGTGTTTCACGTGAAACATTTTAAGCTTAACGAATTTGACTGCCTGAGAACTACTATGTCTACCTCCCCCGAAGGATTGATCATTCTCGACCGCGACGGTGTCATCAACGAAGACTCTGATGCCTACATCAAGTCGCTGGCGGAATGGATCCCCTACCCTAGTGCCATTAGGGCCATGGCACGTTTATCACAAGCAGGCTACACCCTGACGGTGGCCACGAATCAATCGGGTATTGCCCGCGGCTATTACGATGAAACAACGCTTGAGGCGATGCACGAAAGACTACGGCGCATGGTTAAAGAAGCAGGCGGTGAAATCGCCCATATTGCCTATTGCCCTCATGGACCAGATGACGGTTGCGACTGCCGTAAACCTTACCCCGGCTTACTCAGGCAGATTCAGCGTAAACTTAACTTGGCGACGCTAACAGGTAGCTGGTTAGTGGGCGATAGCCTACGCGACTTACAAGCGGGGGAAGCGGTAGGTTGCCACTCAGTATTGGTCAGAACGGGAAAAGGCAAAAACACCGAAACCAGAGGCGAAGGGCTCAAAAACGTGCATATCTTTGACGATCTTGGCACGTTTGCAGATTGGCTGCTAGATAAGAAAAAATGAAAGCAGGCAACCGCCTTGAACTTGTCGAAGAATAGTATTGAGAAGCAAAAAACAAAAGAAGTGGAAGTGGAAGCAAGAACCCTAGGCCAGATGTTTCACGTGAAACATCTGGCCTATCCGCTTTAGATATCGAGGTTCGCAACTAACGCATTGGTTTCGATGAACTCGCGGCGCGGCTCTACCTCATCGCCCATTAAGGTGTTAAACATCATATCCGCGGCAACGGCATCTTCGATGTTGACGCGTAGCATGCGGCGAGTTTCCGGGTCCATGGTGGTATCCCATAGCTGATCCGGGTTCATCTCTCCAAGCCCTTTATAACGCTGCACGGATAGCCCGCGCTGGCCTTCTTGCATCAACCACTGCAGCACATCAGCAAACGTGGATACCAACTTTTGACGTTCACCACGGGCAATATGGGCACCCTCTTCTAGCAAACCGTCTAGAGTCTCGCCTAACGCCACCATTGCGGGATAATCCAAGCTTTCAAAGAAATCTAGTCCCCACGTGTACTCCGTGGTCACCCCGTGAGCAATCAGTGAAACGGCCGGAAGCAGCAAGCCACGCTCGTGGTCTTCTTTGAGGTGGAAGTGATAACGTGGGCCACCTTCATAAGCGATCTGGTCATCCATGGCTTTTTGCAGCTCATCGATCCAGTTTTGCATCGTTACGCGGTCTTTCAGGCTAGATTCACCATCTAACCGCGACGCGTGCACCACCTGCTTAAGCACTTCGATAGGGTAAACGCGCGACAACCGATCAATACGCTTCATGACGTTACGGTATTGATTCACAAGCGCTTCCAGCTGCGAACCAGAAATACCCGGCGCATCGGCATTCACGTAGAGACGCGCACCATCAAGCGCCGTGGTGGTTAAGTAATCCACCATCGCCTGCTCATCTTTGAGATAGAGCTCTTGCTTGCCACGTTTGATCTTATAAAGCGGCGGCTGGGCAATAAACACGTGACCGCGCTCGATCAACTCTGGCATCTGACGGAAGAAGAACGTCAGCAACAACGTGCGGATGTGCGAACCATCAACGTCCGCATCGGTCATGATGATGATCGAATGATAGCGCAGTTTATCCGGGTTAAACTCTTCACGGCCGATACCGCAGCCTAGCGCCGTGATTAACGTCCCCACCTCCGCAGAAGAGAGCATCTTGTCAAAGCGGGCTTTCTCTACGTTTAAGATTTTACCCTTGAGCGGCAAAATCGCCTGGGTTCGCCGATCGCGCCCCTGCTTCGCACTACCGCCGGCCGAATCACCCTCCACCAAATAAAGCTCTGAAAGGCTTGGGTCTTTCTCCTGGCAATCGGCTAGCTTACCCGGCAGCCCCGCAATATCCAGAGCGCCTTTGCGTCGCGTCATATCTCGCGCTTTACGCGCCGCTTCACGTGCGCGCGCTGCATCCAGCATTTTATTAACGATCGCTTTAGCCTCATTGGGCTTCTCGATCAAGTATTCTGAAAACAGCCGCCCCATCTCTTGCTCAACGGCGGTTTTGACCTCACTGGAAACAAGCTTGTCTTTGGTCTGCGAAGAGAACTTCGGGTCCGGCACTTTGACGGAGATAATCGCCGTCAAGCCTTCACGCGCGTCATCACCCGCCGTACTCACCTTGGCTTTTTTCAGCAGCCCCTCGGCTTCAATATAGTGATTAAGCGTGCGGGTCAGCGAGGCGCGAAAGCCCGCCAAATGTGCACCGCCATCACGCTGCGGAATGTTATTGGTATAACAGAAGATGTTTTCGGTGAAGGCATCGCTCCACTGCATCGCCACCTCCACTTCGACCCCATCCTCACGAACGGCATTGAAGTGGAACACCGGGTTCAAGACGGTTTTGTTTTTATTGAGGTGATTAACGAAGGCCTTAAGACCGCCTTCATAATGAAAGAGCTCCTCTCTCCCACTGCGTTCATCCATTAGACGAATCGCAACGCCCGAGTTCAAAAACGACAGCTCCCGCAGGCGCTTAGCTAAAATATCGTAATGAAACTCAATATTGGCAAAGGTGTCGGTTGAAGGACGGAAGTGCACTTTAGTACCGCTTTTATCGGTTTGCCCCACAACCGAAAGCGGTGCTTGTGGCACGCCATGGCGGTACACCTGCTCAAACACGTCGCCTTGGCGCCAAATGGTAAGACGCAGCTCTTCTGAAAGCGCATTCACCACGGAAACCCCTACCCCGTGCAAACCCCCAGACACTTTATAAGAGTTATCGTCAAACTTGCCGCCCGCGTGCAGCACGGTCATGATAACTTCGGCAGCGGAAACACCCTCTTCCTCATGCAGCTCGGTAGGAACACCGCGACCGTTATCCGTCACCGTGACAGTTTCGTCGGGGTGGATGATCACGCGGATTTCGCTACAGTGACCTGCCAGCGCTTCATCGATGGAGTTATCCACCAGCTCGAACACCATATGGTGCAGCCCGGTGCCGTCGTCGGTGTCACCGATATACATGCCGGGACGCTTACGCACTGCGTCCAGCCCTTTGAGCACCTTAATGCTTGATGAATCGTAAGCTTGCTCGCTCATTGACTAACCACTCCATCGTGAAGTCTATTTATCCGTATCGCCTGTTTATCTGGCATCATTATCAGCGTCGAGTCACGGTGCGCTATTACGCACCAGTTGACTTAGCGCTGACAGGCTTTCCCCCACCAATGCCTCTTCCTGTTCATTATGTTTCACGTGAAACATTTGCACTTCGGTGCCAGAATGCCATTGATTACTTAAGGCGGCCGGTTCGACGCTGGTAATAAATGCTTGGCACTGCATCGTTTCAAGAAGTTCGCAAAACCGCTGACGATGTTTTTCATCGAGCTCAGCGGGCAAATCATCAATTAAATATACGCAGTGCCGATTGACGGTGCTTTCCAAAAATCGCCCTTGAGCAAGTTTCAGTGCGCTCACGACAAGTTTCTGCTGACCTCTGGAAAGCAACTCAATCGCCGGTTGTTTGTGGATTTTGATGCGTAAATCCGCTCGCTGGGGTCCTTGCTGGGTAAAACCCATTTGCTGATCCGTTAACCGACTCGACGTTAGCACATCAGCCAAGTCACGTTTTTTATCCCAACCGCGTGCGTAATGAAGCGTCAGCCCATTAATCGGCAGCAATGCCGAAAGGGTTTCCTCGAAAACGGGTAAAAAAGCCGTAAACCATTCACGCCGTTTTTGATCCATCAGCTCACCGCTACTGGCCAGCTCATGTTCCCAAACGTCCAGCTCATAAGGTGCTATTCTACCACGCCTGAGAAGGGCATTCCGATGTTTCAACGCCCGACGAGCCCGCTTCCACAGCGTGAGAAAATCGTGTTTCACGTGAAACACACCCCAATCGAGAAATTCACGCCGTCCTGCTGGTGACCCTTCGAGCAATCGAAACGCATCGGGATTAATCAGCTGAAGCGGGAGAGCCTCTGCAAGCTCAGCCAAACGCGTATTTTTGCTACCTTTGAAGCGCAGTTCTAGTTCACGCTGATCGCGCATGCGGCGTACACCAAGTGTCGCCGGTGGTTCACCGGCTAAACGTGCAAACAGGGTCATCTGCGCCACATTTTGTTGAATCACGTGCTTTAGCTGACGCGTTCGAAATGAACGCCCCATGCCCAAAATATGAATGCCTTCAAGCAGGCTCGTTTTGCCGCTGCCATTGAGACCGCTAATTACGTTAATACGCGCGCACGGCGCCATCGTAACGGGAGCAAGATTTCGCAGCCCCTGAAAATTCAACTGCTCTATGCTCATTGCCGCTGCCAATAAAGACACAAAAGCGGTGCCTCTTGTGACATAAGAGGCACCGCCAGGGCAACATACGAACTCTGCATCATACTAATAACTCGGGTGCTTATAACCGCATGGGCATCACAACGTACAGCGCATCGCCTCCGCCTGGCTCTTCCATTAAGGCGCTACTGTTGGGGTCGGCGAGCGTCATCTGCATACGCTCATCATTTAGCACCGTCAGCACATCAACAAGGTAGCCCACGTTAAAGCCAATCTCCATCGCGGGACCGTTATATTCAACGGCAATGTTTTCCTCGGCTTCTTCCTGCTCGGGATTATTGGCCATCACTTTTAAGTTGCCAGGCTCTAAATACAGCCGCACGCCCCGGTATTTTTCGTTAGACAGAATTGCCGTGCGTGAGAGCACTTGGCGTAATGCGGCACGCTCTGCCAATAACACCTTGTCACCATTGCGCGGTACAACACGCTCGTAATCCGGAAATTTGCCGTCGATTAGCTTGGACGTAAAGGTAAAATCACCGGTATGCGCGCGAATATGCGTAGAACCCAGCGTCAAGCTCACTGGTTCGTCGCTATCGTCTAGTAGGCGGGATAGCTCAAGGATCCCCTTGCGTGGCACTATGAGCTTGTGTGGCTGTTCAACGGTCACATCCACTGGGCGCGAACACATCGACAGGCGGTGACCATCGGTGGCCACGGCGCGTAACAAATTGCTTTGAATTTCCAGCAACATGCCGTTGAGGTAGTAGCGCACATCTTGCTGCGCCATCGCAAAAGACGTCGACTCAATCAGATGTTTCAGCGTACCCCGTGGAACGCTTAGCTCTTGGCTACCTTCGTTATCTTCAATATTAGGAAATTCCGCTACCGGTAACGTCGACAGCGTGAAACGTGAACGACCGCTACGCAGCACCGCACGCCCTTCTTCGACCGCAAGCTGAATCTCAGCCTGCTCCGGCAGCGATTTACAAATGTCCATCAACTTACGTGCCGGTAAGGTCGCTGCCCCTTCCTGTTCAACGTGGCTAGCCACCGTGCGACCGACCAGTTCAACTTCTAAATCCGTGCCGGTAAGGGCAACCTGATCGCTTTCAATTTCAATTAGGACGTTAGACAGCACAGGAAGTGTTTGCCGGCGCTCGACCACGCCGGCCACCAGCGTTAGCGGACGCAGCAGTGCCTCACGGGAAATAGAAAAATTCATCGGCGCTCCAAAATAGTCGGTGACACGGTTGTCGATAGATCGACAACACATTAAGTCGATAGCTGGGTAATTCGGTGATTAGCTGGTCAGTAAACGCAGCAGATTCTTGTAGTCTTCACGAATGTCGGCACTTTCTTCTTGTAACGCTTTTACCTTACGGCAAGCGTGCAATACCGTCGTGTGATCGCGCCCACCGAACGCATCGCCAATTTCCGGAAGGCTATGGTTAGTGAGTTCTTTGGCCAACGCCATCGCTACTTGACGGGGGCGAGCAACCGAACGCGAACGCCGTTTGGAGAGCAAATCGGCAATTTTAATTTTGTAATACTCAGCCACGGTACGCTGAATATTATCCACGCCGACCTGCTTATCTTGTAACGCGAGCAAATCTTTTAGCGACTCGCGAATAAAATCCTGAGTGATTGGCTTGCCCATAAAATGAGAATCGGCAATCACTTTCTTTAACGCGCCTTCTAACTCACGCACGTTGGAGCGAATTTTCTGGGCAATGAAAAAAGCCGCATCGTGAGGCAAATCCACTTTGGTCTGCTCGGCTTTTTTCATCAAAATGGCCACCCGCGTCTCAAGCTCCGGTGGTTCAATGGCAACGGTTAACCCCCAGCCAAAGCGAGACTTCAAGCGCTCTTCGACGCCACTAATCTCTTTCGGGTAGCGGTCAGACGTCAGAATCATTTGCTGTCCGCCCTCTAACAGCGCGTTGAAGGTATGAAAAAACTCCTCCTGAGAGCGCTCTTTGCCGGCGAAAAACTGAATATCGTCAATCAGTAACGCGTCCACACTACGATAGAAGCGTTTGAAATCGTTAATCGCATTCAGCTGCAGGGCTTTCACCATATCCGCGACAAAGCGTTCAGAGTGTAAGTACACCACCTGCGCATTCTCACGTCGCGTCGCCAGCGCATTGCCTACCGCGTGCATTAAGTGGGTTTTACCTAGCCCTACACCACCGTATAAAAAAAGCGGATTGTAAGCCCCGCCGGGATTTTCTGACACTTGACGCGAGGCGGCTCTCGCCAGCTGGTTGGACTTACCTTCCACAAAGGTGTCGAAGGTAAAATTGGGATTCAAACCGCTATTGTGTTTCAAGCCCCCTTCTACCTGAACCTGGCGTTCTTTAGGACGCTTTGCCGCCTGCTCTTCGCGCAGCTGATCAATCTCGCGCTCGTCAGCAATATCACCACGGGGAGGCGTGCTCACTGCCGGGGACGACGGTCTCGCTGGCGACGCAGAAACTGGGTTGCCAAGGTCACGTGGCTGAGGTGCTGCCGCGGCGACACGGCGGCTTCCCACCGTTAAGCTCACTTTTGGCGGCTTAGTCGGCGCGAGTTCTCGTATCAACTCGCTAATACGCTTGGCGTACTTATCACTCACCCAGTCGCGTACAAAGCGATTAGGCGCTAACAAGCGCAGCTCGTTGGACTCCCCCTCCTCTGCTTGAAGGGGACGTATCCAGGTATTGAACTGCTGTGAATTCAGTTCGTCCTGCAGATAGTCCAGACACTGTTGCCATAGCGCGAGAGACACTCAACTCACCTTCGGTTGAAAACGGCCGGATATTGTAGCGCCCCAAAAGCCAGTTATCCACACAGCGTTCGGTTAAATATTCTCTGTGGATAACCCTCTGACCAAATCAACAATACCCCGCGGATAAGCAGGGCACACTGCTTAATAACGACGAACTATCTTCGTTTTTACACCGTTTGCCCACAGCTATACCCCTGCTAAATAACCGCTTATCCACATATTTTTAAAACGCTTACCTAGCTGTTTATAAACACTTTAAAACACTTATCCACAAATTGTATCCCCAGTATTAATAACAGCAGAATTTAAATAATATTTTATAATAATTGTTGTAGTGGCTGTTGATTCGTTTTGACGAGAACGGCGCATAAGGCGCATGGCATCACGACGGGAACTCGACAAAAAAATTGCACCTATCGCGGTAAGGCTCTACAATTTCCGGTCTTGAATTGGATCTCCCTATGCCAGTGCCTCGCTGGTTTAGGTCTCTTAAAATCGACATTCCGTCCAAAAACCACGTGGGAATAACGAGTTATGAAACGCACTTTTCAACCCAGCGTTCTTAAGCGCAAGCGCGCGCATGGCTTCCGTGCTCGTATGGCAACCAAAAACGGCCGTGCCGTCATCTCACGCCGTCGTGCCAAAGGCCGCAAGCGTCTGAGCGCCTGATTTCGGATTGCGTGTGCTCAGTCAAGACTATCCTCGGAGCTTACGACTACTCAGCGCCGGGGATTTCCGTCACGTTTTCGAACATGCTGATCTTAAAGTTCATGGCAAAGGTATGATGGCGCTAGCACGCTGGAATACTCTTGGGCATCCTCGCCTTGGGCTTGTGGTTAGCAAAAAAAATGTGAAGCTTGCCGTGCAACGTAATCGTTTCAAACGGCTCGTACGGGAATCTGTTCGCTTACGCCAACACCAGCTACCTGCAGTAGATATCGTAGTACTGGCACGACGAGGCGTACATGATCTCGACAACGAAACGTTACATCGCCAACTACACGGCATGTGGAAACGTTTGCAGCGCGAAGCGCAACGTGACGCTTGACGACTACGCTTTACCGCTCGACCTCGGCCTGCCGCTTGGCAGGCTTTTGTGTGTCATAGGTCGAGTAAAATCACACTGCGCCATTAGCATGTTCACTACCCAGCGGGCAGAACCCTCATGGACGTAAAACGACTTATACTACTGATTCCATTGGCTATTTTGGCCTATCTATTGGTTGTTCAATGGAGTCAGGACTACAGTCAGCCGATTGATACGCCGTCTTCTACCGAAGTGGTACAGCGTAACGGCTCGACCCCAGCAGAGACGCAAGATGATGGTGGCCTGAGCGTGCCCTCTAGCGGCACTCAACAGGGCGACATCGACAACAGCATGGCGGCTGACGCAAGCGAAACTGATAGCCGCGACTTCATTGCCGTTACGACCGATGTGCTTGATGTACGTATCGATCCTTACGGTGGCGATATTCTCTACGCCGCGTTGCCCCAACATAAACTGCGTCTCAACTCTGAGCGCAACTACGTATTGCTCTCAGACAACGAGACACGCAGCTATGTCGCACGTTCAGGCATCCAGCTTAACGATCAAGCAAGCCGTATCGCTTATACGCCAGACAATACGGAGTACTTGCTGCGTGACGGCGACGACGCGCTAACGGTGAATCTCAGTGCCAATGTGAACGGCATCGACGTCACCAAACGGTTGACGTTTGAGCGTGGCAGCTACGCGGTTGAGGTTAGTTATTACCTCGCTAACAACACCGAAGAGCCGGTTAGCGCGCGCTTTATCGGCCAATTGGCACGCGATAATAGCGCCGACCCGTCAAGCGGCGTGGCAATCGGCATGAACTCCTATCTAGGGGCGGCCTATTCCACACCGGAAGAACGCTACCAAAAGGTCGATTTCGAAACGATCCAAAGCGGCGAGTTTTCAAACCGCGAGGCCGAAGGCGGCTGGGTCGCGATTATTCAACACTACTTTGTCTCAGCCTGGGCGCCGCCGCAAAACCAGCAAAACCTCTACTATGCGAGCACCGATTCACGTAATCGCAACGTAGCGGCGTTTGCCGGCCCGATTCAGCAGGTTTCGCCCTCCAGTGAAGCCACCCTGGGCGCGACACTCTACATGGGTCCCAAGGTACAAGACCACTTAGAGCAAGTCGCACCGAATCTTGAGCTCACCGTGGATTACGGCTGGCTGTGGTTCATCGCCAACCCGCTGTTCTGGCTGCTGGATAAGATTCACGACGTCGTGGGTAACTGGGGTTGGTCGATTGTGCTGCTAACCGTGCTGGTCAAGCTTGTGCTCTTCCCGCTCTCGGCCAAGGCCTATAAGTCGATGGCACGGATGCGCAAACTCGGCCCGGAGATGCAGCGCCTCAAAGAGCAGTACGGCGACGACCGTCAGAAAATGTCGCAGGAGATGATGAAGTTCTACCAGAAGGAGAAGATCAACCCGCTGGGCGGCTGTCTCCCCATTCTGGTGCAAATGCCGGTCTTCATCGCCCTCTACTGGATGTTGCTGGAATCCGTAGAGCTGCGCCATGCGCCGTTCATGTTCTGGATTCAGGATCTCTCGGTGAAAGACCCGTTCTTCATCCTGCCGATCCTGATGGGCGCGTCGATGTTCGTGCAGCAATTGCTCAACCCGACACCGCCAGACCCGATGCAGGCGAAGATCATGAAGATGCTGCCGATTATCTTCACCTTCTTCTTCCTGTGGTTCCCGGCGGGGCTGGTTATCTACTGGGTGGTCAACAACATTATCTCGGTGGCACAGCAGTACTTTATTACGCGCCAGATTGAGAATGACCCTAGCGTCGGAAAAGGCAAGCGAACCAAGTAGTCAATCGCTTAGCTTACGTGAATCAGACCCCCGCCTTGTGCGGGGGTCTGGCGTTTACGGGCAAAGAAAATCACAATATAACGAAACACACGGGATGCACCATGGCAGAACGACTCTATACCCCTGACACCATCGCCGCGCTTGCCACGCCACCTGGGCGCGGCGGCGTGGGAATTATTCGCCTTTCAGGCCCCGATAGCCGTCGGCTTGCCGAAGCGATGATTGGCCACTGCCCACGGCCGCGTTACGCCCACTACGGGCCGTTTAGCGGTCAAGACGACATTATCGACGAGGGAATTGCGCTCTTTTTTGCCGGGCCCAATTCCTTTACCGGCGAGGACGTCCTTGAGCTACAAGGCCACGGCGGCCCAGTGATCATGGATCTGCTCTTAGAGCGCTGCGTGCAGCTTGGCGCGCGCTTAGCCCGGCCTGGGGAGTTCTCTGAGCGCGCTTTCTTGAACGACAAGCTCGACCTTGCCCAAGCCGAAGCGATCGCCGATCTAATCGACGCCACCTCGCGCTCCGCGACAGAAAACGCAGTGCGATCGCTACAAGGGGAATTCTCCCAACGCGTTCACGCGCTGGTGCAGCGGCTAATTGAGCTGCGCATCTACGTCGAAGCGGCGATCGATTTTCCTGAAGAAGAGATCGATTTTCTTGCCGATGGCCACGTTGCCACCATGCTCAACGGCGTTGAACAAGAGCTTAGCCAGGTGCGTGCCGCCGCCGGCCAGGGGGCGCTGATGCGTGAGGGGATGAGCGTAGTGATCGCGGGTCGCCCCAATGCGGGTAAATCCAGCCTGTTAAATGCGCTCACCGAGCAAGAAACGGCGATTGTCACCGACATTGCTGGCACCACCCGCGACGTGCTGCGTGAGCATATTCATATCGACGGAATGCCGCTGCATATCATCGATACCGCAGGGCTACGTGATACCCCGGATGCGGTAGAAAAAATCGGTGTGGCCCGCGCCTGGGCAGAAATCGAAAAGGCTGACCGCGTATTACTGCTCGTCGATGCCACCACCACCGACGCCACCGACCCGATGGCGATCTGGCCCGAGTTTGTCGAGCGCTTGCCGGACCGTTCGCGGCTAACCCTCGTGCGTAACAAAATCGATACTAGCCAAGAACCCGCGGAAATCGACTTATCCACAACACACCCCACGTTGCGCCTTTCGGCAAAAACCGGCGAAGGTGTGGATAAATTAAAAACGCACCTCAAAGAGATCATGGGGTTTTCCGCCACCACCGAGGGGCGCTTCTCTGCCCGCCGCCGCCACCTCGATGCCCTCGACCGCGCGCAGGCTGCCCTAGAAGCAGGGCGCACGCAATTAGACGGCTTCGGCGCCGGCGAACTCCTCGCCGAAGACCTGCGCGACGCCCAGCAAGCGTTAGGCGAAATTACCGGGGAATTTAGCGCCGATGATCTTCTCGGTGAGATTTTTGGCAGTTTCTGCATCGGCAAATAATCTCCTGTAGCCTCGCGCTTCTCTTCCCCTTTCTATTCCCCTACCAGCCACTCATCGCGGTAGTGGCTGGCGGCTCCTAAAAGCGCCGTCACTTCGCGCATAGCCGCATTAAGACGCTCATCCAGCCCCCAGGGTGGGTTGATCACCACCATGCCACTGCCGTACATGCCGTGGCGCTGTTCGCTGGGTGAGCGAAGACAAAGCTCGCTGCGCCAGATATTGCGAATACCGCTGGCGGCAAGCCCTTCAAGCAGTATGTGATGATGCCCGGCGGGCAATAGCGGGTACCAGATCATGACGATGGCGTGACGCGCTTTTTTCATCGCTTGTATCACCGCCTCAACCACTTCTTGATACTCCTGCTTGCGCTCGTAACTGGGGTCGATCAGTACACTTAGCCGTGGGGTTGACACGGGTAAACGCTGGCCTAACCCCGCAAGTCCATCGCCGTAAGTGCGCATGGCATTCGCACTCAGCGCTTGGTCTTCTAGGTGGCGATGCTCACCAGGGTGAAGTTCAAAAAGCTGCAGCGCATCTTGTTGGCGTAAACGTTGATGCAACCACCAAGGCGAGCCTGGGTAGTGCGTTAGCGCTGCGGGTGACGGTTGAAGGGAAGCAAGGGCATCGCACCACTGGCGTAAAAGCGGGTCGTTAAGGGTGTGCTTGGCTTGCCAGAGTTTATCAACGCCCTCGCGATACTCCTGCAAACGCTGGCTCTCTTTGGCCGCAAGCGGATACACCCCGCGACCCGCGTGGGTATCGATATATGTAATAGGCGATTTTTTACGTAATAAATAATCCACTACGGCAAATAGCGTCACATGTTTATGCACATCGGCAAAATTACCGGCATGGTAGGCGTGCTGATAAGAGAGCATGAGAACCTAAAAAGACAAATAAAACACAAAAAAAGCCCGCTAAAAAAAGCGAGCTGGACGTTAAAAACTTTTTACAGCAACACTTATTCACTGGATCGCTTATTAACAGCAGCTTAGTGCAACCGGCTGTGGATAGTTTTTTATGCAGCGTTTTCTTACGCCTGCCTGTATTGCTGCCTCTGATAATGACTGAGCCAGGTAGTTACTAAGCCCAATAATTACTGGGCCTAATAATTACATAGTTACTGGGACTGATAATTTTGGGCACCTTCGGTCGGCGTTAAGGTAATCTCAACGCGACGGTTTTGCGTGCGGCCTTGCTCCGTTTCATTGCTGGCAATCGGCCGATCCTCACCGAACCCCATCATGTTTAAGCGTGTGGATGAGACGCCGCTCTGGTTAAGGTACCCGCCCACGGCCTGAGCGCGACGTTCGGAAAGGCGCTGGTTGTAATTCGCATCGCCTGTGCTATCAGTGTGGCCTGCTATGTTAACGCGCGTATCTTGGTACTGAGTGAGCACATTAGCGACTTCGTTAAGTGCGCTACGGGCTTCATTGGTAAGATCGGCTGAGTCAAAGCCAAAGGTCACACCGCTTGGCATATTGAGGACGATATCATCACCACGGCGGTCGATTTCAATACGCGAGCCTTGCAAGCTACCGCGCAGTTGGTTCTCTTGGCGATCCATATAGGCGCCCACGCCAGCACCGGCGGCGGCGCCAACGGCTGCACCAATAAGCGCACGGTCACGGCGGCTGGTGCTACCGTCACCTGAGAGCGCCCCGGCAACCGCGCCAACAGCCGCACCAATGCCGGTACCCGTTGCGGTACTAGAGCGCTGCGTTTGCCCACCGTAGGGGTCATTGGTTGCACAACCGGCCACCAATAAAACGGCCGCAATCGGCGTTAAAAGTCGATAAAAACGCATCACTCACTCCTTTATGTGTGACGAAAAAATCATCATTCGTCGCTGATCTCAGCCAGCAACTCGTTTAAGAATAGTAGCCCTTGCGGGGATGCCCTAAGACTTTTCGCTGTCTCCTCTAAAAGTCCTTTTTTATGGGCACTTTGTAAGCGTTTATGCAAGACCGTTTCTGGCTGCCCCGTGTACGCAGACCATAACGCTAACGGCACACCGTCAGTCAAACGCAGTGCGTTCATGGCAAACTCAAGCGGTAGCTCCGCCACGCTTACCTCGCGCTTTCCGGCGGTAAAACCACGAAGATCGCCTACGCGCTGAAGATATGCCTCGGGCTGGCGGGTTTTCCAACGCCGCTCAATGACCCATTCGCCGCTGTCGCTGATATGACTGAGCTTGCTGTGCGCGCCAGCTCCAATACCCAGATAATCACCAAACTGCCAATAGTTCATGTTGTGGCGACTTTCGCGCCCCGGTTGGGCATAGGCGGAAATTTCGTAACGCGAAAAACCGGCGGTTTCCAGGCGCTCGTGCCCTTGGTCCTGAATCTCCCACAGTGCCTCCTCTTCGGGAAGAACGGGCGGGTGAGAGTGGAAAGCGGTATTGGGCTCAAGGGTGAGCTGATACCAGGAAAGGTGCTCCGGCGCGAGCGCGAGTGCTTGATCAATATCGGCCAGCGCACGTTCGGGAGACTGCCCCGGTAGGCCGTGCATCAAATCGAGATTAAGGTTGCGAAAGCCTGCCGCCCTTGCCTGCCCCACGGCGTTTTCCGCCTCTTCACCGCTGTGAATACGGCCCAGCGCTTCAAGCTGCTCAGCATGAAAACTCTGCACACCCAGCGAAAGTCGATTAATACCCGCTTCGCGATAACCCGTAAAACGGTGCTGCTCGGTGGTGCCGGGGTTAGCTTCTAAGGTGATTTCGATGTCAGGGGCAAACGATAACCGCGCTTGTATTGCCTCAAGCAACACATGATAAAAACGCGGCGACAGCAAACTCGGTGTGCCGCCACCAATAAAGATCGAGACTAACGGGCGCTCAGCGGCAAGTGGCAGGTCCGCATCAAAATCGGCAAGCAGCGCGCGCAAGTAAGCCTCTTCGGGCAGCTCGCGATGGCTGGACTCATGAGAATTAAAGTCGCAATACGGGCACTTGCGCACGCACCACGGCGTGTGGATATAAAGCGATAGCGGCGGCAGCTCAGCCATGCGCCACCTGCGATGTTTCCACCTCTAGCATGTCCACCAGGGCATTAAGCGCACGACCACGATGACTAAAACGGTTCTTACTTTCAGCGGGCATTTCAGCAGCGGTCATGGCGTGATCGGGCAGCCAAAATAACGGATCATAGCCAAAGCCCCCCTCGCCGCGCGGATGCGCTAGGATCTGACCCTCCCAGCTGCGCTGTACGATGATCGGCACCGGATCTTCCGGATGGCGCAGATACACCAATACACACCAATAGCGCCCGCTGCGCTGGCCTTCCGCGCAGTCATGCAACGCATCAATCAGTTTGGCATTGTTGCGCGCATCGCTTTTCGGCTCACCGGCATAGCGCGCCGAATAAATCCCCGGTGCGCCGTTGAGGGCATCCACTTCCAAGCCAGAATCGTCGGCCAGCGCTGGCAAACCACTTGCCACGCTCGCCGCCCGCGCTTTAATCAGCGCATTTTCCACAAACGTCAGCCCGGTTTCGGCGACATCTGCCACGCCAAAATCCGCCTGCGGGCGTACATCCATTCCCAGCGGGGCAAGAAGCTGGTTGAACTCACTTAACTTTCCCGCATTGCCGCTCGCCAGTACTAGCACGTGGTGTGATGACATAGGTAGCCCCTTTTTTTAGGTGTACAACATGCAAAAATTAATCATTAAGGATGAAAATAACCCTTTAACATCAATCGGTATATTTATAAAGAATAACCTTATAATATAACAATTAGTAACATTTATTTACGTTTTTGGGGTTTTGGACAACACTCATTTTGTCGCCTATTAAGCTATTAATGCTACAAGGAGCTCACATGAATGCCCAAAAACCCTCAGGGACTGTGTATTTAATTACCGAAAAAAGTCCACAAACTCAATTATTTGCCGACTACCTTGCTGAGAAGACGGGGTTTGCTATCCACATACAATCCCCGGCGGCTACGTTTACTTCGCCCCCGTCAGGTAACTTATTGTTACTCGTTGATAGTGACCATATTGGCATTGACGCCTTACCCGAGTGGCAAGAAAGACTGCCAACCGAAATGGCGAAAACCCCAATCGCCGCGCTCAACATTCGCGATCTAGATCACGCCTTGGAAGCGCTCTCCTGCGCTCAGCTAAAAGGCGTGTTTTACCGTAATGAGAGTTTAGACGTTATCTGCAAGGGCATTCACGCATTGTTAGACGGGGACTTGTGGATGTCGCGCGACCTGATGGCTCGCCTTATTTTGTTTTACCGCAAGTATCAAAGCAACGCGTTTCGCCCTGCTTGTGGGCTGACCAATCGCGAAATGGAGATTATCACACTGCTCAGCTCAGGCTCCTCCAATCAACAAATCGCGGAAAAGCTATTTGTCAGTGAGCACACGGTAAAGTCCCACCTCTACAACATTTTTCGCAAGATAAACGTACATAACCGCATTCAGGCGCTGAATTGGATCCACCAAAACCTCGGCCCTATTTTGCCCAATATTGAGGCGGCTCGCAGCATACAACGCCAGCACACGCCTTAACGAGACCCAGTTCTCTTAAGGGAAGGGAGCGGTTATGAACGCATTACGCACCACTGCCTTAATGGCACTGTCGGCAGTCTTCCTCATGCCTATCGCATGGGCAGAAACGCCAAACCTAGCGCCCACCGACGGTGCCCAGGAGCAGGCCGACATCGACGCCATTAACCAACTCGATAGCCCTGATGGCCCTGCTATACAACAGCGGCCCAATGGTAGCAGCGAGCTTACCGGTGTGCTGGTGGATCGCACCATCACCATGGCGGGTAAAACCTTCTATCGCGCCTTCAGCCAGCTTGCCATGGGTAATCCGCTAATCGGTAATGCCACACTTACCATCCATGAACGCCCCGACGCCCGCTGGGGCAGCCAGGTGTGGATCATGGAAGCCAACCGCATGTATTTCCGCACACAGCTTTCCCCCAAGATCAGTGAGGCCGACCGCGCCGCCGGGGAAGCCGTGCAAATTGTCGAGGAGGCCTTGCTGCAACGCCAGCTTTCTTCGGCCATGTCGTCTGATCAAGATCTGGGAAGTGAGGAGTTGAACTGATGAAACCCAACCGTACTTACCGTGCCGTGCGTGTGCTGGCAACAGCGACTCTGGCAACCGCGCTTTCTGCATCCGCTGTTGCCGGAGAGCTCATTTACAAGCCCCTTAACCCGTCATTTGGCGGCGACCCGTTCGTGGGGAGTTATTTACTCGGCAAGGCCCAAGCACAAGACACCAATACCGACCCTAATGCGCGCCGTGCTCAACCGCTGTCACCCACCGCCCGTTTGGTCCAAAGCCTAGAGAGTCGTTTGATCTCTCAGCTTATTTCTGACGTAGGGCGGGGCGACATTGGCGAAGGCAGCTTTGATAGCGATGACTTTGGTGTTGTAGTCAGGGATGACGGGGGCGAACTTACCGTCCAGGTAGTGGACAAACTGACCGGTGATGTCACCACCATTAGCGTTGGTGGTTTATTTAACCCTTGAATTATCACGATAACGCCAACCAAAAAAAATTAAACCGTCATAAGACAAGGGAATCATTATGAGACTCGTAATTGTTGGGCTATTAGCCCTGTGGTTGAGTGGCTGTGCCAGCACCCTCGCCACCTCGGAAAACCTAGAAGGGGCGCCCGCCACCCTCATGCCCAGGGGCGCGGCTTACCAAGACCTTGTGTCGCTGCCGCCTCCCGCCGGGCGCATCTTTGTCTCGGTGTACGATTTCCGCGACCAGACAGGGCAATACCGCCCAGCACCGGCCAGCACATTCTCGACCGCGGTCACGCAAGGGGCAGCGGCCATGTTGACTGGCGCGCTGTCGGATTCCGGTTGGTTCATTCCCCTAGAGCGGGTGGGGTTGCAAAACCTATTGACCGAGCGACGTATCATTCGCGCGGAATTTGAGCGCTTTGGCCAACCCGATACGCTGCCTTCGCTGCGCGCCGCCTCGGTTATGCTCGAAGGCGGTATTATCGCCTACGAATCCAACATACGAACCGGCGGGGCGGGGGCAGAGTATTTTGGCATTGGCGCCTCAGGGCAGTACCAAGTGGATCAAGTAACGGTGAATTTACGCGCCGTTGAAATTTCTAGCGGCGAAGTACTGGCCAACGTTACCACCACCAAGACCATTTATTCCAAGGAGTTGCGAGCCGGGGTTTACCGCTTTATCGACTTCAGCCGGCTGCTTGAAGCAGAGGCCGGTATTACCACCAACGAGCCGGTGCAAATGGCGGTGATGGCGGCGATCGAGTCCTCGGTGATTCACTTGATCGCACAGGGCGTGGAAAACAGGCTGTGGAACCTGCCCAACGATATCGATTTTAACCAAACAATACTCGCGGAGTATCTGAACGCGCCAATACCGAAGTTATAAACCACAAAAAATAACAAGGGAACCTTCAAGGTCATGCTTATGCATGACCTTTTTTTTGTTGCTTAACATCTACTATACACATTAACCGTTTGAATTATAAATCAAAAACCAATCAGTGATGAAAAATTAATAACCGCTTAAGTACTTATTAACCATGAAATTGATAAGCCGATATCAACGACGTTAGTGATAATTGATAAAGAGTAAAAACAGGATTTATTAAAACAACAAAACCCAAAAACATCTGATAGATAAATAATCTCCAGAAGCCAAACTCAACACATGTAAAAAAAAGATACGGATCATTTCTTAATGGGGCCTTTAAGTGAACACAAAACACATTTTTACAAACGGCTTTAGCAAACAGTTCCGTTGGCTTATTGGCTCGGCTGCTTTGTTTTCAGCGTGCGTAGTGATGGCGCCGGCCACTGCTAATGAAAATGAAAATGCCTTAGAAGAAAAAGCAAAAATCACACAGCACATTGAAGAACAGAAGTCTCTAATTAATAGCAATTTTAGTAACGCCAGTATTATCGAGCAGATAGGCCACAATAATAATGCCAGTGTTGCCCAATCATTTTCCGGCGATTTTCAAATGAGAAACTTCGCTTTTATTTACCAAAATGGGAACAACAACACCGGGAATATTTCTCAGCAGGGGAGTAATAACACCGGGACTATTTCCCAACAGGGAAGTAATAACTCGGCCACGATTTGGCAAGAAGGAAATCATCATAATGCATCGATTAACCAGAAAAACAATGACGGTTTAGCCTTTAGCGCTGATATCCGCCAATTCGGCAGTTCAAGTGACGTTCATATTGTACAACCTTCGGAGAATGGCTGGCGCAGCATTAGCATCGAACACCACGCATACTCGGCCGATGCACTGCCGGTCTTCGTCGAAACACACTGAGCGGCATTCCGCTGACTCAGTGACCACCAAAGCAAGACGATCGAAACCAAAAGGGGAAATACCATGAAACTGCAACTCACCACACTCGCTGCCGCCGTCGCTCTCGCTGTCAGTGCCTCTTCATGGGCAGATGCAAGGGATCCCGTCTACGAAGTTAATGGCAACACTATAAATAATGGAAAAGGAGCATTCGACGCGCAAGAACTTATTCGTGAAGGCATGGATAATTTCACCAGCTTGGGTATCGACAATGGTACTCCCGGTGAACGTGAAACGGATCATGATCAAATCAACCAGACCGGCAGCACAATAAACTCAGCACAGGCCGGTACGGAGCAATACTCAGAAATTCTCCAAGGAGGATCAAGTGGCGCAAGCAACGAAGCTTATGTGGACCAGGGCAAAAATAGCGGCAGTGAAGAAAACGTCTCTCTTATTCAGCAGATTAATGGATCAACTAACAAAGCAACAGTATTCCAGAAAGGAGAGGGTTTCAATGAATCCCGTATAGTGCAAAGTAACGGAAGTATCAACACAGCAACTGTAAACCAATATGGTAAAAACGATCAATCAGATATACTTCAAACCAATGGTAGCAATAACAATGCGATAGTTGATCAGTACGCGGGTTTTAAAAATCAATCCTATATTGAGCAACGGAACGGAGACTCTAATACCGCAACTGTTGAACAACGAAACAGTGATTGGAGCGACTCTTACATCAAGCAAGACGGCTCTGACAACATAGCTGACGTGAGCCAGCGCAATAACTCAGACTACAGCGATTCAATCATCCGTCAAACTGGCGAAGGTAATGAAGCTTATGTCGATCAGCAAAATAACTCTGAGAAAACATGGAGCTTTATTGAGCAACGTGATAACGACCACTATGCTCAAGTTACCCAAAACGATGCTGACTTGAGTGCCTCGTACATTTATCAGGGAGGCAATCTTGGTGGTCACACAGCCTATGTAACCCAGAAAGACGAGTATGGAAGCGTGTCAATGGTTCGTCAGAACGGGAACCCAGGGGCTATTGTTAATCACAATCAAACAGGTGGTTCTGGTAACGTAGCAAGCTCTTATCAGTGGTAATAAATACACCTACTTATTTTGCAAATATTAGACCGCCCTACGGGGCGGTTTTTTATTGTCTTTTATTTCCCAGCCCCTTATGTACCTCCCCCCCTCACAACCGGCACCAAGAAACTGAATACCCTGCATGAGATATCTCATTGTTTACGTTTTTTAAAACAATGATGTTTTTAAGCCTTAATTTCAGTTTAAAGCATCATGGTAACGAAATGCTTTCCCTCCATACTTAAATCAACAAACGGTTACACGAAAATACAAACAGGCGGGTACATAACATGAACATTCAACCGCACGGCCCTAACGCGTTACGAAGTGCCAACACACTAAAAGCTTTACCAGCGGTTTCTCTTTTTACCTTGGGTTGTGTGGCCATCATGTTTTCTGCTTCAACAATGGCTGACGACAATACCACTGATACCAGCCCAGGTAACGAATCAGCTTATGCCCATATCAATAAAAGTGAAGAATCGCTGTTGAATGATGACGTTAAGCTTTCCAAAAATAGCGGCAACGTTGCCTTAATTAGTCAAATTGGCGATGGCAACAGGAACATTATTAATCAAAACAGGATTACTAAAGGTAGTGCGAATTTTGCTTCCATTGACCAAGACGGTAACTCCAATAATGCCACGATTAATCAAGAAGGCTCACAGAATACCGGCCTTATCTACCAGGAAGGTAATCGGCTAGAAGCCAATATTACGCAGACGGGTGACCAATTCGAATCTCAAGTTTATCAATACGGGTTTGAGGCAAAAGTCAACATTTCACAATCGGGGAGTGGCTATCGCAGCATTAACGTCGAACAGCAGTCTTACTCGGGTAATGCTTCACCAGTCACTATCGATACCAACTGAGTCGCACTTAGCTTCTCAGTAAACTAAAAGCAAATCGATCGACATAAAGGGGAACTACCATGAAAACTCAATTAACTACTATCGCCGCGGCTGTTGCTTTCACCATGAGTGCTGCTGCGTTGGCCCAAACAGCGCCTAACTCAAGCTTCAACGGTTCAAGAAGCGACATTGATAGCATGGCCGGTTCAAGCTATGACGGCAGCCCTGTGGGTAGCGATTCCTACATCGATCAAGTTGGCAATAACAATAACAACAACGTGGTTCAGTGGGGAACCCAGATCTCACGTATTAAACAGAATGGCGACAACAATATTGTCAACATTGATCAAGACGAGATAGAAGGAGTGGCTTCAACGGATCCTGGTCAACACGCCTCCTACGTTGTTCAAAAAGGAAATCGCAACGAAGCGACTGTTGTCCAACTTGATAAATACAATGACTCAAAAATCTACCAAGGGGGTAATAGAAACTACGCCAATGTTGATCAAGACGGCGAGCTTAATGACTCATGGATTGAACAAAGGGGCAATGGCAACGAAAGTGATGTCAACCAGGATGGTGATTTAAACGACAGCTATGTCCTTTTTGATGGCAATGGCAACTACTCGTACACCAGTCAAGCAGGAGATGAGTTAGATAGCGACATTATCACTCATGGCGATAACAACAATTACTCTATCGACCAAAGCGGCTACGGGCACGACTCTTTTGTTCGTACCAGTGGCTCAGGTAATGGTTACAGCGTAAACCAAAGGGGTAATTTCGGCGCTTCAGGTCAGCACTTTTCACAAATCATGACCACAGGCAATAATAACTACAACTCTGTTAACCAAGGCCATTAATTCGATCTAGGCCCTGCTAACGAACCGCCCCTTTCGGGGGCGGTTTTTTTGATTTCTCAATTCCGCTTTTATCTCACGGCAAAATTTAACGTGCTGCCTTTACCTTGAGTGGAGGAGCGCGAGCGGTTGCCGCCTTTTTGAACGGTTATATCCAACCGTCCTTCGCTCAATACCTCAATGCTTGCTTGAATCGCGTCGCCTTCAAACGCGTAGTCCGCCGGTACTTGCCCTTCTTCTTGATAGGTTTGCGTCTCGCCATCCTGCGTCACGCGCCACTCGGCGCTAAATACCACACCTGGTGTGCCGCTCACCTCGATTTGAATCTGCTGCCCCATTGCATCCTCCTCCATCGTGTCTGCGCCAAGCGGTAGCGATACCAACATGCTCGCGCCGAGTACCACACCTAGACAAGCCGTTGTGTGTTGCATGTGAACCCCCAACGTAAAAGAGCCGCCCAACGCGGGCGGCTCTTTCAGTATAGTCTTTATTGGCAACACTAAGTTACACAGACTCACATAAAGCGCTTTATGAAGGCATCAGCGCAAAGGCTTTTTCCGCCGCGTCTAGCGTGAACTGGATGTCCTCGGCGGTGTGGGCGCTGGACATAAAGCCGGCCTCAAATGCGGAGGGGGCTAAATACACGCCGTGATCCAACATGGCGCTAAAGAAACGGCGGAACATTTCCGGGTCGCACGCGGTGGCTTGGGCGAAGTTATCCACCCGCGACTGCGCGGTGAAAAACACCCCAAACATGCCCCCAGCGGATTGCGTGATCATCGGCACACCGGCGGCATCGGCGCGTTCTTGCAAACCGTGACGTAAGGTATCGACGCGTTGAGCCAGGGCATCGTGAAAGCCCGGTACCTGAAGCTTATTCAATAGTGTCACGCCCGCTGCCATCGCCAGCGGGTTACCCGAGAGCGTACCCGCGTGGTAAACCGGCCCAAGCGGGGAGATCTGCTGCATAATCTCGCGCTTACCGCCAAAGGCACCAACGGGCATCCCGCCGCCGACAATCTTGCCCAAACAGGTTAAATCCGGCGTTACATTGTAGTGCGCCTGGGCACCGCCGAGGGCGATACGAAAGCCGGTCATTACTTCATCAAAAATCAGCACGCTGCCGTGCTCGTTACACACCTGCCGCAGCGTTTCGAGGAAGTCGGGCTGCGGCGGAATGCAATTCATGTTACCGGCCACCGGCTCCACAATAATGCACGCGATTTGATCGCCAATCTCATCAAAACAGGCTTGCACGCCTTCAGGGTCATTAAACGACAGCGTTACCGTGTGCTCGGCAAGAGAGGCTGGTACGCCCGGTGAGCTCGGCTCGCCGTGGGTCAGCGCACCGGAGCCGGCCTTAACCAGCAGCGAATCGGAGTGGCCGTGGTAATTGCCTTCAAACTTCACGATCTTGTCGCGACCCGTGTAACCGCGCGCTAGGCGGATCGCCGACATGGTGGCTTCGGTGCCGGAGCTTGTCATGCGCACCATTTCCATCGACGGAATGATCTCGCAGATCAAATCGGCCATGGTGGTTTCGATTTCCGTCGGCGTGCCGAAAGAAAGGCCGTTATCCAGCCGCGCGCGCACGGCGGCAAGCACATCTTGATCGGCGTGGCCGGTAATCATCGGCCCCCACGAGCCGACGTAATCGACATAGCGGTTGCCTTCCACGTCGAACAGATAAGCCCCCTGGGCGCGCTCCATAAAAACCGGCGGGCGGTGCAGGCCTTTAAACGCACGCACGGGGGAGTTAACCCCGCCGGGGATGTGGCGACTGGCACGGTCAAACAGTTCGGCTGATGTGGTCATGGCGTCCTCTTCGTTATATGTAAACGTTCATATAAACGTTATCGGGTAAAAAAATACGCGTCAAAAAAGCGTTGGGGCAACGCTTGGCCGCTGCCTTGATGGTAGCCATGAGACAGGCTTTCCCAGGTAAAGTGCTGTGCTTGCTCGCAAGCAGTCAGTAAGCGCTCACCTACGGCTAACCGCGCAGCAAGCGATGAGGCCAGCGTACACCCTGAACCGTGAAACTGCCCCGCTAGACGCGGCCACTGCCATTGCCGCGTGGTTTCGGGCGTGTGCAAGGTGTGAGTTATCGGCTGTTGATCGCTATCGCTGCCTAAGCGCGAGTCATCGGTCGCGGTTACCAGAATCGCTTGGCAGCCTTGTGACATTAACGCCACCGCGCGGGCCGTGTCGTCATCGGGGTCTTGAACGTCAGGCGTCAGCTGGGCAAGTTCGTAACGGTTAGGCGTTAAGATATCCACAAGAGGTAGCAAGCGCTGGGTATACGCCCGGCACAAACCGGGTGTGGATAACTCAGTGCCGCCGCCGGCTTTGATCACTGGGTCCGCCACCACCGGCACGCCGGGAAACCGCCGCACGACCTTTTCCACCGCCAAAAGCGTGTCCTCATCGGCGATCAGCCCCAGTTTAATCGCCGCCACCGGCAGCTCACCTAGCGCGTCTACCATCGCCAGTAGCACCGCCGGGTCGGTGGGAATAACGCGCTGCACATCTTGCAGGTTCTGCACTGTGAGGGCGGTAGGCACCGTGACCGCCCAACCACCACTGGCGGCAATGGCTTCACTATCGGCGACGATGCCGGCACCACCGGTGGGGTCGTGGCCTGCCAATACCAACACCACAGGGGGAAGCGACTTTCCCATCAGTAAGGCTTAAGCACGGCCAAAATGATAATGATGAGCAGCGCCACCACCGGCAGCTCGTTAAACCAACGGAAGAAAACGTGGCCCTTCTTGCAGCGGTCTTGCGCGAATTGCTTTAAATAGATCAAACACACGTGGTGATACGCCACTAATAACACCACCAATAACAGTTTGGTGTGCATCCAGCCTTGGCTTAGCCAAGCAGGGTTGAGATACAACATCCAGATGCCGAAAATCAGTACCACAATCATGGAGGGCGTCATAATGCCGCGGTAGAGCTTACGCTCCATGATTTTGAACGTTTCCATGCTGGTGATTTCATTTTTATCTCGCGCCATGGCGTGATAAACGTACAGGCGTGGCAGATAAAACAGTGCGGCAAACCAAGTCACCATGGCGATCAGGTGGATCGCTTTTGCCCATAAATACATTGTGGCTCCTTACGCGTGGGGCGCTTAACGCTATTCCCCTTTTCGCTTGCTGTCTGAAGTGTCGTTGGGAGAATCCGCAGTTGTGTCTTGCGCTTGCTGCGAATAGGAGTACTGATAATAACGCTCAATCGCGTCACGGGTGATGATACCGGAAATGCGTCGCTGCTTTGGCCGGTAACCATGCACCACATATAAAGCGCCAAGGGCGTCATTCTGCAGCGTTATAAACGCTTCGGAAAGCGTGGCTTGCAGGCTAATGGGCGCCATCTCGATACGCTGGCCGGGAATTTCCAAAAGATCGATTTTTTCTTGGGCAATTTCTTCCGCCGTTTGCGACGCTTCATGCTCAAGCAACCAACGGGCCAGTTCCGCCGCTTTAAGCGCCAGCACCGGCTTCTCGCGCGTGGAACGTTCAATCACGATCCACACAGGTTTGGGTTCCAATAGCTTACGCACCTGCGCATGCGACACCATGCGTTCGGTGCGCACCACGCTGCGCTCCATCACCGCCGGGACAGATACTCGTGAGAGGGCTTGCATCAGCGGCTGCTGAAGCGGATGCAGGCCGTAACGCACCGAGCAAATAAAAAAGCCTTCGCAACCAGTGAGCTGGCGCGAGGTCAGGCACGCCACTACCACCGCTAGCATCCCCGGCAGCATGATATTGGGTGTATGAGTGAGCTCTAACAGCGCCATCAGCGCCGCCAATGGCGCCTGCAGCACGGCTCCCATCATCGCCGCCATTCCCAGCATGGCGAATACCGCAGGGTCCGCCGCTTTATTGGGCCAAACAACCGTGCCAAATAGCCCGGTAAGCGCCCCGGCAGCAGCGCCAATCACCAATACCGGGCCAATAATGCCAATTGGTACCCCGCCTGCCACGGTCAGCGCGGTGAGAATCAGCTTGAGCACCACCAGCGC
Organism: Vreelandella vilamensis; assembly: GCF_031451755.1. Classification (NCBI taxonomy): domain Bacteria; kingdom Pseudomonadati; phylum Pseudomonadota; class Gammaproteobacteria; order Oceanospirillales; family Halomonadaceae; genus Vreelandella; species Vreelandella vilamensis. The sequence goes on along the minus strand of NZ_JARWAN010000010.1, from coordinate 29,359 downwards.
GAACAGTACCGAGAGCGTCAGCTGATTATCCAGAATCGCCGCCACGCTATCGTAGCCGATCCCCTGAACGTCAGGGAAAAACCAAGCGATCGCACCGGTTAATACGCCGACCGCGCCTAAACGCAGCCAAAGCGGTTGGCGACCAAACCACACGCTTCGTGAAATATGAATAAAAAGCCCCGCCAAGAGACCAATCACAAGCCCCATGACGACCACCCACGGCAAATTCAAAAAAGAATCCAGCGCCACGTCTGGAATGCTAAACGCCGGCGCGCTGCCGTACGCAAGCTGCGCCACCAATGCCCCCATGGTGGACGCCAAGATCACCGGCATAAAGCTCATCAAGGTATATTCCATCATCACCACTTCCATGGCGAAGATAACCCCAGCAATCGGGGTATTAAACGAAGCGGAAATCCCTGCCGCCGTGCCGCACGCCACCAGTACTCGCAAGCTATTGTGCGGCAGGCGCAGCTGCTCGCCTAAACCACTCGATGCCGCCGCCCCCAGGTGAATCGCGGGACCTTCACGCCCCGCCGAGAGGCCACCGAGGACCGACACCACGCCCACCCACCACTGGTTAAGCCAGTTACGCCGCGGAAAGCGCCCCTGGTGATAGGTCAAACGCTCAATCACGTGGCTAACCCCCAGCTTGCGCGCGCTGGGTTTCTGCCGATAAAGCAGCACACCCACCAGCGTGACGGCGACCAGAGGCAATAACGCGCGTACCCAAGGCGCCAGGCCCTCAAACGCCTCAGGTTTGCCTTCCGGCATATACAGCATTGCACCGGCTTCCAGCAATAGCCGAAAACCTACCATCAGTGCTCCGGTAATCACCCCGGAAGCCAGCCCCAGCACGCACAGCTGCGGCAATGCATCCACATTGGCGAGTTGGCGGCGAAAACTCTCAAGGGTAAAATCTGACCGTGAAAAACGTGCCACGAAACCATCCCTGCTCTTTTCTTGTCACTGTCTTGTGTATCATAGCTAAAGCGCGTGCAACAGGTTGTTTTCAAGCGCAGGCTATTATCGACAAAGCAAAACAAGTGAAAACCGCAAGGAGTTGAGTGTGATTAAAGTAGGTATTGTTGGCGGTACCGGTTATACCGGCGTTGAGCTTTTACGGCTGCTTTCCCAGCATCCCGAGGTCAGCGTTGAGGCGATTACCTCACGCTCGGAGGCAGGCGTTAGGGTCTGCGATATGTACCCCAACTTGCGCGGCCACTACGATACGCTCACCTTCAGCGAGCCCGATGCTAAAACGCTTGGCGCGATGGACGCGGTATTTTTCGCCACGCCCCACGGTGTTGCCCACGCCTTGGCCGGTGAGCTTTTGCAAAACGGCACCCGCGTGATTGACCTCTCCGCCGATTTTCGTCTGCGCGACGCCGATGAATGGAGCCGTTGGTACAACCAGCCTCACGGCGCCCCTCACCTGCTTGAGGAAGCGGTTTACGGCTTGCCCGAAATGCACCGGGAGGCAATCAAAAACGCACGCTTGATCGCGGTACCCGGCTGCTACCCCACCGCCGTACAGCTTGGTTACCTACCGCTGTTGGAAGCCGGCCTGATTGATGCTTCGCAGCTCATTGCCGACTGCAAATCCGGCGTTACCGGTGCGGGTCGCGGGGCGAAAGTGCCATCGCTACTCGCCGAGGCGAGTGAATCCATGAAAGCCTACGGCGCCTCTGGCCACCGCCACCTACCGGAAATCCGCCAAGGGCTAAGCGATGCTCAAGGCACAAAGGTAGGGCTTACCTTTGTGCCGCATTTAACGCCGATGATTCGCGGCATCCACGCTACACTCTATGGCAAGCTCAAGGCCGAACCGCAAGAACTTCAAGCACAAGAACTTCAAGAATTGTTTGAAGCGCGTTACGCCAACGAGCCGTTTGTCGACGTGATGCCCGCCGGCAGCCACCCGGAAACCCGCAGCGTCAAGGGCATTAACACCTGCCGCATCGCGGTGCATCGCCCCGATGACGGCGATACCGTGGTGGTGCTCGCGGTGATTGATAACTTGGTGAAAGGCGCCTCAGGCCAGGCAATTCAAAACCTTAACCTGATGTTTGGGCTAAAAGAGACGCAAGGCCTTGAAGCACCGGCCATGATGCCCTGAACAGCGCCAACTAACGCATAGTTAAAGTTGACTATTTTACTGGGAATTACCCATAATTACGTTTCAAGCGTTATATACCCTCACGCTCACGGGAGGTTCCATGAGCAGTGCCGAATCCTTTGTCCCCACGCCGTTGATGCTGTCTGACAGTGCACGCACTCGCATCAAGGCGCTTATTGCAGAAGAACATAACCCCACGTTGAAACTGCGCGTCTACGTAACAGGCGGCGGTTGCTCAGGGTTTCAATACGGGTTTGATTTTGCCGATAACGTCGCTGATGACGACACCGTGATCGAGTTTGGCGAGGCATCACTCGTGGTTGACCCGCTGTCTTACCAGTATTTGGTGGGTTCCACGGTCGATTACGAAGAAGGCTTGGCTGGTGCCCGTTTTCGGGTACAAAACCCGAATGCCACCACCACTTGCGGCTGTGGTGCCTCCTTTATGGTGTAACCCCACACCAGCGCGCTTGCGTCCACGCAGCGTTTGCCACGGCTTTTCCCCGTGACTTGACGCCATGGCGGTTTCTCGCCAAGGTTAAAAGGTCAATAACAGTCTTACTGGCCGTTTTGATAGCGTTTTGCGCTATCGACGTTCCATTCAGGCCAATAACACACGGGGAATACCATGAAAAAAACCACAATTTTCCATACTAGCCTGCCGAAAACCGCCCTTGCCGCTGCCGTTGCGCTCGGTTTAGGCACCGCAAGTCTCGCCGTCGCCCAAGATAAGCCCACCGTTAACGTGGCGACCGACCCAAGTTTTGTGCCTTTTGAGATGATGGATCAAGAAACCGGTGAAATGATCGGTTTTGATATGGACATCATTAACGAAATCGCCGAGCGTGCTGGCTTTGACGTTAACCTGACCACGATGGAATTTGCCGGCATTATCCCGGCGATACAAACCGGTAACCAAGAAATTGCCATCGCCGGGGTTACCATCACAGAAGAACGTGCTGAAGTCGTCGACTTCTCCGATCCTTACTACGATTCTGGCCTACGCATCATTGTCCGCGCCGACAACGATGACATTGAAACCATTGAAGATCTCGCCGGACGTTCGGTCGCCACGCGGATTGGTTCCACCAGCTATGACTTCCTGCAAGAGGAACTGGGGGATGACGCGGATATCACGCCTTATCCCGCGATGAGCGATATCTACATGGCGCTGTTGGGCCGTAACGTTGATGCGGCATTCTACGACGCTCCCAATGTGTCTTATTTCGCCCAAACCCGAGGCGAAGGTCGCGCCAAGGTTGTTGGCCCCCTTTACGAAGGGCAGCAGTACGGCATCGTCTTTCATAAAGGCAGCGAATGGCTAGAACCCACCAACGAAGCCCTCGCCGCAATGCGTGAAGATGGAACCTACGATGAAATTTATCAAACGTGGTTCGGCGAAACGCCCAACGACGATTAATGCGCATTGCTGAATTACGTCTGTTGAGTTACTAACGCCAACACAGGGCCGGGTGGCCGCACCCCCGGCCCTGTGTCGTTTTTTATTTATTGATTCTCTTAGGAGATAACGCGTGGACGTCACCTTTCAATTTGATTGGTCGGCAGCGTTTGGATCCATTCCCTACCTGCTACCTGGGATTCCCTGGACGCTGCTCATCTCATTCGGCGGTTTAGCAATCGGTTTCTTCATTGGGATTTTCTTTGGCCTTTTACGTATCAGTCCGCTGCGCTGGCTACGCTGGCCCGCGATTGTTTACGTCGAAGTCTTTCGCGGTACGCCCATCCTTGTGCAGGTGTTGTTTATTTTCTACGGCCTACCACAGCTGCTGGATGGCCCCATTAATGCGCTAACCGCCGGTATTGCCGCGATTGCCGTCAACTCGGGTGCCTACATTTCTGAAATTGTGCGTGGCGGTGTGCAATCCATTGAACGCGGTCAACGCGAAGCGTCGCTCTCACTGGGCCTCTCGCGCACGCAATCGTTTCGCTACATTATCTGGCCTCAAGCCTTTCGCCGCATGATCCCGCCGCTGGGTAACCAAGGCATTATCAGCATCAAAGACACCTCGCTATTTTCCGTGATCGGCGTCGGTGAGCTGGTGCGTCAAGGGCAAATCTATATTGCGACCACCTTCACCGCGCTTGAGGTCTACTTTATGGTCGCGCTGATGTACCTTGCGATCACTTGGACCCTCTCTATCATCCTGCGTCAACTTGAACGCAGAGGCCTGGCTGGACAATAAGGACACGCGCAATGAACGATACAACGCAACCAATTGTGCAGATGCAGGCGTTAAATAAGCATTTTGGCAGTCTGCACGTACTTAAAGATATCGACCTTGAAATCGTACCCGGCGAGGTCGTGGTGGTCATCGGTGCCAGCGGGTCGGGGAAATCCACGCTCATTCGCTGCATTAACGGGCTAGAAGAGTTCCAGCAAGGCAGCCTTACGGTGGATAGCAAACCGCTGTTACCTCATGGCAAAAGTACTAAAGCCTTGCAGGCCATCCGTACTGAAGTCGGCATGGTATTTCAGCAGTTCAACCTTTTTCCTCACCTTAGCGTGATCGACAACATTTCGCTTGCGCCAAGGAAGGTGCGCGGTTGGAGCCGCGCTGATGCTATCGATAGCGCGAACCGCTTGCTCGAGCGCGTGGGGATTTCCGATCAGGCGCAAAAGTACCCCAGCCAGCTCTCAGGCGGCCAACAGCAACGTGTCGCACTGGCACGCGCCTTGGCCATGGAGCCACGGCTAATGTTGTTTGACGAGCCCACGTCAGCGCTGGACCCGGAGATGATCGGCGAAGTACTCGATGCCATGCGTGAATTGGCGAAAGAGGGCATGACCATGGTGATTGTGACGCACGAAATGGGCTTTGCCCGCGAAGTCGCCGACCGAGTGATCTTCATTCACCAGGGAGAAATTACCGAGCAAGGTCCTCCCGAGCAGCTGTTTGATAAACCCCAACACGAACGCACTCAGTCTTTCCTAGCACGTGTTTTAAAGCACTGACTGAGCAACATTAGCGCTAAGAAAAGCGCCAAAAACCCCATTATTTTATCGCCTGTCCTCGTGACAGGCTTTTTTTGCCTGTGGATAATATTTTTTCCACGATTTTCTTTATTGCTCTTAAGTCTGCATATGCCGGGGGTTAATCGACCCTGTGGAGAAAATATACGGTTGTTCACAGCCACGGTAACAAGTCAGGTATGCAGCAGTGGAAAACCCGTCGATGATTTGTCTTGTGGGTAAATCGCATTTCCATCCACAGGCTTAGCACCGTTTGTACGCGTCTCGTACGCGTCTTCTTAACACATTCGCCCACATAGCAACTCATTGATAGTTATCGGACAATTATGCTTTTCCACAGATTTTATCCACACCAATAATTACAACAACAACAGAACTTCCTTTATTTATATATATGTTGTTATTAATAGTAGCTGAAGTGACAAGATTCCCATGTGGAAAAACCTGACGGTTACCCACAGGAGGTTTATACTGCCGGGCTTACTGATGCATGCTGAATAAAGTCGCGGTGAAACGCGCAAGACGAGGTGTCATGAACTATCCCGACCGCTTTGATGTGATTGTCATCGGCGGTGGCCATGCGGGTACCGAAGCCGCGCTGGCCTCTGCTCGTATGGGCTGTCAAACCCTGCTGCTCACCCATAACATCGAAACCTTGGGCCAGATGTCGTGTAATCCCGCGATTGGCGGTATTGGCAAAAGCCATTTGGTCAAAGAAATTGATGCACTTGGCGGTGCAATGGGGCTAGCCACGGACCTAGGCGGCATTCAATTTCGTGTGCTTAACGCTCGCAAAGGGCCGGCAGTACGCGCCACTCGGGCGCAAGCCGACCGAGTACGTTACAAAGCCGCTATCCGCGGTATGTTGGAAAACCAACCGAATTTGACGATTTTCCAGCAAGCAGCGGGCGATTTGATTGTCGACAATGACACCGTTCGCGGTGTGGTAACCGAGACCGGCATTCGCTTTCACGGCGAATCCGTGGTGCTTTGCACAGGAACCTTCCTCGGGGGTGTGATTCATATCGGGCTTGATCAAAGTCGCGGTGGACGCGCGGGGGATCCGCCTTCCAACGCCTTGGCAGAACGGTTACGTGCACTGCCGTTTCGTGTTGATCGACTCAAAACCGGCACGCCGCCGCGTATTGACGCCAAAACCGTGGATTTCTCCCAACTCGAAGAACAGCCGGGGGATTCACCCACGCCGGTGATGTCGTATCTGGGTAATCGTGCGATGCATCCGCAGCAGATGAGCTGCTACATTGCCCATACCAATGAGAAAACCCACGATATTATTCTACAAAATCTGGACCGTTCGCCGATGTACTCTGGCGTGATCGAAGGCATTGGACCGCGCTACTGCCCGTCGATTGAAGACAAAGTTCACCGTTTTGCGGATAAATCGAGTCACCAAGTGTTTATCGAGCCGGAAGGCTTAGATACAAACGAGCTGTATCCCAACGGGATTTCTACGTCGCTGCCGTTTGATATTCAGCTTCAGGTGGTACGCTCAATCAAGGGGCTGGAAAACGCGCATATCACGCGGCCAGGTTACGCCATCGAGTACGATTTCTTTGATCCGCGCGATCTGAAACACTCGCTGGAAACCAAATTTATCCACAACCTGTTTTTTGCCGGACAAATCAACGGCACCACCGGTTACGAAGAAGCCGGCGCTCAAGGGCTACTTGCCGGTTTGAACGCCGCTCGCCGTGCGAAAGCCTTGGAGGCCTGGTGGCCGCGCCGCGATGAAGCGTATTTGGGCGTGTTGGTCGATGACCTGATTACCATGGGCACCAAAGAGCCCTACCGTATGTTCACCTCGCGCGCCGAATATCGTCTACTGCTGCGCGAAGACAACGCCGATTTACGCTTGACCGAAACAGGCCGTGATCTAGGGTTGGTGAATGACAAGCGTTGGAACGCTTTCAGCCGCAAGCGCGACGCCATAGAGCTGGAAAACCAGCGGCTCGCCGCTACCTGGGTGCAGCCCAATACCCAAGCAGCGACACGCATTGCGGAAATAACGGGAAAAGCGTTAACACGGGAGTATCGCTTAAGCGATCTGCTCAGGCGTCCCGAGCTTACCTACGCTGATATCGCGACGTTGCCGGGCATCGAAGGCGAGGCGGTAGACAACGACGCCGTTACCGAACAGGTGCAAATTCAGGCCAAATACCAGGGCTATATCGACCGTCAGCAGGACGAAATCGACAAACTCAAGCGTCACGAAGCAACGCCGTTACCCGAGACCCTGGATTACCAGCGGGTCGAAGGACTTTCCAACGAAATTCGTCAAAAACTTATCGAGACGCGCCCCGCCACACTCGCCCAAGCGGCGCGTATTTCTGGGGTAACGCCAGCGGCAGTGTCGGTCTTGCTAATTCATTTGAAAAAGCGTCGATTGGTGGAAAACAGCGAGGTTGCCAACGGATGAGTGCGCTGGCAACCCTCACCGCCTCGTTACCGGAGGGTATCGCGGAACGCCTAGACCAAGGGCTTGAGGCGCTAGGCCAAACCGTGACTCGTGAGCAGCGAGAACGCCTGCTGGGGCTTTTGGCCCTATTGCACAAGTGGAACCGGGCTTATAACCTCACCGCAGTGCGTGACGTGAGCGATATGGTCACACGCCACCTTCTCGATAGCGCGGCGGTGGCGCCATTTGTGCATGGCCCTCGCGTCTTGGATGTGGGCGCAGGGCCAGGGCTTCCTGGTTTGATACTCGCGATCCTTAAGCCAACGCTTGAGGTCACGCTGCTCGACAGCAATGGCAAAAAAGTGCGCTTTCAGCGTCAAGCGGTGATGGAGCTTGGGCTTGAAAACGTTATCCCGGTACAAGCCCGTGTTGAGCAGTTTGACGGAGCGACATTTGATCAGGTGGTTTCGCGCGCCTTTGCCAGTCTTGTTGACTTTGTCACGTTGACTCGTCAACTGCCCGCTGCTCACGGCGAGTGGGTAGCCATGAAAGGCCCCGGCGCCGACGATGAACTGCAAGCACTGCCTGCTGATATCGTAATTAAAGCGCGCCATTCGCTTAAAGTGCCGTTTGAAACCGCTTCGCGGCAGCTACTGATATTGAGACCACGATAGTAAGCACCTGATCATCAGGCGGGTTTCAAGATCGCCAAGGTAAACCCACAAGGAGTTGCGTAAGTGAGTCAGATCATTGCCCTGACCAATCAAAAAGGCGGCGTGGGCAAAACCACCTCCGCTGTTAACCTGGCGGCGAGTCTTGCGCAGCTTGGCCGCCGCGTACTGCTAGTGGATCTGGACCCGCAAGGCCACGCCAGCATGGGCAGCGGCATCGATAAACACGCATTAGACATTAGCGTCCTCGATGTACTGCTAGGCGACGCTAAAGCAAACGATGTGATTGCACGTAACCTGCCGGTGGGGTTTGATGTACTGCCCGGCAACGGCGATTTAACCGCGGCCGAAGTTGAGCTCCTTGATAGCGAGGCGCGTCAAAGCCGGTTATCGTCAGCGCTGAACGACGTCAGCGCTGATTATGATGTGGTCCTGATTGACTGCCCACCGTCGCTGAACATGCTGACAGTCAACGCGCTGACCGCCGCTGACGGTGTTCTTATCCCGTTACAGTGCGAGTTTTACGCACTTGAAGGGCTTTCCGCGCTGCTGGATACGGTTGAGCAGATCAAAGAGAACATCAACCCGAATCTGGCGGTTTGCGGTATTTTGCGCACCATGTATGACAAACGCACCAGTCTAACCCGCGAAGTCGATAAGCAGCTGCGTGACTTTTTTGGTGATGCGCTGCTGAAAACCACCATTCCACGTAATATTAAAGTGGCAGAAGCGCCTAGCCATGGCGTACCAGTCACCCACTATGCGCGCTTTTCACGGGGTAGCCAGGCGTACCGCGTGCTGGCGAAAGAGTTGATTCGTCGATTAACGCTGTAAGCAGACGCTGTTGGCAGATGTCGTTTCACGAGGGAAAACAATGACGCGTAAACGTGCGCTAGGACGCGGCCTCGACGCCCTAATTGGCGCCGGCGCCCGCCGCCGAGACAGTTTAGATATCACCGGCGACGACGCCGTACCGATTGATCCTGAGTCATCGGCAATCACGTCGGTAACCCCAAATAGCTCTAGCCCTGAGCTGGCTTCAAGCGCGCCGGAGCGCCTTGAGCGTTTACCGCTTGGCCAGCTGGTTCGCGGGAAATACCAGCCACGGCGCGATATTCAACCCGAGGCGCTGGAAGAACTCGCCGATTCCATTCGCGCACAAGGCGTTATGCAGCCTATTGTGGTGCGCCCGGTGGCGGAAAATCGCTATGAAATTATCGCCGGTGAGCGGCGTTGGCGAGCCGCCCAGCTGGCTGAGCTGGATGTGATTCCCGCGGTTATTCGTGAAGCTAGCGATGAAGTCGCCCTGGCGTTGGCGCTGATTGAAAACATTCAGCGTGAAAACCTGAACGTAGTGGAAGAGGCCATCGCGCTGAAGCGCTTAGGCGAAGAGTTCGAGCTAACCCAGCAACAAATCGCCGATGCAGTTGGCAAGTCGCGCACGCAAGTGGCGAATTTACTCCGCTTACTCGCCCTCGACCCGGAAGTACAAACGTTGCTTGAGCGCGGGGATTTGGATATGGGCCATGCTCGTGCGCTACTTTCGCTCAACAGCGCCGAACAGCGCCAAGTCGCCCACGAAGTGGTCAATCATGACCTTACCGTGCGCGCCACCGAAGCGTTAGTGAAAAAACGCCAAACGCAAGGTGAGCCTGCGCGCGCAAAAAGTCGCCAAAGTCCGTCGCCGGATGTGGCGCGGTTGGAAACGCGTTTAAGCGAGCAGCTCGGGGCGCCGGTATCGATTCAACACGGTCAAAAAGGCAAAGGTAAGCTCACCATTCGCTACACCAGCCTAGAAGAATTAGACGGGATACTCGGGCATATACAGTAGTCGGATAGGGGGAGAATGGTGGGTAGAATGTTGACAATCCTTCCCCCTTTGGTCGCAAGTTGTCAGCTTCGTAGGCAAAAAGCATGTAACGCTGGTTGAATGGCTGATAGCGCTTCCCTATAATCGCGCAAGATTTGTGCAGGTTGTGGACGTAGGTTTCGCTATTTAATTCGCGCTTCTCAACGGATCACCGCCTCTGTGTAGTAGTTATGAAAAAAAAATGGCAACGACGAGAAGTAACGCGACGCCAGACGTACTTGCGCAGGTTAAGCATAGCCCAAGCCGGTATTGCCCTTGCCGTTGTTGGGTTGGCCCTGGGCTTGGCACAGCGTGACGGTGCCATTTCGGCGTTTTTAGGGATTGTGGTTGCGCTACTGCCGCATGCGTTTTTTGTTCAACGCTCTGGGGCGTTAACGTCCCGAACGTCTCCTTCGCGGAGTGCAGCGCGTTTGTTTCGTGCTGAGATGGGTAAGTTTGGTTTGACGGTGGTGCTGTTTGTTGCAGTGTTTCTTTTAGTTCCCCCTTCAAACCCCGCTTTCTTTTTTAGTGCTTATGTAGCGGTTGTCTTGACGCATTGGCTGACTCCTTGGCTAATGCCCAAACGCCGCTCAACTGATTGAGGTGATAGTTCCATGGCAGCAGGAAACGAAGTCTCGGCGACTTACTATATCCAGCACCACTTGCAGAACTTAACGTTTGGCAAACACCCGGAGAACGGCTGGTCCCTGGCTCACACCGCTGAAGAAGCACGTGAAATGGGCTTTTGGGCGATTCACCTCGATACCATGGGGTGGTCGATTGCTATGGGGTTACTGTTTATCTGGATTTTTCGTAAAGCAGGTAAAGTGGCAACCACCGGTGTTCCGGGTACGTTACAAAACATCGTGGAAATGGTGGTTGAGTTTATCGAGAACCTCACACGCGCGACCTTCCACGGCAAAAATTCGAAAATTGCTCCACTTGCCTTAACGCTATTCGTTTGGATCTTGTTTATGAACACGCTCAAGATCCTTCCGGTGGATTACTTCCCGGAACTGTTTAAACGGTTAGGCGTGGACTATATGAAAATCGTTCCCACCACCGACCCGAACGCTACCTTGGGTATGGCGCTGGGCGTTTTCTGTTTGATCATCTACTACAGCATCAAGGTGAAAGGGGCCGGTGGCTTTGCCAAAGAGCTCTCGCTAACCCCGTTTAATCACTGGGCATTGATTCCCTTTAACCTTGTGCTCGAAATCATTGGCCTGCTTGTGAAACCGCTAGGCCTGGGTCTTCGTCTCTTCGGCAATATGTTTGCCGGCGAAGTTATCTTCATCCTGATTGCCCTGCTGCCGTTCTGGGCCATCTGGCTGTTGGATGTGCCGTGGGCCATCTTCCACATTTTGGTGGTTACCCTGCAGGCTTTCATCTTTACAACACTCTCCGTTGTTTATTTGAGTGCCGCGCACGAGCATCACTAAACCTAGCAACGCAAACGCTTTCATTAACCCTCAACCTTAACCAAACCTTAAAATCTGGAGCATTATCATGGAAATGGTTTATCTCTCTGCTGCCATCATCATCGGCCTGGGCGCACTGGCTACCGGTATCGGCTTCGCGCTGCTAGGTGGCAAACTGCTCGAATCAACCGCGCGTCAGCCGGAGTTGGGCGATCAGTTGCAAACCAAAACCTTCATCATGGCGGGTCTGCTTGACGCCGTTCCGATGATCGGTGTTGGTATCGCGATGTACCTGATCTTCGTTGTTGCCGGTTAATGATAGCGCTACCGAGCGGCTAGCCCGCTCGGTGTTGTTTCAATCCGGTCGCCACGAACCTGTCAGAGGTACATCCCTGTGAATATCAACATGACGCTTATCGGGCAGACGATCGCCTTCGCGATCTTTGTCTGGTTTTGCATAAAGTACGTGTGGCCGCCCATCAGCACTGCGCTCCACGAGCGTCAGAAAAAAATTGCTGACGGCTTGGACGCGGCAAGCCGTGCTTCGCGTGACCTTGAGCTCGCTCAAGAGCAGGCGGCACAGACGCTGCGTGAGAGCAAAGAGCAGGCTTCTGAAATTCTGGAACAGGCGAATAAACGTTCGAACCAGATGATCGAAGAAGCGCGTGAACAAGCGCGTTCTGAAGGCGAGCGTTTGATTGCAAGTGCTCGCACTGAGATCGATCAGGAAGTCCAGCGCGCCAAAGACGAACTGCGCGCGCAAGTGTCACATCTTGCGATTGTCGGTGCCGAGCGCGTGCTTGAGTCTTCGGTCGACGAAAAAACGCACCGCAAGTTGCTTGATGAGCTTGCTGCTGAACTGTAAGGAGGTGAATTATGGCGGAATTACTCACCGTCGCTCGTCCTTACGCTAAGGCAGCGTTCGAATATGCGCGCGATCACAATACGCTAGATGCCTGGTCTTATGCCCTTGGCTTTTTGGGCTACGCTATTGTAGATGACAAAGTCCGTTATTTACTCGGTAGCCCAAAGCTTGAAAACGAAAAGAAAGTATCGTTTCTGGCGGGCATGTTGCCTGAAAAGCAAGGCGATGCTTTTGAACGTTTTCTAATGAATCTAGCGGCTCAAAATCGCCTCGTTGCGCTGAAAGCGATTGCTGAGCAGTTTGAGCAGCTTCGCGCGGAACACGAACAGCGTATCGACGTAACCGTGACGTCAGCCTTTAAGCTCGACAGCAAGCAGAAGACTAAGCTGGCAACCGCGCTTAAAAAACGTCTGAATCGCGAAATCTCCATTACCACTCAGGTGGATAAAGCGCTAATTGGTGGTGTCATCCTGCGTGCCGGCGATACCGTCATTGACGGTTCGGTACGCGGTCGATTGAACCGCCTTTCTGAAGCGCTGACCACTTGAGTCTGAGGGACATGGCATGCAGCAACTGAATCCTTCCGAGATCAGCGACATCATTAAGCAGCGAATTGAAAAGCTCGATGTCGCATCCGAAGCCCGTAATCAGGGCACCATCGTCAGCGTTTCCGACGGTATCGTGAAAGTTCACGGCCTCGAAGACGCGATGTTTGGTGAAATGATTGAATTTCCCAACAGCATTTTCGGCATGGTACTGAACCTGGAGCGTGACTCCGTAGGTGCCGTCGTGCTGGGCGACTATCTGCAGCTTGAAGAAGGCATGACCGCGAAGTGTACCGGTCGTATCCTTGAAGTGCCGGTAGGCCCTGAGCTGATTGGTCGTGTCGTTGACGCGCTGGGTAACCCGATTGACGCCAAAGGCGATATTAACGCCAAGATGACCGACGCCGTCGAAAAAGTTGCGCCTGGTGTTATCACCCGTCAATCGGTTGATGAGCCGATCCAAACCGGCCTCAAGTCGATTGACTCCATGGTACCGATCGGTCGCGGTCAGCGTGAGCTGATTATCGGTGACCGTCAGATCGGTAAGTCCGCCATTGCCATTGATGCCATCATCAACCAGAAAGGCAAAGGCGTTACCTGTGTTTACGTTGCCATTGGTCAAAAGCAATCGACCATTGCCAACGTGGTGCGCAAGCTTGAAGAACATGGCGCGATGGAGCATACCATTGTCGTCGCCGCGGGCGCCGCTGACCCGGCACCGATGCAGTTCCTCGCCGCGTATGCTGGTTGCACGATGGGCGAATATTTCCGCGATCGCGGCGAAGATGCCATGATCGTATATGACGACTTGTCGAAACAAGCCGTTGCCTACCGTCAGGTATCATTGCTGTTGCGTCGCCCGCCGGGCCGTGAAGCGTATCCGGGTGATGTGTTCTATCTCCACTCGCGTTTGCTGGAGCGCGCTGCGCGCGTCAACGTCGATTACGTGGAGAAGTTCACCAATGGCGAAGTGAAAGGCAAAACCGGTTCCTTGACCGCTCTGCCGATCATCGAAACCCAAGGTGGCGACGTTTCCGCGTTTGTTCCGACCAACGTGATTTCAATCACTGACGGCCAGATCTTCCTTGAGACGAACCTGTTTAACTCGGGCATCCGTCCGGCGATCAACGCGGGTCTTTCGGTATCGCGTGTGGGTGGTTCAGCGCAAACCAAGATCATCAAAAAACTGGGCGGTAGCGTGCGTTTGGCACTGGCTCAGTACCGTGAGCTGGCAGCGTTCTCGCAGTTTGCCTCGGACCTTGATGAAGCGACGCGTAAGCAGCTGGAGCACGGTGAGCGTGTGACCGAGTTGATGAAACAAAGCCAGTACTCGCCGATGTCAGTGGCGGAAATGGCCTTGACGCTGTACGCCGCGAACGAAGGCTATCTGGATGACGTTGATGTGAAAAAGGTGCTGGACTTTGAAAGTGCATTGCACGATTACATGAAGTCTGAACACAGCGACCTGCTCGACAAGATCAACCAGACTGGCGACTACAACGACGAGATCCAAAGCGGCTTGAAGTCGGGTCTCGAACAGTTCAAGGCGACTCAGACTTGGTAATGCCCATGGCCTGCTCTTGGGTGGGCCTGGATGCTTTTCTGAGAGCCACGAACGAAAGGTAGATCGCTATGGCAGCTGCAAAAGAGATACGCACCCAAATCGGGAGCATTAAAAATACGCAGAAGATTACCAGCGCCATGGAAATGGTGGCTGCATCGAAAATGCGTAAAGCACAAGATCTGATGAAGGCCAGTCAGCCTTACGCTAAGCAGATCCGCAATGTGGTCGCCCATATTGCCGATGCCAACCCCGAGTACAGGCACGACTACATGGTCGAGCGTACCGAGGTAAAGCGCGTTGGTTATATCGTGGTGTCCACCGATCGCGGCCTCTGTGGCGGCTTGAACCATAACCTGTTCAAGGCCGTGTTGAAGGACGCCGCCGCTTGGCGTGACCAGGGGGCAGAACTTGAGTTCTGTGCGCTGGGTAGCAAGGCGGGCAGCTTCTTTAATAAGTATGGCGGTAAGCTGGTGGCGGCAAAAAGTGGCCTGGGCGAATCGCCCACGGTCGAAGATCTAATTGGTAGCGTGAAGGTCATGCTCGAAGCGTATGACGAAGGACATTTGGACCGCTTGATTGTGGTGCATAACGAATTCGTGAATACCATGACGCAACAGCCGGTAGTGCGTCAGCTTCTTCCGCTGTCGCCCAATATGGGCGCCGACGAGCAAGACGATGAAAACGCCCGTCCCGGAAGTTGGGACTACCTGTATGAACCGGATGCAAAGGCGTTACTCGATAGCCTGCTGGTTCGCTTTATTGAATCACAGGTCTATCAGGCAGTTGTGGAGAACGGCGCCTGCGAGCAGGCGGCACGCATGATTGCGATGAAGAGCGCCACCGACAACGCTGGCGATCTGATCGACGATCTGGAAATGGTGTACAACAAGGCCCGTCAGGCCGCCATTACCCAGGAAATTTCTGAAATCGTCGGCGGCGCCGCTGCCGTATAACGCCTAGGGAGCCCGTTCTTGCAAGGGCGCTCCCAGCAGACAGGTTTCATTTGCAGGTTTTTGAGAGGAACCAAGATGAGCGGACGTATCGTACAAATCATCGGCGCGGTGATTGACGTAGAGTTTCCGCGGGACTCAGTGCCCAAGGTCTACGACGCGCTGAAAATTTCGGGAGCCGAGACGGTTCTGGAAGTCCAGCAACAGCTGGGCGATGGCGTAGTGCGCACTATCGCCATGGGCTCCACCGAGGGGCTCAAACGGGGCATGGATGTTACCAGCACTGGGGCGGCGATTTCCGTCCCCGTGGGTAAAGCCACGCTGGGACGCATCATGAACGTGCTCGGCGAGCCAATCGATGAAGCCGGGGATATCGGCGAAGATGAGCGGATGCCGATTCACCGTAAAGCGCCAAGCTATGCGGAACAGTCGGCCTCTGAAGAGCTGCTGGAAACCGGCATCAAGGTAATCGACCTGGTTTGCCCATTTGCCAAAGGCGGCAAGGTTGGCCTGTTCGGCGGCGCCGGTGTAGGTAAAACCGTTAACATGATGGAGCTGATCCGCAACATCGCCACCGAGCACAGCGGTTATTCCGTTTTTGCCGGTGTGGGTGAGCGTACCCGTGAGGGTAACGACTTCTATCATGAAATGACCGATTCCAACGTTATCGATAAGGTATCGCTGGTGTATGGTCAGATGAACGAGCCGCCCGGCAACCGCCTGCGTGTAGCACTGACCGGTCTGACGATTGCAGAGAAATTCCGTGATGAAGGCCGCGACGTTCTGTTGTTCGTTGATAATATCTACCGCTACACCCTGGCCGGTACCGAAGTATCGGCTCTGCTCGGCCGTATGCCGTCAGCGGTAGGCTATCAGCCAACACTCGCCGAAGAGATGGGGGTTTTGCAGGAACGTATCACCTCGACCAAGACAGGCTCGATCACGTCTGTTCAGGCCGTTTACGTGCCTGCGGATGACTTGACCGACCCGTCGCCAGCGACCACCTTCTCGCACCTTGATGCCACCGTGGTATTGGCGCGTTCCATCGCCGAGCTAGGTATTTACCCGGCGATTGATCCGCTGGATTCCACCTCGCGGCAGCTCGACCCGCTAGTGGTGGGTGATGAGCACTACAATGTGGCTCGCGGTGTGCAGGGCGTGCTACAGCGCTACAAAGAGCTTAAGGATATTATCGCGATTCTGGGTATGGACGAGCTGTCGGATGAAGACAAGCTGGCCGTTTCCCGCGCGCGTAAAATCCAGCGCTTCTTGTCGCAGCCTTTCTTCGTCGCCGAGGTGTTTACCGGTGCGCCAGGTAAATACGTGCCGCTGAAAGATACAATCAGTAGCTTCCAGGGCATTCTCGCTGGCGAATACGACGACATGCCGGAACAGGCCTTCTACATGGTCGGCACTATCGACGAAGCCGTCGAGAAAGCCAACCAGATGAAGAAGTAATCCCGTCTACCAGGGGGATTCGCTATGGCGAATAGCTTCACTTGCAATATCGTCAGCGCAGAAGCATCCATCTTCTCAGGCTCAGTAGAGCAGGTGATTGCTTCTGGTTCGATGGGTGACCTTGGCGTACTGCCGGGTCACGCGCCGCTGCTGACTGAGCTTCAGCCGGGTCCAATCCGTGTGATTTTTGACGGCGGTAAAGAAGATAACTTCTTTGTCTCCGGCGGTTTCATGGAAGTGCAGCCGGATGTCGTGACCATTTTGGCCGATGCCGCCGCTCGTGCGTCTGACCTCGATGAGGCAGCGGCGCAGGAAGCGCGGCAACAGGCACTGCGCGCCTTCAACGAGAAATCGGCAGAATTGGATTACACGCGTGCCGCCGCTGAGCTGGCCGAGGCGGTTGCCCAATTACGTACGATTCAGCAACTGCGCAAAAAGGCAGGTAAAGGCTAAATCTACGCATTTGGCGTAACCTACGCCCCTTGAACCCTGCGTTGGGTTTAAGGGGCGTTTTTTTTGTCTGTTATTATGATGCTCACAAAGACGATCACAAAGGTCGTTACGACAGGTGTGGAGGTACGCCACACCCTGAGCCACGGCGACACAAAGGGGGAACCACTATGTCGCTAAATGATGAAGCCTTAGAAACATTAAAAACTGAGCTACTGGACGCGTTTAACGACGAAGCGCCGAATAAAGACGCGCTCACCGAGCGGTTGAGTGAAATTCGCTCAGCGGATATCGGCGAGATCCTCGAAGAGATGATCGAAGAGGACGAGGCGCTTAACACGGCGATTGGCGTCTTGAATCTACTCTCTGACGAGCGTTCGGCTAACGTCTTGGGTTATTTACCTGGGGATAGCCAACTCGAAGTGGTAGGCAAGCTTCCCGATGGACAAGTCCTCACGCTACTTGAAGAGATGAGCTCGGATGAGCGTGCCGACCTGTTTAACCTGCTTGATGAAGATCGCCGTGAGGCACTGCTGCGCCGCATGGCACATCGAGAGCGTGAAGACCTAAAGCGTCTGGCCAGTTATGAAGAAGGTACCGCCGGCGCCATTATGACCTCTGACTATGTGGCCATAGCCAGTGGCATGACGGTGTCCCAAGCGTTGATGCGCGTGCGTCAAACCGCGCCCGACGCGGAAACGGTTTATCAACTTTATATTCTCGCCAGCGATGGGCAGTTGATCGGCACGATGTCGTTGCGCCAATTGATGGTCGCGCGCCCAGGGGCGCTTGTTGATGACATTATGATCAAAGACGTCATCAGCACGATGGTGGATGAAGCGCAGGAGGAAGTAGCCCGCGTCGTGGCGCGTTACGATTTAATCGCTCTGCCCGTGATTGACGCTGACAACCGCATGGTGGGCATTGTCACCCACGATGATGCCATGGACGTGGCGGAATCTGAGGCCACCGAGGATTTTCATAAAGGGATGTCCATCGGCGCGCTTGAAGATGGCGTCAGTCGGGTTCCGTTGTGGAGCCTGTATCGCAAGCGCGTCATGTGGTTGGTATTGCTTGTGTTTGCCAACCTCTTTTCGGGAGCAGGGATTGCCTATTTTGAGGACACCATTGCCGCGGAGGTCGCGTTGGTGTTTTTTCTTCCGTTGTTGATTGGTTCTGGCGGTAACGCCGGTGCTCAGGCAGCGACTTTGATGGTACGCGGCATGGCCACCGGCGATGTCGGAGTCAAAGACTGGAGCAAACTGCTTGGACGTGAATTACTGGTGGCAGGCTCGCTAGGCTTGACCATGGCGCTTGCCGTTGCACCGATAGGCGTGATGCGGGGCGGGGAAGCCGTGGCCATGGTGGTGTCGCTTAGTATGGTAACGATTGTATTATTCGGTAGCCTCTTGGGTATGTGTCTGCCTTTTGTACTAGAGCGCTTCAAAATTGATCCGGCAACTGCCTCAGCGCCCCTGGTCACCACACTGATTGATGCGTCCGGGGTTGTGATTTATTTCAGCATCGCTTCAGCGATTTTAACGAGCGTCGCAACGTAGTAAATGAGGCGGTAAGTGTTTATCGGTGTTTACCCAACAAGCACGAGAAATAACACGCTCGTGGCGACCAGCATAATGCCAAGTGATGACCAATGCCGCAGTCGGCGTTCAATGACCCACGCCAGCCGAAAGCGGCTGGCGTGATGATAGGGAAGAGTCGGAAGGGTTAACGCACTGAACAAGGGAAATGACGGGCGCCAGATATATAGAGCGCCACATGATGATTTCCCTTAGTTCTTAGTGGTGTGTCACTTAGAAGGCATTACTCGCGGCGCGGGTAATAAACAGCACTTCCACGTTACCCAGCCACTCGATATCGCTGGCCAGCGCTTTTAGCTGGCTGGCGAGGCACTGCGGCGGCTGATGAATGGCATCACCGACGATCAGCGAAACGGAAATTTTGCCGTTGAGGTAGTGCAACTGCAAATCTGAGCGGGTTCGCCACACCGGGTGCTTGTGCCAGCGCGCGTCCAGCGTAGCTTCCACTTCTGGGCGCAGCGGTAAGCCCGGCAGGCGGCTTGGATCGCCTTCGCCGGCATCGTCCTCGGGGTCGATGTGAAAAATCACATCGGTCAGCGCGGGAAAAGCGCGGCGTAGACGGCGGCTAACTTCGTTACCGATTTCGTGCGCTTCTGAGACGCTAACGGTAGAACCTACCACCACGTGTAAATCCACCATTACCCACCCCGCGGATTGGCGCGTGCGCAAGTCGTGGACGCTATCCACCCCCGGCACGCTTTCGGCTACGGCGTGCATCTGCTGCTGCGCGTCTTCCGGTAGGGCGGTATCCACAAGCTCACGGGCGGAGTCCCACAGAAGATCCCACCCGACTTTACCGACAAGCAGCCCCACGATGACGGCCGCAACCGCGTCTAGCCAGCCGAGACCAAACTGCGCCCCGGTCAAGGCCACCAGCACCACGGCAGTCGAAAGCGCATCGCTGCGTGAGTGCCAGGCGTTGGCTTCTAGGAGTTTGGATTGCACGCGCTTGGCAACGCGCATGGTGTAGCGAAAGATCCATTCTTTACTCAGTAGGGCAAGAAGGGTAATCGCGATTGCTACCAACCCAGGCGCGTTGATTTGGGTGCCGCTCACCAAGCGGTCCAAACTCGACCAAGCGATCCCCCCGGCCACAAAAATCAGCACGCTACCCAACAGAAGCGTTGTGAGGGTTTCGATACGGCCATGGCCGTATTGGTGGTCGTTGTCTGGCCCTTGGCGCCCATAATGAATCGCCGCAAAAACAAAACCGTCGGTGATCAGATCAGACAGCGAGTGGATTCCATCGGCGATCAGCGCGGCAGAACCAACCAACGAGCCCACGACCACTTTGACCGCGCTCAAGATACCGTCTAGCCACGCGCCGATCGTGGTGACGCGCTTCGCCTCACGGCTATGTTCCGCGTGACTTGGCGATTGAGGCAGTGGGTCATTAGGTGTCATGGACAACCTTGCAGGCATGTTGCAATGAGGTGCCATTGTAGCGCATTGCAGCAAGTTGCCCATAGGCCAAGCCGTTAAGGATGCGGACAAGCAATAAAGCGGCGTGTATCCTTGAGCACGATAAAATAAGTCACCTATATCACACAGGCTTTGACATGGATTGGCTACAGGTGGTGGTGTTAGCGGTCGTTCAGGGGCTAACGGAGTTTTTGCCTATTTCAAGCTCCGCGCATTTGATTCTGGTGCCGGTGCTCACCGACTGGGAGGATCAGGGGCTCGCCTTTGATGTTGCGCTGCATATCGGCAGTTTGACCGCGGTGGTGGTCTACTTTCGCCGTGAAGTGTGGGGGATGGTGGTCAGTAGTTTAGCAGCGCTGCGCGGACGTGGGGTCGATCAAGAAGCGCAATTGGCGCTATGGGTGGTAGTGGCCACATTGCCGGTGTGTGCCATTGGCTTTGTGCTTCACGACGCGATCTCAGGGTACATGCGCTCGACGTTAATTATTGGACTAAGCTTAATTGGCTTTGGTCTGCTGCTGGGCTATGCCGATTGGAAGCAGCGTGGCACGCGTAGCGAATACCGTCTGAATTTCAAAGACGTGTTGATTATTGGCTTTGCCCAGGCGCTGGCGTTGATTCCGGGCACGTCGCGCTCGGGTATTACCATCACCGCGGCGCTTTTGGTCGGCATGAGCCGTGAAGGCGCGGCGCGATTTTCGTTTCTGCTTTCCATTCCGGTGATAGTGCTGGCAGGCGGGCTTGAAACCGTGGGGCTGATTAAGCAACCGCAAGCGATTGATTGGTCCGTTATGGTGTTCGGCGCGTTGCTTTCCGGGGTAAGCGCTTACGTGTGCATTCACTTCTTTTTACGCTTGATAAAACGCTTGGGAATGCAGCCCTTTGTGCTCTATCGGGTGATTTTTGGGGCCTGGCTGCTATGGTTTTTTCATTCCTGAACCGAATTGACGAAAACATCGAATCAACGGGTACAACCACGTGCAAAAAAGCCTGACACAAACCTTATGGGGTACGCTTCTCCTCGGTTCATTCGCTCTAGCCGGCTGCTCGTCTGAGAGTGAACGGCCGCTGGAATCACCGGTGCGTTTAGACGGCGGTGCGTTTGGCAGTTTTTATCAAGTTATCATTGCCGATCCGCTGACGCAGGGGGAGGCACAAACTCTGGAAGCGGGCATCCAAGCCCAACTCGAACAGGTCGATCAGGCGATGTCGACCTACCGTGATGATGCCGAGCTTGTGGCGTTTAACCAAGCCCCACTGGGGGAGTGGCAACCGCTCTCCGACGCGCTCATCGAGGTGATGGCGATTAGCCAATCGGTCGCGGAGGCCAGTAACGGTGCGTTTGATGTCACCATTGGAGGGCTGGTCAACCTGTGGAGCTTTGGCCCTGAGGCACGCCCTGAGGAAGTGCCGTCTGACGCGGTGTTAAACGAGCGCCTTGAGCAGGTGGGCTTTGATGCGCTCGACGTTGATACGCAGTCCATGCAGGCCCAGCGCACGCGCGATGTGTTTGTCGATCTTTCCGCCGTGGCCAAAGGTTATGCCACCGACCAAGTGGCCGCGTACCTTGATCAGCAAGGTATCGAGCACTACTTGGTGAATCTGGGTGGTGATTTGATCGCGCGCGGCTATCGCGACCCCAATGAAGAAATTTTGTGGCGCGTGGGTATCGAAGTGCCCGCCGACGGCCCGCAAACCGCACAGCATGTGATTCCGCTACGCGATATATCGGTGGCAACCTCGGGCGATTATCGCAATTACTTTGAGATAGAAGGAAAGCGCTATTCGCACACCCTCGACCCACGCAGCGGTAAACCGATTACCCACGGGCTTGCCTCAGTGTCGGTTTTTCATCCCGCTAATGCTTGGGCGGATGCTTGGGCAACGGCGCTTCTCGTGGCGGGAGAAACGTCGGGTATGAGGCTGGCGAACGAATACGATCTTGGTGTTTTAATGCTGGTTCGCGAGGGTGATGCGTGGCGAAGTCTCGCAAGCCCCGCGTTGGCTCAACGCTTCGGTGAAGCGCTGTTGGAGGAGCTGGACATTGACGTTGCCGCAGAGGCAAACGCCGAAGGAATGTAAAAATAGGAATTTAAAACGCAGGAATTGCAAACACAGGATAACGCGATGCACGCCGAACTCGATATTGTCATTCTGGCCGCCGGTAAAGGCACACGTATGCGCTCGCCACTGCCCAAAGTGTTGCACACGTTAGCGGGCAAACCGATGGTGCGTCATGTGCTGGATACCGCCGCCGCGCTCAATCCAGCGCGGACCCACGTGGTCATTGGCCACGGCGCCGACGCGCTGCGCGATGCCTTGAGCGATCGACACGTTGATACGCCGGTACGATTTGCCCTGCAGGCCGAACAGAAAGGCACTGGCCACGCCGTGGTGCAAACGCTTGATCAATTGGGTAATGGCAAGGTGTTGATTCTTTACGGCGATGTGCCGCTAATTCGCCGTGAAACGTTAGTGGCCCTGTTGCAACGCGTCGATGAGCAGCACCTAGGACTTTTGACCGTTACGCTGGATAACCCCACTGGGTACGGGCGTATCGTGCGCAACGATGCCGGTGACGCGGTGGCGATTGTCGAGCAAAAAGATGCCAGCGACGCCGAACTTGCCATCCGTGAATGCAATACCGGCATCATGGCGCTCACCGGCGCCCAGCTTAAGCGTTGGCTACCCAAGCTCTCGGATGACAATGCCCAGGGCGAGTATTACTTGACTGACGTGATTGCCATGGCGGCCAAAGAAGGCGTCAGCGTGGCCACCGCGCAGCCCGCCACACCGGTGGAAGTCGAAGGGGTGAATAACCGTGCCCAAATGGCGCGGTTAGAGCGTGCGTATCAAGCCCAACTGGCTGAGAAATTGATGGTGGAAGGTGTCGCCTTGGCTGATCCGGCACGGTTGGATATCCGCGGTACACTCACCTGTGGCCATGATGTGTTTATCGATGTTGGCTGTGTGTTTGAGGGCGATGTCGAGCTGGGCGAGGGGGTAAAAGTTGGCCCTTACTGTGTGATCAAAAACGCCACCATTGGCGCGGAAAGCGTGATTGAATCTCATAGCGTGCTGGATCAGTGCGTCGCGGCGGGGCGCAACCAGATTGGCCCCTTTGCCCGCCTTCGCCCTGGCACCCGCTTAGCGGTGAAGGCCAAAGTGGGCAATTTTGTTGAGACCAAAAATGCCGATGTCGGTGAGGGAAGTAAAATCAATCACTTGAGCTATGTTGGCGATGCGCGCTTAGGGCGCGAGGTCAACGTGGGCGCGGGCACGATCACCTGTAACTACGATGGCGTTAACAAGCATCGCACCGAGATCGGCGATGGCGCTTTTATTGGCTCGAACACCGCCCTCGTCGCGCCGGTATCGGTCGGCCTTGGGGCCACCGTGGGCGCCGGCTCCACTATTGGTAAAGACGTCGCTGACCATGCTTTGGCGGTGACCCGCGGCCGTCAGATTGAAAAAGCCGACTGGCCGCGACCGAAAAAGCGACTCGACTAAGCAGCACCAAGACCTTACAGCATCATGACTTGGGATTTGCCCCAGTGAAGGCAGGAGAAAGCGTATGTGTGGCATTGTCGGCGCTGTTGCCCAGCGCAACGTGCAGGAAATTTTGCTTGAAGGCTTAAAGCGCCTGGAGTATCGCGGCTACGACTCGGCGGGAATGAGCGTGATGCACCAGGGGGCGCTCGCCCGTCACCGCGCGGTGGGTAAAGTCGCCGCCCTTGAGGCCGGCGTTGGCGAAAAGCCATTACCGGGCCTTATCGGGATTGCCCACACCCGTTGGGCCACGCACGGCAAGCCCTCGGAGGCTAACGCCCACCCACACCAAAGCGGTGACCGCGTGGCCGTGGTACATAACGGCATTATCGAAAACCACGAGCGTACCAAAGCACGTTTGCAAGCCGCCGGCCATGTTTTCACCTCGGAAACCGACACCGAAGTCATCGCTCATTTGCTTAGCGACGCGCTGAACGGCACCCGCGATGAGCGTGGCGCGCTGCTCTCGGCTGTGCAACGCACCGTGCATGAATTGGGCGGGGCTTATGCGCTGGGGGTGATGAGCGTGAGCGAACCTGACGTGGTTATTGGCGCGCGCCAGGGCAGCCCGTTGGTCGTCGGGGTCGGTATTGGTGAAGCGTTTCTCGCCTCCGACCCGCTAGCGCTCTTGCCGGTCACTGACCGCTTTATCTACCTTGAAGAAGGCGATGTGGTTGAACTGCGAGACGGTGGGCATATCCGCATTTTCGATCGCGACGGTCAGGCAGTGGAGCGCTCGATTCACGTCTTTGAACACGGCGACGGCGCGGCGAGTAAAGGGGAATACCGCCACTTCATGCTTAAAGAGATTTATGAGCAGCCGGCGGTGATCAGCGCGGCGCTCGAAGGGCGGTTAAGCGATACCGGCGTGCTGGTGGAGAGCTTTGGCCCGGAAGCCGCGGCGTTGTTTGCGCGCACTCGTCAAATCCATATTATTGCCTGCGGTACCAGCTACCATGCAGGCTTAGTGGCGCGTTACTGGCTAGAACGCTACGCCGGCGTGCCTGTGCAGGTTGAGGTGGCATCTGAGTACCGTTATCGCTACCCAGTGGTGCCAGAGGGCACATTATTTGTCACGCTGTCACAGTCGGGGGAAACCGCTGATACGCTGGCCGCGCTGCGCTACGCTAAAACGCTGGGCTATATCGGGGCGTTGGGTATCTGCAACGTACCGGGCAGTTCGCTCGTGCGCGAATCCGACCTGACGCTAATGACTCGCGCCGGCCCCGAGATTGGGGTTGCCTCAACCAAAGCCTTCACCACCCAGCTTGTCGCCTTGATGCTCTTTACCTTGGCGCTTGCCAAATGCCGTGACAAGGCCCCGTTAAGCGCGGACGAACAGACAAAAATCGTCCAGGCGTTGAAAACCTTGATGCCGATTTGCCAGCAAGTATTGGCGTTGGATAGCGAAATTGAAACGCTCTCGCAGGCCTTTGCGGAAAAACACCACACGCTGTTTCTTGGCCGTGGTGCTCATTACCCCATCGCACTGGAAGGCGCGCTCAAGCTTAAAGAGATTTCCTATATTCACGCCGAAGCCTACCCGGCGGGCGAGCTTAAACACGGGCCGCTGGCGCTGGTGGATAGCGAAATGCCGGTAATATCCGTTGCGCCTAACGACGACTTGCTGGAAAAGCTGAAATCCAACCTGCAGGAAGTGCGCGCCCGAGGCGGGGAGCTTTTCGTTTTCGCTGATGAAAACGTCGGAATCCACGCCCAAGACGGTATTCAGGTGTTACATCTCCCACACATTCACGAAGCGCTCGCACCGCTGCTTTACACCTTGCCGCTGCAGCTTTTGAGCTACCACGTCGCGGTACTCAGAGGCACCGATGTCGACCAACCGAGGAACCTAGCTAAGAGCGTGACAGTCGAGTAGCGCAGAAAATAGCGGATAAGCGCCTGTCGGAGTAGAATAAAGTTTGATAAATCTTAATAAAGTTTGATGTTTTATAATAATGTTTGAACATTTCTGGCCTCCGGCTATGCTTAGATCATTCGGAGGCCTTTTATGTCAGATACGAACAAGCTGGTTGATCCCAAGCACAAGAAATTGCTCAAGACGCGTGGGCGAGGGATAGGTAGAGATTACGAGCCCTTTATCAAGGTTCACGAGATGAGCAGTCAAGGGGAAAGCGTTCGTATCAGAAGCGCGACGGTGGGCCGAGTACATCACTTGCTATCGGGTATAGAGCTGCAGGCCTTCCTCGTGTTCGATCAGTTCGAACGCACCATCGATATTCGGGAGCAATACCCCCTTCCTGTTGAAGATACCCTAGATATTTGCGAGAGATTAGGCATCCGTCATCCTCAAGTACGTGGCAACTTGACTGTTGTGACGACCGATCTTTTGATCAATTTCGATGATGGTACGCAGCTGGCAGTGGCAGTGAAATCTTCCTCTGAACTAGGCAAGCAAAGGGTCATTGAAAAGCTGCAAATCGAAAAATCTTACTGGGAGTTGAATGGCGCCGAATGGAAGCTGTTTACCGAGCGTGAAGTGTCCGATGGGCTGCGTGAAAACCTATCTTGGATACAGCCTTATTTGGCTGAAGAAGCAGCTGTTGATTATCAGCTGACAGCCGTTGAGGTTGAAGACCTGTTAGCCCGGCTTCGTCAGCATCCCAGAACCCAGGTGACACGCCTGTGCGCAAAATTTGATGACCAGTACGGAGTAGAGCCAGGCTTCCACCTTAGCACTCTTCGTTTCGCCGTTGCCCACAGGTTCATTCGCGCGCCATTAGATAAGCCATTCCACAGTTGGACCTTTAAAGATTTGACGCTAAGAGAAAGTGCCTGGGCTGGAGAGGTCCATCATGCTTCTTAACCAAGTTTTTCAAGAGCCGGAAACCCATAGTCGCTACCGAGTTGTCTTGGAGTATATCAATGAGTTAATGCTCATCGACATTGACAGCGATAAGGCTTGGCCGTTTCCAGTGAAAGAGGATGAGTTGCGAACAGTAGGATATGAGCCGATTGAAGACCCATTTCCGCTTCCTAATGTTGAAGAAGGCAGCATAGCGGCTGTCAAGCGTGATGAGGCATGGGGCGTTATAGCCCCATTGCTAGATAAATATACGAATCTGTGCGACAAGGCTAAACGTAACCAATTGATCAAGGAGCGGCTGGCAAGCACCGACAAATCGAGGCTCTACATCGTAAGGTATCTCCGACGTTACTGGCAGAGGGGGATGGCACCGAATGCATTGGCTCCCGACTATTATCGTTGCGGTGGAAAAGGAAAGCCAAGGCGCGAAATCGAGCAGAAACTCGGTCGTAAGCGCAGTATCTCCCCCGGCGTCGGGACGCCAGTAACAGAAGAAGTAGCAGAGCTTTTTAGACTAGCGATCGAGGGTTTTTATCTAACCAACGAGAAAGTGCCGTTAACGGCCGCCAAGGATAAAGCCATTGGCCTGTTTAAGGCCCGTCACCCTAATACCAATGAATCCAGTGTGCCCACGATGGCGCAGTTTCGGTACTTCTATCAAACTCACTATCTTCAGAGTGAGGTTATACGCAAGAGAACACCTTCACGTATTTATCAGAAAGACATGCGTGCACTGACCAGTACTTCCGGCAATCTGAATTTCGGTCCTGGTGCCCGTTATGAAATCGATGCCACGATTGCCGATCTTTATCTGGTGTCGGACCAAGATCCCGACGCCATTATTGGTCGCCCCGTCATGTACTTCGTTAAGGACGTATTCAGCCGCATGGTTGTGGGCATGTACATCGGCTTGGAAAACCCATCCTGGGTAGCAGCAATGATGGCGTTGTCGAATGCTTTTATCGACAAGACAGCGTTTTGTTGCGAATACGGAGTGAACATTAGGGCGACAGACTGGCCAAGTGTGGGAATTCCATACGGCATCATGGCTGATAGAGGCGAACTTCTCTATCGACAAGCGGATGTTCTGGTAAATCGCTTCGGCGTGCAGCTAAGTAATTCTCGTGCCTACAGAGGAGATGATAAAGCAATTTGTGAGCGCTTCTTCAACACGATCCAGAGCCAGTTTCGCCCATATGTTGGCGGGGTCGTTGAGCCCCTCAACGGTAAAAAGCGTATAGGGCGCCGTTATGAGCTGGATGCAACATTAGGGCTTTATGATTTCACCAGGTTAGTAATAAACCTTGTTATCAATTACAACACTAGGCATGTGATAGATGGGTACGATTTTGCTCCAGATATGCCGGAGAACCTGCCGGCAGTGCCATTGGAGCTATGGAACTGGGGGGTTCAGAATCGAACAGGAAAATTGCGTTCCTGCGACGAAGATCTGGCATGGATTAACCTGCTGCCTTACGAGCAAGCTTCTGTCTCTGAAGTTGGTATTACCTTCAAAGGCCTGGTTTACACATGCCAAGAGGCATTGAAAGCAGGTTGGTTTGACCGTATTCGCCAGAATCGCCCCTCCAAGATTGAAATTGCCTTTGACCCACGGCGTACCAACACCGTTTACTTGAGGCCTGACAGTAAATTCGAAAGTTATTGGATCTGCGAACTAGCAGACCGAAGTCGCCGATTCCGAAATATGAGCTTTGTCGAGGCAGCAGGAGTCCTCAAGTCCATGAAGCGTACCGAAGCAACTGCCCGCCAGAAGGAGGACTATGAAAAACCGGATGCATTGGCCAATGTAGAAAAAATCGTTTCAGAAGCGAAAGCCAAGGGGAAGGATAAGCAGAAAGTAACGCTGCCAGCGTCAGAGAGGCTCAAAGGGATACGGGATAACCGCTCAAGGGAAAAGGAGGCGGAAAGAGATCGCACCACGACCAAAACCCAGAAATCACGCAAATGCGACAAACCTGCCGATGTCGTGCCCCTTCGTCCTGAAAAAGAGCATAAAGACATAGGGTTAGACTATCCTGGCCTAGACGATTACCTGGAGGATGACGATGATTAAGCTCCCTATTGCGCAGTACCAGGAGGCTGAAATTCAGGAGTATGAACCCGCCTCATTCATCGCGGCGGTGGTAGCGCCATTATTGAGCGCTTTATGTCTGCATGGTGGATGCGTTGAGGCTATCTAACGTCTTACCGACGCGATAGTTATTCGAGATAGGCCTTTAGTGTCCCGTTTTTATCGCGCTTTTGCGTAGATCGCCGTCACTTACCCACAGTGTGCTCTCGGCCCTTGGCCGATGGTGATGCTTGCGTTGTTGAAGCCATCATGTCAGTCAGGAAGCGGCTGCAGTCGGCGGATACCCGGGAGTAAACGAGGCCACCACTTGTCGGCCGCAACACTCAAGCGAATGCGGATTTGGCGAGCTTTTACCGTGAACGTAGCCGCCACTTTCAATACCTGTTCGCGCAGCTTGACCAGGCTCCAACCTTGCCCGGTCCGGCGCTCCATCATGCAACGCACGCTGTGCAGCACCTGGTACGCATAGAGGCTCAACAGCAGATTCACCTGATTGCGGGCCATGACGTCCTGGGTGGTCAGGTGGCCGCGATCTGTCGAGGACAGGTGTAAATTGAGCGCTGATTTGAGT
>NZ_JARWAN010000009.1:0-111542 GCF_031451755.1 Vreelandella vilamensis | reverse complement strand
CATCAATCACCGATTGCGATAATGAAGGAATGGCAAACCAAGCGTCCTGAGTTATTTACCAAGAAGGTGGTTAATCACACGGGACCCGACAACTAACGACAATTGAATGGTCAACTCATCACTGTGGATATTGAAACACCTCATACTTTCCGGCTTACACAGCGCTTGAATAATTTAATTGGGATTTTACTTACATCAAAATATAAAATATAAAAGATAACTATTCAGCCTGTGATTAAACGGCTGCAGCGACCTGATAACAAAGGGATGCGCCTAAAAAGAAAAATTTCCTCTTTACCGTTATTTTGATGGCTAAAAGCATGTATTTAGCAGTTGATATTTATATGCTATCTTAATTAGCCTATCAAATTGGATAGCGTATTAGCAGAACGCTAAAAAATCTTTACATAACCAATTAATAAAAAGACTTGCTTTCTGGTTTTGAGGCCTCAAATCTTCGAAGAAAACCGCTGATGTTAATCTTTTTTTGGTGCACTATTATTTGTCATTGTGCTCCGTGGAAATAGGTCAGTGACATCAATGCCTAGCGCTTCACTAATTTGATAAATCTTTGTCAAAGTTATGTTCTTCTCTCCCCGCTCAATGTGCCCCATATAGCTACGATCTATTTCGGCTAGAGCTGCCATATTTTCTTGTGTTAACCCTTTGGCTTTACGTATTTCTCTAACCCTCTGACCAAACGCTACCAACTTCTCATTTCGCATTAATATTGCTCCATCCAAAGGACGGAACTATCAAGTTATGATGTATATAAATCCACAGACTATAGCTCTCATTTGATTGTTTTCGATGAAGGCGGACTACCCACCTTCAAAAGATAAATGCATCAAGGGCTCAAACGTCTCTTTCGGGTCTTCGGCGAAAAAAAGCGCATAACTGCTCACCAACCCGCCGAGAACGGACGCATAGCGATTTCACTAAATTCTGTAACTACGTCTCACTGGCACAAGCCGGTAGTCGTCGTCGCACATCAGTTGTCCCTGGAATATCTATTCCAGGGGCGTTACCTTGTCATTGCAAAGCGTCAATGCAATGACTACACCAAGATAAGTTGTGCAACCACAATAGCCCTTGCTGCACAGAAAGCTGTCGATGTACTGCCCGTAGTGTTAGGCCTTTAACGGCCAGAAGCAGCCTTTTAGGCGTTTATGATATAACGCCCGCAACACCGAGCAATTTGAAGCGAAGCGGAAAATTGCTCCGCGTGATTGCGATTGTTATATGGCTTAACTACGACGAGCGAAACTAAAAATATCATAAGGCGCTGGATATAAAGTCCACTAATTCAGTAATGTCTAATGGTTTTATATTCAAATTATAAATGTGCATAACACCAACATTGTGTATTTCCTTGACTAGTTCGTCACTTGTAAAGGCAAAAGGATCAGGTCTAGTATCTCTTCTCTGCGCTAGACCTGAATGTGTATTTTTCAACAAATACCAATCACCATATTCATCCGATTCTGAGGACACCAGAATAATGTTCAAACCTGTCCTGTCTGAACACTCTACTCCCCCCCAAGCCATAACAGACTTACCCTTAACGGTAGGCTTAGTAATATGAAGTCTTCGTTCCCCCCACATATCATTTGCATAGCCGCTTAGTACGTCAGACTCAGTCAAAGGATGAAACCATATATTCACGGACTTTCCGTCAAAAACAATTTTACAGGCCAAATCACCTATGCCTGAAACTTCAGAAATCTTCATTTCAGCACTGGAGCCTGATACCTTGTTGAAGTTATCTACAAACTCAGTGATGGGCTGAACTATTTCATTTTTAAACTCGAAGCTTAAAATATCATTTTTCCGCTTTAACTCTTTCTCTTTTAATTGTTGTTCTGACAAAACCTTTTCAGCCTCTAAATCTCTGGAGATCTTGCTTTTCAATATTTTGTCAATTGCCGACTTATGACCGCCAACATTTTGAGCGGACCCAACAAGGTCTTTTCTTACGCAATCCCAAGTTTTGTAACGATTACTAGGTTTTTTTGCTATTAATTTATTAACAACAGATGCGACTTTTGGTGAAATATTTTGATTTACTTCATTTAATGGTCGAGGGACGAATGTAATGTGTGCGTGCTCCCAATCGCGCTGTGATCCAAAAGCGTGAGTCAAAGCAGCTATTTGATAAAAAACATGACCTATTGAGTACATATCCATTTGAATTGTATTGGTTTCTGAACGATAAGCCTCTGGTGCAATGTATGGCTCAGTCCCCCATCCCTTGAAAGTTTTTGAGCGTGTTTTTTCTTCAGCTATTTTTGCCAAACCAAAATCCGCTATTTTAAAAATACCATCATCTATAAATATATTGTCTGGCTTTATATCTCGGTGGACTAGTATCTCGTTGACGGCCTCCATTCCGTCAATGATTTGGTGAAAAATTCCCAAGCACGCATCCTCCTCCATTAAGCTAGTCTGATTTTGCAAAAAATCTTCTAGAGATCCATCATGAGCTAAATCCATGATAAGGTATGGCGTGCTAGGTTCAGATAAGCCGTCGTGAAAGCCGTGATACCTAATAGTATTTTTGTGAGAAATCTTTTGTGCTTTCTCCCACTCATTGATTAACGAGCGGTGATTGTTGTCGCCAGGAAGATAATGCTGCAAAAACTTCAGTGCGAACTTAGAGCCTCCGCTCTTTTCTTCAATTGAAAAGACATGCCCCATTCCGCCTTGCCCTAAGAACCTTAAGACCACATATTCTTTACCTTCGAAATTTATACAATCATTAACTCTAAACATTATACCTTCCTAGTTAACCATCTACTTACTCTTGCCCGCAATTGCCATATAACGCTTTGCTCACCGGTAAATTAGGAGCGCAGCGAGTAATTTATCCGCGTGCAGCAACTTTTTATGTTGCTTGATAGCACCTTGTGACCTCTAGCTGCGCTGCCTTTTGAAAATTTGAGGTTTTCTCTCTCGCTGTAGACACCATACCATCGACAATCTGTTGCTCTTGCTGATTCTTGTTCAAAAATATAAACGACTGCACAGAAGATATTGTTTCAAAAGCCTCTAACCGCATTTGATCGCTCGAGATTATTTGCAGTTCGTTAAACACTCTCAGATAGCTTTTATACTCATCGGAGGATGGAGAACAACTATCGAATAAATGTGTTTGTATGAGCGCCTGAGACAGAGATAGAAATTCCACGTACTTGGATTTTTTCTCTTCCTGCAACTTATAAAAATTGGCGCGCTCTTCTTTTTGATCTTCATGAGACTGTTTTTTGATCAGCACAAGATAACCAGTCAATCCAGATATTGCCGCCCCCAGGCCAATTTTCACTGCCGTATCTATGACACTTATCCAGGTCAAATCCATCTAGAGCTCCACAACTCGCTCAAAACATAACGCCGACAGCACGCGCGGCTTTGTAGTGACGGCGAAGCCGCAACGGAAAAGCCGTCGCCGTGCCTGGCCTTGTTAAATTTTTGCCCTAAGTACTTGCCGAGTGTATTCACTACACACCCCAGAAACCTGTGACAATAGCTTTGGTTGATGCTCTCCGTAGAGGACCACATATGGTTGCAGCCGTTGTTTTACGGCTAGGGGGTATAGTAGCGTCTCATAATATAGCCTACCCAGAAGCCAAATTGTCCGGATTCGAAGGCGGCCAAGGCCGTCTAGATTCTCAACACCAGACAAAAGCAATCGCTCTTCATGTTCCTTAAACATCATTTCCACGGGAGTGATATCAGAGGTGGGGGCTTTTTCGGCGTAGCCTAACAGCGATTCATGGTCCCATAAGTGGGAGAATTTATTCCTGACCTTTCTCAGCGAATCCATATCCTTGAGTATATCTTCACTCATCCATCCAAAGGCGCAGGCAACTTGTATTCTTTTAGACAGACTTGAGAATGGTCCATAGCCAGAGAAGAGGCTATCTCTACCTCCTGGGACACCCTTGGGTATTTCACGTTTGTACATCTCATCAAGAGCTTCATCAGCGAATGCGCAAGCTATTACCGGAATAAGCCGTTCATCATCAGACGCTATTGCATCACATACCTTGTCCAGTCTCGAAACATCGTGGGATTCGGAGTTAACTTCGGCGGCAAATTTTTTTGCCTGTTCCCTTTCGAACGCCTTCGTATAGTTTCGATAAACCTGCAGGCCATTCTTTTCAACGTCGCTCATATCTAGCGCCGCGATATCTTCATCCCATTCGGACATTCTCACGAACTCCAAGGAAATTTAACAGTTTTATTCATGCGCATGCGCGTTAACATTATCACCCGTCTCTGAAAATTGCGCATAAGCATAAAAACTCTGATCATAAGCAATTGTTTTATGTTTATTTGCAAGATTATCCTCTGGCAATGCAAGCCTTCACGTTAAAGAACTGACCAGAAAAAAACGCATTGTGAGCCAGAGGTCCTATCCTGCGGATGTCCGCTTTGGGTCGTATTCTGCCGAAGCGCATACATCAGCATAGTCTAAATCTCTTCTATCGGCCAAAAGCAGTTTTTAGATATCACTGATATAGCGCTTTAACGCGGAGCGAAGAGGCGGCCCGCAAGTTACGTCCACCTTCCGCGATTTGTTATAGAGTATGCCTGCCCGATGCTCTCGCTGGGTGGTAGAGAAAACCTAATCTTCATCTTCAATTAGGGATTTAAGCTCGTCCTTTAAAGAAGCGGCCAGCTCGATTCCAATAGCGTGATTTAGAATTTTTTCTTCTGAAAAACCGTTATTCCGGATTTTATTCTTCAACTGGTTGAAGACGAACTTTCCTTTAAAACCCTTTAACTCTCTTTGTTGGAAAATTTGCCAAACTTCCTCATTCAAGGGACTACCGCCGTCAGGATACAGCTCTTGATTATGAGCCCTTCTTTGGCCTTCAAATTGTTGCCGCCCTGACACACTATGTTGATTTAAGATTTGATCTATATACCTTCGAGAATCCTCGATATCAATACCAATCAGTTCACTCATGAATTCTGGTCTGCAGAAGTAAGCTTCGATGTCTGAGAGGTCAGTACACCAGAGTTTTACTCCTTCAGCCGAGTACTTTCGCTGAAGTCTAGATATCTCGTCATCAGTCAAAGAGTCTCGATCTCGATGCACAAGTATTTTGTACTGCATTCCAAGTGTTTCATAGAGATCCTGGGCTTGCTCTGGCGACATAAGATTTTTGTAACCTTGCCCCGGATGGAACGTTACAAACTTTTCCAGCTCTGGCCACTGCTCCACAAGCTTCCTAAAAAAGGCGAGATCTTTGTCTTCAGAAACAATAACAACTTTTTTACCGAATGCTCCCCAGCCCAGCGCAATCTCTGCCGCTTCACGACAATCATTTGCTAGATCACCATTTTCTAGCCAATAAACATTCGCATTTATGGGAGAGCCCCGAACTATAAATGGCGAATGCGTTGTTAAAATTACAGAGAGATCCTTTTCGGCGGCAATGTCTGAAAGAGTAGATGCAAGTTTTTCTTGAACGTTTGGGTGAAGGTGGATATCCGGTTCGTCAATCAGAAGTATTTTTGGCTTAAACAAAAGTATGTAACAAAAAATTTGTATTAGCTGTATATACCCCGTTCCCAATAATTCTATAGGATGTAATATCCCACCAACTTCAACATCAGATTTTATTACTAAGTCTCTATCCGGATCGAAATATATCCTTATAGAGACATCTCCCATCAAACGAGTTAGCCAAATTTCAAGCTGAGCTATCTCTTCATTGCTTAACAAGTGCAGCGCGTTTCTCAAAAACACATTTGAGTCACCAAACGAGCATGCTTTCATAACAACCCGCTTTGATTGTTTTGGCTCACTGTTGGGAACTCCTGATATACCGGGAATGAAGCCACTGAAATACGTATCTGGACCTCGAAATGATGCTCTAACTTCATCAGGGATGTGGCCAGTCACTGAGATTCCAGCGTTTCTGGCAGCTCTTGCCTCGCAGGTCGCTGAAACTTCATTTCCATCATCGTTTTCAAATGTAAATTTTATTTTTGAGCTTGGAGTATTTGCTTTATTTCCCCAGCTGGCTCCATGGCCAAGCCTAGCATAGTCATCGGTTGGTAGGTAATCCAGATCCATGACAGCGACAGTCGATGTGCTTCCAATACGTATGCGCCCGGCTTGCCTTAACAAACAGGAAGCCAGATGCGCAGCTTGCAAAACCGATGATTTCCCCGATCCGTTAGAACCAACTAAGATATTTAGCGGGCCTGTCCCAATCTCTATTTCATTGATTTTTTTGAATTTCTCGATTTTTATTTTGGATAATCTCAATTTTCATCCTAGAACTTGTTCTATGGGCATACAATCCGATAATTCGGCCACTCTCTAACAGTATATTAGACAATGCGTTCTATGATTGAATGAACATGCTGACACTTCTTTCCGGCAAATGCAGCCTGCCAGATTCTCCCAGCCTATGATTCTTTATGCTATTAATTTCCATTAGGCTATATTTAGCCAAAATTCACGCTCCTGCTGCATTTCCAAGAATGACCGCTTTGGGTCGAGTGCAGCCAAAATTTGATTAGCAAGATCTATCACGGTCAACTGCTACCTTGGTCGTGAAAATAGTCGTCTTTGGCTACCAGACCAAGTTCGTCGCCTGCGTTCAAATCACCAGGGCAGCCATCTTCGCTGAATAGATTTTGCACGCGACGCTCTTGCTTGAAGTAACCCAACGTACCAAAGAAGCAGCTTTCACACAGGTGCAATTCGTAGCGTTCGCCGTCATTTTGGCTGCCATAGCCCCAATGCGCCTTCACAGTGGCGAATTCAAGTCCGCCGCCTGCTACGTGGGTTGAGGTGAGACATACATCGCATACCACGTCGGTGACCGCCTCGACTTCCACTTTTTCAGTAACTTTCATGTTTCTCCCCCCTCGCTAGCCCAGCGCTTCCGCTTGCGTACATAGTATGCGTGATGCACCTCTAAGTACGCTTTGTCTCTTTATCGACGGGAGCGTTGGACGTCAGGTCTTCCTGTTGCAACGCTTCCCAGTCGTCAACGCCGACAGGGTCGAAGGGGGCCTGGTATTCGTGGACCGATCCCTTGAGCCGCTGCAGGGGATTGCCATTCGTTTTTGCATCACTTTCAGGCATGGATTTTGTCATCGACGACTCTCCCACAATGCAGCTTTTACCGTGAACGTATCACGCCAAGAGGCTTATTACGCTTACTCCACCCCCAGCGCTTTAATCACGGCATCCACGGGCTCGGCGTAGAAACTGGTCTGAAACTTGGTGAAGAGCTCAGCGGGAATGGTCGCGATATCCGCAGCGCTTGCCATGGGCAGGGTCACACGCTTGCCGCCGGCATCGAACGAGACTTGCAAGCACTCGGCGAGATTCTCTACCGGCTTGAGGCTGCCGCCCAAGCTCATATCGCCCAGTACCACCATCTGGCTCTGGGTTGGCCGGCCTAGAAGCCCTGACGAAAATGCCACAAGGCTAGCAAGCGCCAAGTCGCGCAGCACGCCGGTATTCTGCAGGTCTACGACATGCAGGTGGAAATCGTGCTCCATCACCTTGCTGGAAGCGCTGATGCGGTTGGCGTTGGCCTTGAAGTAGTCGAACGCCATCTTGACCTGCTCTTTGGCCGAGGTGGAGTTCCACAGCCCCGACATGGCCAGCTTGCCGCTGCCAGCGGTGACCTGCAGCTCAATACGATAGACGCCGGGCATGCCCTTGTCGCTTAAGCCAATGGTATGTACCACGCCAGGCTTGCCGAGCCCTTCGGGGATGAGTCCACCACCGCCTTGCTCTTTGACGGAGACGAAGTGCTCCTCCAGCGTTTCTTTATCAATGTAGCTGAAGTGGACATCGTAGAACTCCATGCCGCCAATCTTCTTGAGCTGTTCTTTCACACGCCGACGTACTTGCAGGGCGTATTCCAAACAATGGAGCACGTCCTCCTTTTGGTACTCGCCGTGGGGATGAAGCAGCTTGAGCAGCCCAGAGACGGTCTTGCGCACGGCGATCACGTCGCGCTGGTTAAGGTTATCGCCCAGGCGGAAATGCGTGTCGATGGCATCGGCGAAGCTGCGCTTGCGCATCTCGCGGAAGAACTCGGCCAGGTAGTCGACGATGAAGCCGTAACGATGGGTAAAGAAAGAGGGCCGCATTTTGGGGATCTCCCAGCCCGGAATGTAGGCATGGAAGCGGTCGAAGAACGCGGCATCGATCATGGCATCGGGGAATGGCGTTAGCAGGTGGCTGGTTTTCACCAGCGACTCGACGCTCTGGTTGATGTTGCCGATGAATACCATGGAAGCGGAGGCTTCCATCTGCTCCCGCCCGCGAGCAAAGGAGCCGGAGGCCATGTAATCCTTCATGATCTGCACGCCGTCCTTGTCCTTAAACGAGATGCCGGCGACTTCATCAAACGCCACCAGATCCCACATGCCGACCAGACCGATGCGTCGCGAACTCATGTTATAGAACAGGTTAGCCACCGTGGTTTGGCCACCGGAGACCAGAATGCTGTTGGGCGAGCACTCCTTATAAATATGGCTCTTACCCGTGCCACGGGGGCCAAGCTCGCAGACGTTGTAGTTGTTCTCGACAAACGGAATCATCCTAGCCAGCAGGTGCCACTGCACCTCGGCATCCAGCTCAGCGGGCTCCATGCCGATGGAGCGGATCAGCACCTCACGCCACTGCTCGGTGGTGAAGCCGCTGCGCCCCTCGAACAGCTCCTCCATGTTCATGTGCGGCATCTGGATTGGTTTGAGCTGGCTGACCCCAAAGGGCGACGCGGATTGCCCTTCTTCATGGAAGTAGCTGAGCGTGGCGATCACCCAGATGCCGCCCACCAGCAGCTTCTCGTGCTCCTTAACGATCCCAGCGGAGATCTCGGCATCCTTGATGCCTAAGTTACTGAACGCCGCCTCGTAGCGGTCTTTTTTCTCGTTGAGGCGCACCGTGACCCGGTCGATGACCTTGAAACTGCCACGCTCGCGAACCAGCGACTTGATCTTCTCCGCTTCATCGGGGCGCACGTAGTTGTCGGTGAGAATCGTCTTGACGCTTTTCAGGCCTTCGTCGATCACGGCCTGATCGTCCGTGGCGCAGTACATGCCAAGCAGATACTCCAGCACGTACACCGGCACGTTAGCACCTTCCTTGACCCGCTGGGTTAGATCCTTACGCACCACGCGGCCACCAAAGTGGGTGTTGAGCAGGTCGTCGAGATCTCCCTGCTCGGTAAGAGAGCCATTTAAATCCCTATTCTTTTCGAGATGCTG
This sequence comes from Vreelandella vilamensis, assembly GCF_031451755.1. Taxonomy (NCBI): domain Bacteria; kingdom Pseudomonadati; phylum Pseudomonadota; class Gammaproteobacteria; order Oceanospirillales; family Halomonadaceae; genus Vreelandella; species Vreelandella vilamensis. The sequence goes on along the minus strand of NZ_JARWAN010000009.1, from coordinate 102,287 downwards.
ATTATTATCCAAAATCCTGTTCCATACTGGTCATGAATGCTGCGCTACTACCGAAGACATGAATCCGTGAAGCAGACGCTAAAACGTCCCTTATCATCGCCAACGAGCAATTTTTGATCACCCGGAACCCTACAATTACGGGAAGCAATTGGAATTAGCCCTCGTGGAGTCACTATGGCTCATTACCTTTTGGTTAGTGGCCAAGCAAAGGTTTCCTACTTCTGGGTAAGAAAGCCCGCAGCCGCCATCATCTCAAATATGTCAGCATCCTGTAGAGACTTCCACTCCGGCAGTGCATCTAGTCGAACGTCGTAGTATATATCCCATCGGTCCTCAAACCTTTCGATCAGTTCAACACTCCAGGGTAGGGCTCTGTTATAGCGTGTGGAATTCCCATCGCTGTAAGAAAAAAATTCCCACCCCCACCGGGCCTTGAATTTTTCGAGCAACTCAAGGGACCAAGGTAGCGCTTCATTATACGAAAAATGACGCCAATTCCACCGATCCTCAAATCTTTCGAGCAACTCGAGACTCCAGGGTAGGGTCTGGTTTCTCGGGAGGTAATGCCAATTCCATCGACCCTCAAATCTTTCGAGCAACTCAAGGGACCAAGGTAGTGCTTTATTATACGAAAGAACATTCCAATCCCACCTATCCTCGAACCTTTCAATTAACTTGAGGCTCCAGGGCAAAGTTTCGTTGCAAGAAAAACCTAACCACCCCCAATTCCATCTGTCCTCAAACCTTTCGATTAAGTCGAGGCTCCAGGGCAAAGCTTCGTTGTATGAGAGTCCAGCTTCCCCCCAAGACCACTTATCCTCGAATCTTTCGATCAACTCAATACTCCAGGGGAGAGCTTCGTTGCCCGAGAGACCACCTCTTGAAGGTGCTTGCATCCCAAGTCTGTTGAAGTTAAGTACTCTTGATTCGCCCCAGAACCACCGATTCTTGAGCTCTTCAATTAGCGTCAGACTCCAAGGCAGTGCTTGGTTTTCCGAGAGCGTGTACCAATTCCACCGATCCTCAAATCTTTTGATTAACTCCCAGTTCCAGGGCAGTGTTTCGTCGCCCGAGAGGCTCTTCCAGTCCCATTGGTCCTTGAGCTTTTCGATTAACTCCAAGCTCCAGGGCAGGGCTTTGTTGCCCGAGAGGCTCTTCCAGTCCCACTGGTCTTTGAACCTTTCGATTAACTCCAAGCTCCAGGGCAGGGCTGTATTAGCTGAAAGACCAGAGTCACCCCAATCCCACCGATCCTCAAACTTTTCAATTAATTCAAGGGTCCAAGGCAGCGCTGGATTGCCCGAAAGGCCAAGTCTACTATTATTATCTTCCACGGAATCCCAGTCCCCCCAAATCCCCCAAGTCCACTTATCCTCGAATCTTTCGATCAACTCTAGGCTCCAAGGCAGCCCTACTTGAGACGAGAGCTCCTCCCAATCCCACTGATCTACGTAACGATCGAGCAATTCAGCGTCCAAAGGATAAGATGAAGATATCTGCAAAATCATTTGCGTTGGATGTCTGAGTAGTAGCGCTTTGAATCGCTCCTTATCGCGTTCTTCATTTAATGAAGTCGCAACCTGTAGCTGTCGGAAAGCCGCTGAAGTGACCTCCTGGTTAGAGCGAGTCTCAAGTGGATAATGGGGCTCGGTCATGGATATCCTTGGGTTCCTGTTATCTTTTGTGAAAGCTGCCTTAAACGCACAAAACGTCGATCTCTTGCTCCAGGGTGTGGAGTTCTGACATAAGCTCTCTCTGGCGACGATCGACATAGGTTGTCCAAGCCTCATCGCTGTACCCGATACTTTCCATCAGTTGCACGGCGGAAGATGCCTTCAGTGCGTGTAGTGCCGACACCGTTGTGGCGATGTGATGCTCCACCTGTGCGATGGCACCCCGCAAGCGACTGGCCTCGGTCAAGAGGCTGGAACGCGCATCCAGGTTTAAGCCACCTGACTGGAGCAGGTTGAGAATGTCGTGAACACTCTCTATATCTTGTGTACGGTAAGCTGCATCCAGTTGCTGGAATATCTCGGTCGCTTTGGCCTTGAATGCCTCCTCAACCTTATCGGGATGGCACAAACGGCAGGCCGAGCGGTACATCTGCTTCAGCGTTTTCTCGCTTTCCGCATCAAGCTCCTTGTGAGGAGGCTCAGCTTGTACCCTATGGTGTTCCTCGGCATATTCGCGGTACTGATTTTCGGCGGAGTGCGCCGCCTTCTCTGCCTCTTCGGCGTGCTCCCGTTCTTCTCTGCGTGCTTTTTCGGCGTGTAGTCGTTTGAGCTTAGCCCTTGCAGCAAGGACCGCTTGGATGAGGTCGCCAAGCGCATCATCGTGGCGGCGATTGAACACCACCAAGCGCCTTTCTAAATCCGCCTGCTCTGCAGTGAGTGCCGCAATTTCAAGCTCTAATGCTTCCAGGTGTAGTTTCAAATAAGGCACTTCCGCATCTTCCGAAACCACCAATGCTGAGGCGCGTTTCAGCCACTGCTCAATCTCTTCAAGTGCTTGTGTGTACTCGCCTGTGTCAAGCGCTGTTAAGGCCTTACGCAGGCCAGCCTCATTGGCGACACCGCGTAACCGTTGTATGTGAGGTGGCAGATCCTCAACGTCACCAAGTTGAATGAGGTTGCGGATCAGCTCTAGGCGTTTACGGATCCGATCCGTATCGAGGATCGACGTTCCATCTGTCTCTTTTCCGACGATCTGCTCAAAGGTATCTATAAAGCGGGTAGCGAACGAGACATGATTGTGGACGACCGTGACATTCTCTTTGTTATAGCGTGCACGTCGCGTCCAGTTGTAAGAGCCGGTGATCACCGTCGTACCATCGATAACACAAAACTTGTGGTGCATGAGCGAATCACGTCGACTACCGGGACTGATACGATGGATTTCTCCACCCAGATCAATCAAGGCGTCAAAATTAGGCGCCTTCGGGGGGCGATTAATCTCGTCATCCGTAATGGCGATACGTATCGAAACGCCGAAGGAGGCCCTGTGGCGTAGGGCGTTTAGGATTTCTCGATCTGTAAACCAAGCAACAGCAGCCACGATATAACTCTTGGCAGAGCCAATCTCGCGAAGCAGCACTTGATGGATATCGTCAAAATGAGCGGTGATTTTGGGTTCCATAATCTATGTTCTGCCCACCTTGTGTTGGTCTTTATTATAATAATGTGGCGAAATAAACGCCTAAATATGGTTAACACCCCATACTAGATAAATCAGAAAAAGTCATCCGTAAACGCCAGGTCGATGACCACCCGATAGCGTTCAAGCTCGGTGCCGAGATCTTTGTCGCGCAGCACCAGGAAGTAATCGCGCTTGCGGTCAAAGTCAGTGCCCGAGAGCGATAGGCGTAACGATTTGACGCGCTCATTCATGTTGTCGCTGGCACTGTCGAAGGTCATCGTTTCTTCGCTTGAAACCGGCGCATTGTCCTCATTAATGATCGTCACCGCGAGGGTGATGGGCTTGAGTTTTTCGCTGACCGCCTCGGTTTGCATCAGCTCGAAACGCTGGATGTTATTGACCATCTTCAGCGAGGCCTTGGGCGAGATCACGTCCACCTTACGACGGGTGCGCTTCTCCGCCTTGTCGCCGCGCAGCTGCTTGACGGTCAATACCGGCACCGCGATTTCCTGGGGCATGATGCCGCCATGCACGAAGCGCGCGCCGCCGACGAAGTGGAAGCGATGGGCGCCCTTGGGTATCCAGAACTCGGTATCGCAGGCGGTACCGGCGGTCTTGCGGGTATGGCCGTGCCAGACGCTGGCGTTGTCGGGGAGATTTGTGCCCAGCACATATCGCTTTTTGCTTTTGAAGGCACCGGCGGGCTTTTCGGTTAGGTGGGTGCGGTCGGTGGCATCCAGTTTGCCGCGCTGAAACAGGAAACCGTGATCGGCGGTGACCAGCACCGTGCTGGTGTTGAGGTGCATGAGGATCTTGCGCGTGAGGGTATCGAGCTCCTCAATGGCATCCTCCACGGCGGCGAAGGTCTCGTTCTCGGTGCTGGCGGTGTCACCTCTTGCGTCCACCACATTGTGGTAGACATACATCAGCTGCACGCCCTTGATTGCCTCGCGGCCCTGCTCGCGGGACCAGCCCCTGACAGTCTCAGCGGTCACCGCCATGGCCTGGCCACCCACGGCGGCGCTCAGGCGTTGGCTGCGGTTGTCGGTGCCCTGGCTCGACTTGCCATCCACCAGCACGTTGTCACAACCGGGCTGGTAGCTGAGCTCGTGATGCGGCAGCAGCGAGGCCATCCCCAAAGTGGTATAGCTGGGCACCACGCCGAGCTGGCTGGCGAGGGTGGCCTCACTGTAACGCTTGGCGTTGATGCGCTCGCGCAACTCCTCGGCCGCCTCATAGCGAAAGGCGTCGCTGATGATCACGACCAGGCGCTTATTACCATGGGCATCCAAGTGCGAACGCACCACGTCACGGAAGAAGTGCTGCTGATTGGGAATGCGCGGCAGCTTCCAGTCGTGCAGGCGCCCCTCGGCGTCGATGCGCTCACTCCAGTTGCGGGTGAGCTGACCCAAAAACCATTCGTCATAGCAACGCTCCACCGCCTCATCGAGCTTTTTGAGCAGCTCCACACTGGTGTTATCGGACGCTACCGCATAGTGGCGATAGGCCGTGTCAAAGCGATAGAGGTCATTGCAGTAAGCGTGATAAAGCGCCTCCACACTCTCGTAATAAAAGCCATTAAGGTGCTGCTGCCGTAAAGCAAACAGGTCGATAGCCGCACTCAGCGCGGCGTAAAGCTGGCGATAGCGGACGCGGCGCTCGTCGTTCTTGTGCCGCGAGGCCCAGTAGCCATCGAGGCGTTCGGCGATGATGCCACGAAACATGGCCAGATCGCGGACATCGGCCTGGGGTATCGCCTGGCACAGATCCACGATGATCTGTTTTTCCACCACCTCAAAGGTGGCGACATTGGCCAGCCGTTCCAACGGTACATCGCGGATCTTGTCTTCGATGCGCAGCGCCTCGGCCACCCAGCCGGAGATCTCATCAAAGGCCGGGAAGAAACGCGAGCTATCCCGCCAGCGCGAGAGCAGCGCCCGAGACGTCGCTCGGGCATTCACCGAGGCGATGGCGTGGCTCTGCGCCCAATCAGGAATCTCGGAGAGGCTCTCGCAGTAGCCGGTGGTCAGCAGGCGCAGCATCAGCTGGCCGAAGTGCAAGGCCTCATCCCCGATGAGCTCTGCTTGCGTCGCGGGATAACCCACCTCCAGCTGCAGCGCCTTGACCAGGCTCGGCACTAGGGCGTATTTGGTCATCTCGTCGAGCGAGGAGGGGTTGCCCTCCAACCCTACCGCTTCGGCCACCGCCTCATCGGCCAAGTGGAACAGCAGCGTGGCGACATCCGAGGCCGGTGCGCCCACCACAACGGCACACATGGCGAGATCCAGCGCCTCCTCATCCATTTCCGGGGTGACCAAACGCTTGAGCGCCTCGATCCGCTTGCGGCTGCCCAGGAACGCTTGACGCTTTGCCAGGTGCTCGCGCAGCACGTGCCGCGTTAACCCCAGCTCATTAAAGATCATCGACAACTGATCGGCGTAGAAGCGCCCGGAGTAGAGTTTGATATCCAACAGCCAGTCGTCTTCCGGCGCGGGCTCGGCATAGGGGAAGTAGAGCAGCGTCGGTGTTTCTGGCTCGTCCAACTCCAAGCGCAGCTTGACGCCGAACGTGGACTGCCCAGCCATGTTGAGGATTTGCACGCCATCCAAGGCCAGCTCATCCAGCGCATCGGTGAAGTGGCCGGGTGGGTCATACCAGAAGACACGGCGGTAGCCGTCAGTAAAAAAGGCGTAGTGAAGCCCTTGCTGAAGTTGTTCGAGCTGCATTTTGTTTGCCTATAGTCTTAAAGTAAAATCCTACGGGTAAATCTCAATAAAACTTTAGATTCTACTTTTTAATACCGCACCAAGTTCTAAAATCTCTTGGAAGTGACTTAAAATCCGGCCAAAAACTACATCGCACTGACTCGAAGTTATCATATGCTTCCATTTCAGCGTAAATCCTAAACTCTAGATTCCCTTCCTCTTTCACTCTTGCTACATCAGTGAACAAACCATATTCGAATACCAGAAAATCAAAATTCAATGGATGTCTTGTTAATGAACAAGATATATCACTATCGTTCCAACCGCTATCTTCGTTGTAACAAAAATCCAAGTGATCAATAGAATCAACACTTATAGGTTTTCCCAGCGGGGCTATAAGTGGGTCTGGAGCAGTTTTTCCCACACCAACAATATCAAATAAAATTTCCGCAAAGCAATGAACAATTTCATTATAATTAAGGTCATACAAACGTAAGCATTCTTTCTTTATCAACTCACCGTTTTCAAGATTCTTATAATGTTTATAGCCAGAGCGACCCCATTCATCACTCTTAACAAACTCCACTTCAAAACTGGAATCACTTTCGAAAATAACAACAACTCTACTGTTATACCTAGGAAACTTGTTCATATGCAAGCGTTTATCCTGGATAACAAGTCTTCCATCCTGATCAACCCCTGTCCAAATATCTTCATCGCTAGCGGTTATTTTAAAAATTCCACAATTATCAAAAATCTTATGGCAAATACCTTCTTTTTTAATTTTGTTTTCATATGGCATAAGTATTCTAACTTTAACACAATTATCGTGTTCACTTATCGCAATATTTTTCACTAACAAATCTTGACCGTACTCTAGCAATGAAGACAATATCCAGTTTTGAGAGTTTTTTACGCTACCAATATATTTATCGCCAATGTAAACTGATATCGCATGAGGATCAGAACATCGCCAGTCTCTAACTACCCTTGGAACAGAATGAAGATCTATTTTTTTAAAGAATTCGATCAAATCTAAGGTGTCTTTGCCATTAAAATCTTGCATCCAATATTTTACTGGTTTTTCTTTTAACGCAGCGATATTGTTAGTATATGAAGCATTGTCGCAAGCATTCACATCAAAAACTATGCTTGTATCTAATAAAAAATCACCATTTAAGCATTGCTTGACTCCATCAAAGTTTTCTTTAAGTCTTTTTTTAATTAATGATATATTTTTCGAAAAATCTGGCAAAATATCTAGGTTATAATTCTTACAGGATCTTCTAACCCAAAAAAGAGGATCAACTGTATAATTATGATACTCTGATACAGCAAGCTCAAAATTATTATCAATATTTATTTGACCTGAATCATAATGCAAAAATACTCCATCTTTTTCCCAAGATTTAAAAAGATTTAAAATCTCAAAATTAAATTCTTTTTTAGCCAATTCCTCAAATTTGTCAATTTTCTCTTTTATGAGTAAGATTATATCTTTGTAACTATAAATACTTTTTAACTCATCCTCGAAGTCAAAGTATTGATGACCACTAGATGAGCTGTAAAAAAGCCGCGCTTTAAAATTTCCAGGACCAAAGCTACTTACTGAACTCATAGGGCATGAGAACCAGCAACCAGTTGGAAACTCATAAACGTATTCACTACCATCAAATTTTCCAGTTAAAAATTTTCCTTTAACTCTTCCCGTTCTTAATCGCAGTATTTTCTGATCTCCAGATTTTTCACTCGAAAAGCCTAATGGAGGTGGGAAACCAAAACCACTCAAGCACTCAAGTTTTTTTACTATTACACTGCCATCCCTTGGCTTTTGGAGTGTATAAATTTTTTCATAATTTACTGATTCATTATTTTTTAGCTGAACTGTGTCTTCATAAATGCTTCTATTTTTTTCAATAATATGTGCGTAAACTACGACACCTAAAATTGCAAAGAGGAATATAAACCCAAGAATAACTATTGCTTCACCAATCATAACTATACCTTTTTTATAAGATTAATGCTTATTCATCATAATTTTTAATTGTATAATAAATAAATCATTTACCACTAACCACATTAACTTCCGCCAACAAATCCCCGAACTTCCCATAATTCACCTTCACCCCATTATCAAGATCCAGCGAGATGCGTTGATCGGCGTAGTGGCGGAGTTTTTCATCGAAGGTGGTGAGCTCGGTTTGCTGCTTGTAGAGCTTGCTCAGCTCCTTCTCAATACGCTTGGCTTCGGCGGCGGAGTCACTGGCGTCTTTGTCGCTTTCCAGCTTTTCCACGTAGCCGGTGAGCTTGGTGGTGAGCGGGATGACGTAGTCGGTGCGCATCTCGGCGAGAGTGCTTTCGTTGTAGCGGTGCAGATAGACCAGGCACTCGAAGGCTTTTTGCTTGCCGGAGGAAAACAGCCAATAGATGGGGCGTTTTTTGTAGGTGCGCAGGTGATCTTTGAAGAACTGAGTGCTCAAGTAGCGGCGGATAGTCTCAAGTGCGGCTTCGCCTTTCTTGGGTTTGATAGCGTGTAGGCAGAGACTTTCAGCGACGAATTCGAGGTTTTCCTGCAGGTGCTCTTCGCCCCAGACGGTGCGCACGAAATCGCGGAAGCGGTTGGTGGCGTCGTCTGGGAACCACTCCTGATCGGTGAGCGGGATGATGGCGTTTTCATCCGGTGCGAAGCTAGGTTTGGGGGTCTGGGCGAGGTAATCGCGGACGGTTTCGCCCTGGCTGGCGAGAATCAGGCCGGGTTTGTCCAGTGAGTAGCGGCCCATCATGCAGCCGATGGCGTAGCTGGCCAGCTCTTTTAGTGTGTCGCACTGCAGCAGGGTTTCTAACTCCTCTTCATTGCGTTTTCTACCGAAACGATAATGAGGGTTGCATTCCAGGGTTACCTCTTCCAACGGAACATAAGCATCTAGCTCGCCCTCAAGGGCATAACTTTTGATAAACAGGCGATTGAGACAGACCTCTAATCGCTGCATTTCAATAGCCATTTCATTCCAGTTGGTTCGGAGGTACTCGTACTTGGTAACCACCGTTCGTTTGTTACGGTCTAACGTCAAAAGAGGCAATTCTTCGAAATCCCATGAGGTTTCGAAACTGTCCCAGTCTACTTTTGATATCTCAACCAAACTTTCTGCCAATTGACGGACACTTTCCTCGTCTACGAGGCTAGGCATGGGGAGCGACGAAATTTGCGAAATATTAATATCTAGAGTGGGGCTTATGTGCTCAAGAAAATACTCAAGAGCTTTACTGTTAAGCAAAGCAAGCAGAGACAATCGATTATCATCTGCCGTTTTTATGCTTGAGCCTTTATGCCCCAAAACGTAGCCAAGGGGTAGCAGTCTAAATGAAGGTTTACCCGCTGTGAGTGCAGTCCAAGTAATCGTTGAAAGGAAATACTCTGCCGCGCCATCATGTCTAAATCCCGGCGACTCACCCCGCTCAGCTGCCCTAACCATGCGACGCCCATCATCCTCATAATCGAGCACATCAACGCCTAAGCCGTACCATTTTCGAAATATGCCTCCGCGATTATATGGGAACCAGCGGGCTTTTGAATGCTTTGCGGATTCCCGATCGCCTGCACTCAAACAGAGTCTATTATTTGATACTTCGTACCACAGACGCGAAAAGCGCTCTGTATTCCCGGTAGAAATCCCCCTATAAAACGAAGAGATATGTGAGATACGTTTCGCTGCATGAAAGATGGAAAATACTTTCTCACTTGCCCAATAGCTGATTGGACTCCCCGGAATCTTCTTGAAATCATCCGGCTTGGCGTCATAGAACCAGCCGCAGTCGCGGTTCTGAATGGCTTCGAGTAGCGCGCTCTGCTTCTCAGCTTCTGATTTACCGTCCACCAGCCGCAGATAAGCGCCCTGGTAATCCGGCTTGGCGATTTTTTCCATCACAAAGGCCGTGGCGGAGACGACTTCGCCGCTGATGCTGTCAAACGCCCTGCCTCCAAGGTGCGCCATGGTGATAATGGTGTTGTTTTCCAGTAGCCAGTCGCGCAGCTTTTCGTAGCTGGAAAGAAACATCCACGACTGCATATTGATCTGGGCGTTGTAACCCTGCGGTGCCAGCACGCTGAAGGCATGTTCCATAAAGATCGCGAACAGATCCGATTTGCTGTTGGGGTAGGCAGTTTTGGCGTAACCCTTCAGCGCTTTATTCATTCCCTTACTGCCCATATACGGCGGATTCGCCACCACGGCATCATAGCGCTGGGCCAGTATCCAAGCCTGCTGCACGATGGGCTTTAGCTGCTGGGCGGCGGTTTTCTGCATCGTATCGCCGCTATTGGTGAGTTCGGTCAGTTCGTCCAGCAGGGTTTTAAGTGGGGCTGCCAGTTCGTTGGGCACTTCAATCAGCGAGCCGAAGGTTTTGGCGTTTTCAAAGCGCTCAATTAAATCAGCAATCAGCTTGTAAGTGGCATCGTTGCTGGAGAGGTCTTGCTGTTCGCTTTCAAACAGGCCCTGAGATTGACCCTGGTGCCAGTCGCCGGTGAGGTTTAGATCTCGCCATAGGGTATCTGAACTGAGGTGTTGGCTGCTCTGCATGGCCAACACGTTCAGGCGCAGGTTGCGCGTTAAAATCCGGCGGTCGTCTTCGCGGGCCTTCATCAGCAGCGCAAAGCCGGCGAGCTGGGCGGCGCGGTCGTCGATATCCAGCCCGAACAGGTTATTTTCCAGAATCAGCTTAGGGATATCGCGGTTGCGGTAGCCGCGCTCTTCGTAGATCGCCTTCAGCACGTTATAGGCTTCCACCAGAATATGGCCGGAGCCCGCGGCGGGATCGAGCACCTTAATGGTTTCAGGGTCGATGCTGACCGGGGTGATGGCATCGAGCTGGGCCTGCACCTCGGGCTCCTGCTCGGCGGGTTCGATGTAGTACGGCATCTGACCCTTGAGGGCGGAGCCAGGGTAGGTCTGTAGCCACTGGCGGCCCACCGAGTTTTGCACCAGGTATTGCACAATCCAGTTGGGGGTGAATAGCTGGGTGGCGGCGGGAATGTCTTCGCTTTTCACCACCTTGCCGATCACCTGATCTTTCTTCTCGCTGATGTAGAACTGGTAGAGCCAGCCGATTACTTCTACATCCTGCCAGTCGGCTTCGGGAATGGCTTCGACCAGCTCGCGGATCAGGGAATCGGTTTTGGTCAGGTTGTTGGGCAGCAGCAGCTCGCTGGCGTCGTCCAGCGGCTCGAACAGAAACGGCATGGCCTCATGCAGGGCATGGCACTGGGCCAGCAGCAGCTCACGGTAGAGGGTTTCATCCTGGGTGCCGTCGAGCTTGAGTTCACGCACGCGGACCGTATCCAGCCCTGGCAGGTCTACCTCTAAGCAATCATCCAGAATTTGCAGCTGCCCGGCTTCGCCGTTGGCACCGCTGAGCACGCGGCGACCGTGGTCCAGGTAGCCGTGAATTTCCATGTAGCGAATGGCGCACAGGCGGTTGAACCAGCTGTAGGCGGCTTGCTCCATGGCCTGCTCAAACCCAAGCTGCACCACCCACTTAGCCAATGCCTCGCGGGGACCGTAAAGCGATTTAGGGAAGCTGTGGGATTGACCATCCAGGGTAGTGATCAGCATTACATCGCCACGCACCTCAGCCGGTGCCACCTGGCCCTCGCCCTTGGCGCCTGGGGTGATGCCATAGCGCGCCGCCTGACGGGTCATGGTATCGATAAAGCGGGTGCGCGCCTTGGGGGCGTATTTTTTGATGCTGGCGGTGTTCATGTCAGATCCTTGATCGGTTTTCTAGGGAGCAGCGGTGTTACCCACAGCGCTCGCCGCAGATAAGCCGTCATGCTGCCGGTACTGCCTTTTATGTTGCCATTGAAGGCCACTGGCCTAGCGTACTTGCACCTGTTTGCCGGCGTTAATGGCTTCATCCAGTTCGTCTTTTAGCGCGGTGATGAACGCATCGACCTCCGCCTGGCTTTCCAGGTAAACCCCGTCATGCACGCGGCTAAGCACCTCCGTCGCGCTGATACGCGCCACGGGCTTGGGAGCCGCCACCGGGGCAGGTTCGCGCACCGCATGAGCAGGCGTATCCGTGTCGCGCTTCGTCTCGTTGCTTTTCTCACCGCTGCGATTCGCCGGTGGTGGCGTTTTGCCGGGTGTTGGCGAGGGTTCATGCCGCTTGACCGCATCGGACTGCGCTTTATGCAGTCCTTCCAGGCTCTCTTCTTCTAGCTCAACGGCAGTTTCGGTTTGCAGCTGGTAGATCTGCGCGATACTGACCGATCGATTTACCGACGCCTTAAGCTGTTGCAGCGGGTGCAGCAGTCGGTTGCTTAACTCGGCGGTGCCTATGCCGCTCTTGGCAATTTCGGCGTTCACCTTGTCGATGCGCGAGTCGATGCGGGCAATGGCGTGTTGACGCTTTTCTACCACCAGGCGGTTATTGATCTCATCCAGCGTGCGAATGGTGCCATCAACCTTGTGCAGCAAGGTGTACGGCGCTTCGGCGTGATAAATACGCTCAAGCTCTTCCAGTGCTTGCCGGGCGTCCGCGTGCTTTTCTAGCTCCAGGCGATTGACACCAAAGTGGTTCAGCGCTTGTTCGAGCTGCTGCCAGGTGCTTAGCTGCTTGGTGAAGAAGTCTTTCAGGTCGCGGTAGTCTTCTTCGAGATCAAGCAGGTCGTCCTGCTTGGCGGCAACCTCCTTGAAGAAGTCAAAACTATCATCCAAGCGCAGTAAGCCTTCGACTTCGCGCAGCGAGGCGTCAATGGTTTCACGGCCTGGGAAGCGCCCGACATCGGTTTTGCTCTTGTACGCTTCCAGGTCATGCCGCCAGCGCGCGAGGTGTTCCACATAAAAGGTGAACAGCTCTTTTTCACTGCTGGGGCCAAGTTTGCCGAAGAGGTCCTTGGTCAGGTTACGGGCTTTATTCAGCACGGCATCTTCGGTCTGGCGTTTTTTCTGGAGGCGCACTTCGCTGCGGCGGCGGGCGTTGTTGAGCAGCTCAAACGCTTCTTGGCCCGAAAGCGCGGGGCCAGCGGTGTGGAAGGTCAGGCGACCGGCGGCGTGCAGGCGGCCCAGAATCAGCAGCGTCTCGCCTTCCGGCCAGCCAAACGGCCGATTACTGAAGCGCTCCAGTAACGGGTTAAGGGGCACCGGCTCGCCGCCGTGCAGAGAGATGTACTGTTCTACCTCTTTCACCGCCTGGGCGTTACCTTCCTCGCCATCCAGGTTCAGGTTCTGCGTGCCAATGTCGTCGGCGGTGAGCACCGCCTGCAATTCGCGCATGGGCTCGGGGGTGAGCACGGTGAGCTGGCCGAGCTTGCTGAAGGTGTTCTCCAGCAGGTAGCGGCAGGCCTCGTCCAGGCGGGTATTGAGCTGGCTGCGATTGAGATCGAGCTTTTGCCCCAGGGCATAAACGTCCGCATCCAGCAGCATCTCTTCCAAGCGCACCCGCAGGTGTTGCTTACGCTGCTGATTTTCGCGGCCACGGTCGGCCAGGATGCGCTCAACGCTAGGGTCGCTGGCGGCGGCGTTCAGACGAATAAATTTGTCGGTTTTCAGCAGCGTGCGCAGCTCTTCCGTAAAGCGTTTGTCGTCCGGCAACTTGATGATCACCTGGCCGTTGTTATCGCTGCTTTTATGGATACAGCCGGCTTCACTCATCTGCACGTATTCCACGTCCAGCGGCGACACCACTTCCACGCGCAATTGGCTCTGGTAGCGGCCATCCAGGGTGTGGCCATCCAGGTAGCGGCCAATGCTGTAGTCGGTCTTGTTAAGCGGGTAGCGGTACTTATTGCGATCCCGTAGCAGGTCTTTGAAGATCAGGTTGGCCAGCTCTTTGTTTTCATCGCTGCTGGTGACTTCGACCGCTTTGATCTTGCGCGTGATGTCACGCTCTTCATTGGTAAGAAACTGGTACTCATCGCCATTGCGGGTAATCAGACTCTCTTTTTCCAGCCGAGCCAGGGTGGTTTCCAGCTGCTCGCGAATGGCCACGCGGTCATCGTCGATTTGGGTGAGCGAGAGCGTGACGAGGTTATCCAGCGTGCCTTTGACCAGATCCACGTAGCGGATCATGAACAGTGTCCGCAGAATTTCCACGTCGAACGCTTCCAGCACCGGGTTTTCGCTGGCCTGGTCAATGGTGCGTTTCACCGCCGTGTCGAGAAACCCTTCGATAGCGGTATAGAAGCGATGCATGGGCACCAGGGCGCCGATGTGCTGCTCTTGTACGGCTTTGGCGGCCATGTGGAAGGCATCGAGCATGGAGCGTTCGCCATAGGCCAAGTGTGCGCCGGTGGCCCCGACCTTGCGGATCTCTTCAAACACTTTTTGCACCAACTGAAAGTGGTACGGCACAAAGGGATAGTTGGCGATAAAGCTCTCGGCGCCGTCGACGTTTTTCAGGGTCGGGCCAGAGCGATCAAAGGTGAGCTGATTGCGTAGGATCGCGCCCTTCTCGTCGAAGACCTGTTCGAGCTCGTCGCGGGCTTCTTCCGTTTTTACCAGCAGGCGCTTACGGATGACCTCATCGGAGTTGGAACTGGAGAGCGATAGGCGCGTTTTGAAGCGCCCGGCAATCTTGGAGAAATCGTTGGCCTTAGACGCGGTCATTTCCCCAATAACAGCGTCCATGTCCGCTTGCGAGGTGACCACGATCCAAGCACGTCCGCCGCAAATTGTTCCCAGGTTTTCGGTGAGCGTTTGCAGGGTCAGCATTAGGCGCGTATCGCTGCCGATAAACTGGCCGACTTCATCCACCATGAAGACCATGCGCCGCGTCGGCGATTGGCTATCCAGGTACTCCTTCACCCAGTGGCAGAAATTTTCCACCGAGACGCTAAACGTGGCTTCGGAATCCTCAAACCATTTATGCGCGGCCTCTGTTGAGAGTTCCAGGGCAACACTGATGGCGTGTTCGATATCGTCTTGATAGAACTGGTAGCCATCGCGCTCGTCTTCCCAGACCAGGCCGCTGGCATCTTGAAAGGCCTGCTTGAAGCGCTCATAAACGCCGCGCTTTTCCAGGTGGCGTTCCATGTGGGCAATATGCGGGTAGTCGGCACTGAAGCCCTGGTGCTCATTGAACACGCGCAGAAAGACGTTAAGAATCGGGTTGCCGTCGTCATTAGAACTGGCTTTGCTGTCGATGTTGAATAGCACCACGTCGGCCGGCTCATGCACTGCCTTGGCGATATCGGCCCGAATCATCGGGTCGTGTAGCTTGTTTTCATCGAAAAAATCGGCGGCGTGCTTGACGTTACCTTGCTCGTCGCGGGTTTGTGTATTGGCTAACAAGTAGGAAAGCGCTTTCAAGAAGTGAGATTTACCCGATCCGAAGAAGCCGCTGATCCAGACACCCACCCGGTTGGAAATCGACGGATCGCTCAGCGGTGTGGTGTAGGAGTCGAAAAACGCGCGAAAATGTTTTTCCAACTCGTTGGTCACGACGTACTCATCCAGCTCTTGGTAAATCGTTTCGTCATCGCGCTGATCGGCCTTCACGACCCCATTGATCGAGCGGCTTAGCGGCTTGCGAAAAAGCTCCTGAATGCGCATAGCGTTCCTAATAGGTGTTAAAGCAGACAATAAGGATTAAGGCACGAGCGCAAAGGCTCGGTAATAGTTGTTGCTGGCAATCTGATCAAATAACGTCATCGTTTGCCCGTCGTAGCTTCCGGGGTAGAACAGCACCAAGGGCTTATGCCCCAAGGGGCCGTGCAGGGCATTCAGCAAATTGTGCGCCCGCATCATCGGCCAGACACTGCCAACGCCGGTCAATAACACCATATCGGGGTCATGCGACAATGAGTGTCGTATGAGGTAGGGGGCAAACTTATCCATGTGCAGTGGCCCACGCAGCGCTTTGAGCAAGGCGTCGTCGCCTTTGGTTTGCTGCATGTGAATGGCCTTATCGAGAAAACCACGGGCTTCAAGGTAATCGTGGAGTACCGCCAGCAAGTTCACCTGAGCGACGGTGATATCAGGATGCTGGCGAGCCATTAACGCGGGAAGAAAGCTCAGGTACTCCCTGACCTGTAATTCATGCTCGGGCGGGTAATCGAAAATCCAGAAGCCGATCTCATTGCCAAGGCCTTGGCCCGCCAGAAAATCGGGGCGTGAGATTTTTTCCGCCACTTGGTTAAGGCGATCTTTAAGACGACTATCTTCTTGAAAAAGCGCGTTGGCGGGCGGCGCGGAAGAACCGTTGGGTGACATGCGATAGCATCCTTGTCTCTGGCATGTGAAACGCTAGATTACGTCGCTCGCCCTCGTCATGGCAAGGCGCGGGGTACGAAAGGAAAGTGCAGGCCTTTGCCTCTACGCAGAACCGCTGAGCGAACGACACGCCATGGCAGCGTCGTTGTGTTAGTACCCGTGTATTAGCGTAGACGCTTTAAGGCGTCATGTATCCTGACGTGGCGATGGGATTCCAACAGTGACGCTACTTCAGGCCTTAAGATCAACGGCTGAAGACGACGAGAACGGCTGGATGCCAACACCCCGACTTCGGCCAGCATGCGATACGCCACCTGCCCCATTTTGCGTTTCGATGAGGAAGACCACTGGGCAATCGACGGATCACGAAACGCTCGCTCGGCAAGAAACTCGTCCCACTGATAAGCAGGTAGCGTCTCGGCTTGGGTCACGAAGGCATCGGCCACCACCGTTTCCAGAAATTCCACCAGGAGCAGATTACGCGCCAGAGCCGCGCAGAAAGAGATCTGGGTGGCGAGTTGATCGTCGCCATCACGTAGCGCCTGCCAAAAAGGCAGCTCCAAACGCTCCAATCGTTTCCGAATTGCCTGAGCCATCCGCCGCGCCGTGGCTGGGCGGTTTTTCTGAAGGCGGTTTTCGTCAATGATGGCGTGCTGCCAGCTGGCTTCGTTAACGCCTTGAAGCAACAGATCCGCCACTAAGCGACTTTCTCGTACCATCAAGCCGCCACCAATGAGGTCTGAGTTGTAGCGGAAGGTGGAGGAGACTGAGGTCATTAGAAAAAGGCTCGTGAGATTATCGGTTATCGACAAATTATTGGATACTATTAACGGTCAATGGTCTGTACATTTTTAAAGAAAGCCTGGTGATCAGACAATGGGGTCTCTGACAATATCACCACACGAGCCCAAGCTCTCATGAAAAAAAAGTCAATACGGTCTTGTGGCAGATGTACAGCCTCAACAAGCCTTAGCGGCGTTTTATTCTTGTCTTGTTTCCACTGCTGTTGTGCTTGAGAGGCCGTGTCAATTTCCGCAACCTCAGCCGTTGCAGCGAACATTATGAGAAGACCGTTTCGCGGTGGTATCGGCGTGATTTTGATTTTATCGAGTTCAATCGCTTGCTTGCTACCGCTCAGTAAAAAAGGCACCGTCACCTCATTGCTGCCAAGGATCGCATCAGTCGCTTGATAACATGATACCGACAGGGGTGCATGGCATTGACACCCAGTGGCTGAAAGCCGCGTAAACAGCCGATAGGGCAATAAAAAAGCAATGAGCATTCTATCTTAAATTAATGCGGTAGTGGTCTTGACCATGGGGGTCAGAATAAAGCAACCACAGGTTTTGGTTTTGAAGCGCTAATTTTTTCTAGCTGTTTTTCTTTTTCGCATCGGCTTCTTACCCATTCCACGTAGAGCAGAGAAGTCACCGCCTTCTACTTCAGCAATTAACGCTTTCAGGCCATCAGTAAGGGGCTGCATAAACTGCCCATATCGCATCTGCTTCTCGCTGATGGCTTCTAGCTGAGACTCCCAATGTGCCGTCATGTCAGGAACGACCATCCGTTTAGGCAAACTGTTCACAAGATGCTTTCCTGCTTCTGTCGAGTGGATCTCCTTGCCTTTCTTGGTTAAAAACTGCCGTTTGAATAATAACTCGATGATACCTGCACGGGTGGCTTCCGTACCTAGTCCGTCTGTATCTCTGAGTACTTTTTTGATTTCAGGGTCTGATACGTATCTCGCTATTCCCGTCATGGCGGAGAGTAATGTGGCATCTGTAAAGCGTTTAGGTGGACTGGTTTGTTTCTCGTCCATTTTGCCGTCGATGCAGGTAACAGGATCTCCCGATTTCACATTGGGAAGAGGCACTGACGAAAATTCTGCATCTTGCTTTGCGGTCTTTTGAGGTGGCAACAGCGCCTTCCAGCCGCTAGCGATAACTGACTTCTGCTTGGCGATGAACAGTCCGCCTTCTACTTGGCTGTCGACTTGGTGTTCTGCGTACTCAAATGGTGGGTAAAACTGCATCAAGTACTGGCGGGCAACTAGCTCATAGATATTCTTCTCATCCTGAGATAGTCGATCACCTGGCACTACTCTGGAAGTTGGAATAATTGCATGGTGAGCGTCTACCTTGGCATCGTTCCACGCCTTACTCTTCAGGTCGAGGTCAGCTTCTCTTACGCTATTAGCAAGCGTTGTTGCGGTTTTAGCAATAGACTGAGTCACTGTTTGGCGTTCAGCGTAGTGGCCATTAGGCAGATACCGACAGTCTGAACGGGGGTAGGTAATAAGTTTGTGGCGTTCATATAGCTGTTGGCATATGTCCAGAGTTTTCTGGGCGTTTAGGTTGAACCGTTTTGATGCATCAATTTGCAGTGAAGAAAGGCTGTAGGGCAGGGGAGCAGGCTGTTTTTTCTGGTCACGTTTAGCTGCGATAACGTTGCCTGCCTTGCCAACCACCTTTTGCAGAACGACTTCGGCAAGCTTTCGTGAAAGCACCCGGCCTTCTTCGTCCATGTAAGGCTCGCAAGCAGTACTAGGCTTCCATTTTGCTATAAAAGAGACACCAGCTTCTGTCTGAAGCGTTATAAAGACCTCATAAAATGGTTTTGTTATAAAGTTTTCAATTTCCTGGTCTCGGTGAACGACCAAACCTAATACGGGCGTCTGCACTCGGCCAATCGACAAAACGCCGTTATAACCTGCACTTTGGCCAAGAAGGGTACAGAGGCGAGTCATATTAATACCGTAGAGCCAGTCGGCCCTTGCTCTTGCCAAGGCGGATGTTGCCAATGGTATGAAATCGGTATTCTTACGCAGATCATTCAACGCTTTCTTGATAGCGGCAGGGTTCATATCGTTGACGAGACAGCGCAATGTAGCTTCACGTTTTGTCTTATTTACACCTGAATAATTGATCACTTCATCGACCAGGATTTGGCCGACGCGATCAGGGTCACCCATGTTGACCAACTGGTCAGCTTCTTTAATCAGTTTTTTGACAGTATTAAATTGCGAGCGGGTCTGGCTTTTAACTTGATGTTTCCACTCGCTCGGAATGATTGGTAGGTGCTCTTTTTTCCATTTTTTGTACTGAGGGTTATAAGCATCTGGCTCAGCCTGTTCCAGTAGGTGACCAATACACCAGGTCACAACATCGCCGTTAGCCACCTTGATATACCCATCGCCTCTCTGGTGAGGCTTGGGAAGTACATCTGCAACTGCACGTCCGACACTTGGCTTTTCGGCAATGTATAGAATCAACTCTTTTTACCTCGCTCAAACTTTACTACTTTCGCTTTTTCAAGCTCTGTCTCAAGGACTTCTATTTTCTCTAGTGCTTCGTAAAGAGTGAATTCCAAATTAGCATTTTTTTCAATAACTTTATCGCAGAAAGACTTAATTTCGTCTCTTTGATCACGGTATTTTTCTTTTAGACGAACTTCATTATCTCGTTGCGCACGAAGACGATCAAGATTCTTTGATTTAGTCTCACGAGTATCGCTATCCTTGTTAATTTTATTTTGTTCTATAGCTCTTCTAGATTTTAATAAAAAATCTTTGTAATAATAAATGGCACCAGCACTTAGTCCAGCTTCGTCATTAATTCGGCTAATATTGATACGACCATCATTTCGTGTTTTTTCAGGTTTCCCTAGTAGTAATCTTTGAAGAGCGGCTTCTAGAAGCTGCAATGTATGCTCAGATCTTTCAGTTATTTTGTTTAAGCTCTCATTCATAATAAAGAAACCGAAATTTCACCAGAAAATTTTATATAAGACATTTGATGTTCATCAAACACTTTTTCAATAGAGCGTACCTCATAGTAGAGCTTTGAAAGAATGTTAGGTTGATTGACTTTCGCATCAACTAAGGCATTAAACTTATTGATTAATCGTTCTCTGACTTCAATAAGGCTGACAGCTTTTTCTTTTGTAACAATTTTATACTGACATATTGTCATATCACATACTCTATCGCAACGTGGATTTGTACAATGCCCTGTTGGATGTTCAATAATAGACATACGCCCTTCGCTTACTTGTGCAGCAATTTCTTCTCTACTAAGATAAATGGTTGTAGATGATTCGGAACGTAAGTTGAGAATACGCTTTCCCTCAGGGCCAGCAAGAGTTTCAGCATCATTATATATGTAATATAGTGTGTCTGTAATGTAGGCATAGTTTTCATCAGCTATTTCAGATATAAGATCCTCATCTATCATCATGTCGAAAAAAGAAGCAAGATGAGCCTGGTTTGAATACCATGATGTCATTATAATATTCATATGTTTGAATTGATATTTTAAATCGATTAAAGATCCAAGTTTGTTGCGAACAAAAAAAACTGCAAAAGTCCTTCTAAATGCATGAGGGTGCGGGATTAAAATATCACCAACTTTTAACTCATTTACTCGTGTAGGATTTAATAAATTAAATTCCTTTACGTCATTTATATTTGCTTTATAATTTAATGATTTGACGAAGTTTTTTATTGAGTCGCTAATAGCTTGTCGACCTACCTTTGGTTGAGTTGCTTTGGCAAAAGGTATAGCAATAAATAATGAATTTATGCCATCTAGAAAGCGATTTTTCTCGTCCACATGATGTATTTTTTCAACATACTCTTCTCTCCACATGATTCGAGCAAATTCATAGGCATCCCATAAAAGTTCAATTGCCTTAGATGCTGTAGGTATGGTTACCCAGGATACTGAACGTTTAGCGCCTCCAATATTAGGCTTGGTATCAATGCCATTTAGTAAAGGAATTATTACGTCACCATATTTTTTTTCCACATAGGAGTCTAAGTTAAAAGATTTAATTTCCCCATCTCGACATCCAGTAAATCCAGCAATTACGATATAACATGCACCTCTTAACCATGAAAGCCAGCTACTTGTCATGTCTAATTTTATGTCGTAGGAGCTATAATAATGAGCTTTTTTTAGAGCTTTCTTCCTGCATTCAATATAGTTTACGCCATTGTTTTTTTTATTAGAAATAAACTCTTTTATAAATACATCATATAGTTCTGAAATATTTTTTCTATATGGATGATATTTTTCAACAGTTTTTATAGAATTATCAAAATAAAATGAGGCTATGTTTTCGGGCAATGCCATGGTCTGTTTTGCATATTCAGAGTTGCCAGCTAATTTTTTCGCGAGTGATTCAGTATTACCAAAATCCCTTTTTATATAGCCTTTAGAATTTAGCATTACCAAAAACATAAAATGGTTTTTCCAACTCTTATACCTGAATTTTTTTAAAGCGGCTTTTTCTAAAAATAGTCTGAAAGATCTATCTTCCTCTAAAAAGTTATAATTAAAACCACCACAATCCTTGATGATTTTTTCAAATATTACAGCACCATCCATGAAATGTGTGACTGTACCTTTGAAAGATTTTAACGATGGTTACTGAATTATTTGATATACGATTTTTTTAAAGGTTTCTTTGAACTCTCCAGAAAGTCTATTTAAGTTTAAAGTGAAGTCGTGTTCAAAAAAGACCCACTTGTCATCCATATATTTGCTATATGCTTGACCTGTTGAGTCGTACGATATAACTGCTTCAGACGCAATTAAGTAGTCTCGTAAATTTGAGTCTTTATCAGTAAAGTTCATTTGTATAAACCTAGTAGTAAATCTAAATCATCACTATCAGACCATAAAGGGTGAGGAGCATCTAAATATTTCTCGTAAGCCAATTTGTAAACTTTGGGATATAGAGTTTTGATTTTTTCTAATAATTGGTTTATAGATACGCTAACCTTAGATAATACATTGGATGGAGTGGAGTTCATTGATGGCCTAGTTAATGATTGTAAAATAACATCGTTGAAGGAAAGCATTAACCATACATCTTGTTCTTCAGCAATTACTGCATGAAACTTGCAGTTAAAGCATTCTAAAAACTTATAACAAGCAACCCTCTCATTATTTTTTGCTACTTTGTTGTTAACTAATATTTTTTTTAGTTGCTTAGCCTTTTCACCATAAGGCATCCCGCATCTTAGACCACTTGAAATGCTTGTTGGTATGTTGTCATGTGAGAGTAATTGACTCTCTCTAATCGGATCTTTAAATTTGTAAGCGCTATGCTCAGTAGCTTCGAGAAGGTTTTCACCCTGGGCAGTTAGTTTTCTAATCTCAAGAGCTTTAGCTAAAGATAGCTCAATAGTTGTAGAGTCTCCATTCGAATAATGTTTAGATGCTGTCTCTGGCGAGTTATGAAGTCCCTCAGCAACCATCAAAACGCTATTTGAAGCACGCGTGATTAAAGAACTTTTTGTTTTTCTAAATTTTTGCGCGCTTAATGGAGGCAGGCCTAACTTTTTAAATACTTTGCTAAGATTTCCTGCTTCGGAAACAGTCATTGGGTAACTTTTATCGTTCTTAACCTTTGGAAAAATGTATTGGCTTTCGTCAATTGTTAATAAACGACTTATCTCAATCCAGCTGCTTAGAAAGTTTTTAGCCCTGTGTCCAAAGCCTACATCGATATAATTTATATTTCCCCCTTGGCGACCCTTAACAGTAGCAAGTTTATATATTCCTCTAGCGGTTTCTTTAAAAGGTTTTTCCGATATATCAGAATGTTTGAGTGAAAGAAGTGGGGTTGCATTTACTCCAGTATAGAAACAAGTAAGAAAATAAGCTGCTCTTGAAAGGTCAAATTTCCATTGATCTTTGTTTGTATTCGCATGCACCTTTCGAGAAGTTAATTCATATTCAGTATCTATATTATCAGTTGTTAATGGAAATGACTTGGGTGTTGCTTTATTTTTGATGCACTTAGAATAATATTTGTAAATTATATTTAGCTTTTCTACTAGAGTCTTTATTTCGTCGTCTGTATATGGGGGAGTCTCTATGCTGTCACGAGGAAATTCATAAAAGTATTTTTGGCACGAAAAATATAAATTTGCATCAAATTCTTTTAAAAAAGTTTTAAAAACGCTTTGTTTTTGCAGCAAGTTTTTTCCCTTGCTTCCGTTGTGATAACTTGTTACTAACGTTTTTATATATTGCTCTATAGAGTCTGTAGTAAAGATATCTTTATATCCAAGACGATCACAGTATCTAAAAAAAGCAACTAATTGAGTAAAGATATTTATTTTACTCCTAATGGTTCTATCCATCCCATTTACAACAGAAGTCACTTTGTACACCAAAGATCTTCTATTCATGTCTATTAAAGAAGACTGATTCTGATTTTTAGGCAGTTTTGCATGCCGAACTGAGTTGTCAAGAACAGGACAGTCTTTATATAATAAACGCTCAAAATTAGCAGTTGAATGACCATCACTAATTATTCGTATCTGCAATTCAAAAGGAATGATCTGATCAAAGTTTTTAAGATCGCTAGGTAAAGTGGTTTTTCTTCTGCTTTTACCTCGAAATGACATTTTTTATCCTTTTAAAATAATTTCTATTGCTTCTTCGTATACTTGATTGGCACTTTTTTCTTGCTTAGAAAATTTTAGGTAAGCTAATAGTGTGGAACGATGTTTTTGACCCATCACGGCTTGTAGATAATCAAGTGCTTCAGCTTCATTTAGTCCAGAATCTAGTAGTTCTTTCAGACGAAATACAGCATAGGAAGAACGTAAATTATGAAATTTATGATCAAAATCTATTTTATTATTACTAAACGCGTTCTTTATCTCACCCCAGCGTGCATCTAAAGTTTTAGATGAAAAAAACTTGCCCCTTTGGTTTATCAGAAGTGGGGGGTTATCAGCTTCATCAGGGTGATTTAATATGAATTTCCTTTTTCGCTCAATATATCTTGGTGAGTTTACATATTTATGTAATTCATTCATTAATTCTGAAGGGATTTCTGCATGTCGTATACTTTCGTTTTTTGTACTCACACCCAACTTTGGATCGAGTAGTAACCCTTCAGTATGGATTAAGTATTTTTTTGATAACTGATCTTTATCAGGTAGGTAAATTTGCTTAGCTCTTAAAGTGATTATTTCTCCTCTCCTAAGACCTGAAAAACGACCTATGTAGATAGCTAGCTTGAACTCAATTGATAGAGATACGCTATTGCTCCCAATTGATTTTCTAACTATTCCCTTTCTATCTGACTTTAGAAAATCATCCAGCAGGCTCCACTCATTTGTACTAAGTGGAACCAGCTTTCGTGCAAGCCCGTTGAATCTATAATCTTTTGGAAGGTTTAAGCGAAGGTCTGTAGAGTCAACATGTAAGATTTTATTTTTCATAAAATCATGTCGACCGGGTAATTCAACTCTAACAAATTCATAGTTAAAGGGAGGGTTTTCAAAATGATGATTTCTAGCCAAGTAAAATTTATAGAATCTTATTACGACTGACATATAGCTATTTGCTGTGCTTCTAGCTATAGTTCTATTTTTGAAAGCTTCTCTTAAATGTTTTTTAAATGCATAGGTGGGCCTTTGTCTGATCGCTGCAGGCATAAAATCCCATGCATAATTTATGTTATCCAGAAACGTAAAGTAATGAAGTAATCCTTGCGCTTGGGTATTAACCTCTTTTTTATGTAAGTTGGCTTTTAAGTGGATTAGCCAGTTATTAGCTACAGTAATACCTATTCCATTTTCTCTATAGAGAAGAGGCATGCGCCCAACAGATCTGCCAGTGCCAGGAATTATCGCTACTTTTTTGCCGCAGCGATTATTTTCAGTTTGAAATTCTTGGTCTATAAAGAAATCCGGTATTTCCCAAAGTATGAGTGACATCGGGGGGCCTGTCTTGGTGGGTGGAAGATACGGTTATGCCATTTCTAATTGCTGATTCTGCTGGTGCACCGGATCTTCTGCATCTGGATTCAGCCAAGCTGTCTTGCGCGGCGTCCAATTGCGCGTAGATCCGCTCAACCGTATTGGATGCTTGCGCTTCGCCTCGACATAAATCTCATCACGCTTGGCCAGCACGGCCAAATCTTGACCAGCGTGCCGCTCCGCCGGCGTTACGAAGCGGATAGCACTATGACGGTGCTCGTGGTTGTACCACTGCAAGAAGCCGACCACCCACTGCTGCGCTGCCGACAAATCGGCATAGCCATCGGTCGGGAAGTTTGGCCGATACTTGCAAGTGCGTAACAACGATTCCGAGATAGCGTTATCGTTGGAGTCCTGCGGGCGGCTGTACGATGGCGTGATGTTCAGCCGCTGAAGCGTGGCTTGTAGCGTTGAGCCCTTCATCGCCGAGCCATTGTCGGCGTGCAGCACCAGGGGCTGATTAACGCAGCCTTCGTGCAGCACAACCCGCTGGTTAACGCTGCTGTTATTGGCCATCGACTCCTGCTCGAAGACTTCGGCGGTGATGATCTTGCGGCTGAAGACGTCGACGATCATGTACAGGCAGTAGAACTGGCCACGGACCAGGCTCGGCAAATAGGTGATCTCCCATGTCCAACAGCCATTGGGCTGAGTAACCCGATGCCGCTGGGGGTCGCCTTCAGGACGCGGGACACGTGCGCGACCACGATGATGCTGTTCGCCGTGTTCCCGCAGGATGCGGTAATAGCTGGACTCTGAAGCCACGTAACGAACTTCCTCGTCCAGCAAGCGAGTCACGATCTGCCCTGGTGGCAGGCTGACAAACGCGGGGCGATGGCAGATGTCCAGTACATGCTGATGCTCTTCCGGCGTCAGGGTGTGGCGTGCTAAAGGCCGGTTGGCTTCCGAGCGGCGATTCTCGTCACCACGTGCCCAGCGGCGGTAGGCATTGAGGATGCCTTCTTCTTCTTTAGCCACTTCTGACACTATGAGGATATGCGCTGGGAGCAACTTCTTGCGGATAGATTCCCGGCGTTCATCGGAGTACTTCATTGGAACCTCGTATCGCATCGCCTCTTTAGAGTTAAAAGCCGCTATGGCTCCAACTAGCTTGGCAGTGGGGCGGTGCCTCTCTAGGATTTCACATAATATGGGTTATAAACTTGTAAGAATCAAAGTTCACAGTGAAATCGTAACAGTGCGCGATCAGGGTCGCCCGCGTGCACTACCTCTTGCGCTTGCTTGATCAACTGGCGAATGACGGCAAGTTGCCCTCGCGCTTTGGGGCGAGGGGTGAGCTTCCAGCGCTTAGGCACAATAGGCAGGCGGTCGAGCCGCCACTTTTTATCCACGGGGTCATAGGCATCCGGCGGAGCCTGTTCCAGGAGATGACCCAAACACCAGGTAACGGTGGTGTCACCGCACGTGATGGCGCCGTCTTGGCGCTGAGCACTGCCGGGAAGAGCGTCAGCGATGGCACGCGCGAGGCTGGGTTTTTCGGCAATAATTAAGCGCATGGTGAAAGTAGCGTGACTCGGTAGTCGGAATTGCGCTTATGGTAGCAGAGGTCGAGAGGTGTATTGTGCGATTTTGTCGTATAAGTTTTGTATAAATTGCTATCCTTCGTTAAGCTGCAACAACCGCTTTTAAAGAGGTCATACCATGCGCGATCGAGGCAGAACACGGCGATTATTAGGATTAGGCGCACGTACCGGTGGTGCGTTGCTGAAAACCCGTTTAGGTGGTCAAGCCGACTGGCGCTCGTTAGGCGAGGCGCTCTTTGAAGGGCTTTCCGAGCTTAAAGGCCCGGCAATGAAGCTGGCGCAGATTATGTCGCAGTGGGACGACCTGTTGCCGCCGGATCTAGCCGAAGAACTTTCACGGTTGCAACGCCAAGCCGAGCCTATGCCGTGGCCACGTATTCGCGAAGCCTTAGTGATACAATATGGTGACCTTGAGTCTCACTTTAGCGACATTGAAGAGCGCCCTTTTGCCAGTGCCTCGATGGGACAGGTACACAAGGCGGTGACTCACGCTGGTGAAACGGTGGTATTAAAAGTTCAGTATCCCGGTTTGGCGGATGTGTTAGAGAGCGACTTAAAGCAGGTAAAGCGCATCATGCGCTTAGGGCGTTGGTTCAAAGTTCCTCAAGCGCGGTTGGACGCGCTGTTTGAGGAGTTAGCGGCGGGGCTGCGTGATGAGCTTGATTACCGAGCGGAAGCCGATGCGATGGCCCGCTATCGTGAACGCTACCAGCAAGACACACGCCTGGTGATTCCCGAGCCACTGTTTGATCTTTCGGGGCAGCACGTGCTCGCCATGCGCTTTGTTGGCGGCACACCGCTGCGTGAGTTGGAAAGCGTTGACGATGAGACTCGTCAGAAAATCGCGGCGGCCTTGGCGGACTGGATCACAGAAGAACTGTTCACCTACGGCGAACTGCATGCCGACCCTCACGCGGGTAACTTCGCGGCCGATGAGGAAGGGCGGTTGGTGATTTATGATTTCGGGGCGGTGATTCCGGTGCCTGAGGCGCGCCTGAAGTCGATGATGCAACTCTTGGAGGCAACGCTTGCTAAAGATCCCATGGCAATGGACGAGGCGCTCCTAAAAATGGGCGGTCGCCAAGGGCAGGGTGCGCCATTATCGCTTTACCGTGAATCGGCCGAATGCGTGGCCCCGCTGTTCAGCCCCGGTGAGCAGGACTTCAGCGATGTGCGCGTGCATCGGCGCTTGCGTGAACTCACTCCCAAAGTGTGGGCCGCCATGGATCGATTGCAGCCGCCTGCCGATACGCTGTTGCTTTCACGGGCGCTGAATGGTCACTACTGGAATTTGGTTCGCCTGGGTGCTCGCCTGGATATGCATTCGCGCACACAGCCACTTCTTGCGTGGGCGCGTAAGCCAGCCTAAAAGTTGCGCACTGGGCCGTCTGGGAAAAGGTACCACTGCGTAAGTCTCTCTCAACATGATAAACTACTGCCGTTTTGACAACGTATGGAGACGGCAATGCTGGCGGTATGGGTCGATCAACTGCTGGGGTTTGCCTCTGGGGCACTCTCGGCAATTAGGCAGAACGAGCACTATCCCGATTTTATGATCTGGGTGCGGGCCGAGGGCGCCGATTATTTTAACGGCGATGCCGTCATGGCTCAGGCGTTGGCGCCCATTTTGTGGTCGCAGACGCCGCTTGTGCGTTTAGACTTTGCCTGTGAGCCGCTGGCAACGCCAGCACGCAATGAGCCGTGCTGGTGCGATTCCGGGCGCAAGTATAAAGAGTGCTGCTATCCCGTTGACTTTCCGACAGAAATCCCCGATCAGATGATGTGGATGCTGTCACTGCGTGAATGGAAGGGCGCGACTCTGAAAGCTGCATTGGCGAGCCAACGAGCGCCGGCTCAGGCTCTTTTAGAAGCGGGCTTAATTGCCGCAGAAAGCGGGCAGACGGGCCGTGCCATGCAGATATTAGAATCGCTCTTTGACGGTAGCGATTGGTCGCGTTTGCCGGAGCAAGCCGAGCCCGCGTTTGAAATTTTGCTCGATATTTATCAAGAACGGGGCTTTACCCACAAGCGTGCCGAGCTTCTCGATGAAGTACTGGAACGGGGGCCATTGTTCCTGCGCGGCGTGGCGCTTGAGCGTTTATGTTTGATGCACTTAGATAGCGATGATCTCGACAGTGCCCGTGCCGCTTTCGTGAGGGCGCAGCAGGCGCTGCCGGATTCACCGACACTGGCCTATATCGAAGCGATGCTGCTGCTCCACGAAGGTCACGAGAATGAGGCCAAAGAGCGAGCCAATTTCTGGTATCGGCGGTTGGTACGCCAAGGTGAGCTGGATGAAGATCAGCTCGATTTTCTCGCGGCGTTGGCGGCAAACCCGGGTGCTACACTGGCGGATCAGCTACTGAGCGCCGAAGAAGATCTCGCCACCCCGCTGATTGGCCTGCAATCTCTGCTAGCGGCCTTGCCGACGGCGCCAAAGCTAGATATTCGTCTGGCGCCAGAGAGTAACCGTTTGCGTTATCACGTCAGCGCGCGTGAGGCCACCCTGTTTGCAGCCTGGCATGAGCAGTTTCAGGTGCTGGTGGATGAAGACGTCGCCTTGGGCTTTCGTGATGACCCTTGGGGCAATGCCGTGGAGTGGATGACAACGCTTTGCGCGCACCCTGAGTGGCTGGATGCTCCTCAAGTCGTGCAGGATCTTACCTTGGCGTTAACCAGTCGCTTTGGCAGTTTGCCTTGGATGGCGCCTAGCCTGTTGGAGCCGCTGGCGATAAGGCTCTCGCGTTGGTTGCAGCAAGCCCGTGCCGAGGGTGATGGGAGTCTATGTTGGGATGACGCGGATAATGCCATTTTGCTACGCACAGGCTTGGCGTTGGTGGTCGGGATGGAGCGCGGCGCGCGTCAACACTCGCGGGAGCTCGCCGAAGAGCTTTTGGCCATTAACCGTGAGGATAGCTTGGGGCTGCGTGAGCTCGTGCTTGACCAGCTGCTGCGCGACGAGCGTAACGAAGACGCCCTAGCGTTGGCAGAGGAGAGTGGTGACGATGGCTCCATGCCGTTGAATATTCTTCTCGGACGCGCGCTCGCACTTTATCGCCTGGCCCGCTATGAAGAAGCGAATGAAGCACTACAGGCAGTGAAACAGCACAACCGCTACGCCATTGATATGCTGTGTGCGGATAATCCCCGTTCGGCGCTGCCCTCCGGAGAGGGTGACATCAAGCCGGGTAGCCGAGAAGAGGCTTGGCAGTATCGCACGCTAATGCGTGATCAATGGCGCGCGTCAACCGGTGCGCTCAAATGGCTAAGCATGCACCGGTAATATTATCGGCTTTCTAGGCCGCATCATGCATTCGCTTTCTGCGACTGAGGGGGTGGCACTAACTGAGCATCACGGTTTACCCAGATGGCTAAGGCCACCGCGGGCAGGCCTAGCAGCGCTGCCACCATAAAGAAGCTGGCATACCCTTGGGACGTCACTATGAGGCCGCCAAAACCACTTAGAAACTTACCCGGCAGCGTCATTAGTGACGAGAAAAGCGCATATTGCGTCGCGGTATAAGCCCGCGACGTGAGGCTTGAAAGAAACGCGATAAATACCGCGCTGGCCAACCCATTAGCGAGGTTATCGCCAATAATAGTGAGTACCAGCATGGGGAGCTGATTCCCCACTAGCGCCAGCAAGACAAATAATAGGTTAGTGAGCATGACAATAGCCGCCCCGAAGATTAAAAGCGGGCCAATACCGTAGCGGGCGACCAGTAAGCCACCCATAATGCCGCCCCCAATGCTCATGGCAATCCCAAAAATATTGGTAACACTGGCAATGGTGCCAAGCGAAAAACCTAAATCGATATACAGCGGGTTTGCCATCGACGCCATGGCTAAATCACTGATGCGAAACACCGCAATAAACACCAGTATCCAAAGTGCCTTGACGCCGTAGCGGGTGAAGAAATCAGTGAAGGGGCAAACAATCGCGCCGATACTCCACGCGCCTAGACGCCTGACGGTTTTAGGTTTCCCGCGACTAGCGCGCAGAAAAGCACGTACTCTCGGCTCATGGATTAACTGAATGCTCAGGGTGGTGCGGGGGGGTTCCGGGCGTAGCAGCACCGTGATCACGCCGATGCCAACCAGTGCCGCCATGGTTAAATACGCCACGTCCCACGATATTGCCGAGGCGACAAATAGGGCGCCAGCGCCAGCAGCCATGAGCCCACCTCGGTAACCGATGATGTACGTCGACGCCATGGCGGCTTGTACATTGTCATCGGCGGATTCGATGCGAAAGGCATCAATCGCAATATCTTGTGTGGCTGAGCCAAACGCCACCAGTAACGCAAACGCGGCCACCCACCCCAGATTCCCTACGGGTTCGAGCCCGGCAAGCCCGATAAGCCCCCCAGCGATCATCGCTTGGGCGAGTAACATCCAGCCGCGGCGTTGCCCAAAAGCGCGCGTTAGAACAGGAAGCGCCAAACGGTCGACGACTGGTGCCCAAAAAAACTTGATCGAGTAAAGCATCCCGATCCAAGCGAAAAAACCAATCGCCGCGATTTCGACGCCGTCACTGCGAAGCCAGGCTGACAGTGTTGAGAACACCAGTAAAAAGGGTAGACCTGCGGAAAACCCTAAAAACAACATCGTTAGCACTGGCGCTTGCCAATAAATCGCCAGGGCGGCCCGCCAGCTACGCTGGGGTGTCGGGGTCGGCATTGAGAAAGTCTCCTGGAAAGACGTTGGCTAGGGCAGGTGGTAAACTGCGCAGCGAAAATTAAAACGCCGATAGCTTACCGGAGAGGAGTTTTCCATGTCGATTACAGCGCATCAGGTCGTGACGCTGCACTATGTGTTGAGCGATGTTCTTAGCGATGGCAAGCAGGTACTTGACGATTCCAAGGCGCGTCATAAGCCGTTGGAGTACCTGCATGGGCATCATAATATTGTGCCGGGACTAGAGCGCGCGCTAGAAAACCAAGTGGCCGGCGCTGAACTTAGCGTGACGCTAATGCCGGCTGATGCGTATGGCGTTCGCAATGAATCATTGGTGCAGCAGGTGAGTCGTGCCTCCTTTGGCGATGCCGATTTACAGCCTGGCAGTTGTTTTCAAACTGAAGGCGAAGCGGGGCCGCAGATTGTTACCGTGGTTAGCGTAGACGGAGATCAGGTGACCGTGGATACCAATCACCCGCTGGCAGGCCGAACGCTACAGTATCAGGTGAATATCCTAGACGTGCGCGAGGCGACACGTGCTGAATTAGCCAAAGGACACCCGTTACCGCCGGGTACCGAGCACGCCAAGGTGGAAGATCGTAAGGTGCTCTAAGGCAATCGCTTGCTGATGCTTCGGCCGCTAAGAGAAAAGTGACCCACATCAAATTGTTTTACACCTGCTGGCCACGGTGTCGGCAAAATTGATTCAAGTCAGCTTTCCTCCGCGTTTTCGTGATTATTATGAAGTCATTACATCGCGGCGGGAGAAAAGCACATGTATTGGGACGGCACTGTTATTTTTGGTTTGATCACCGTCGGACTGATGATTGTTTTTATGGCGGGTTGGATCGGTTTTATCGTTCGTGACAGCAAACGTAAAAAATAAGTTCTCTTATTAGCAATCAGTTAGCAACCAGTCGTCAGGGGAGGAGGCTTACTGTAACAGGTAAGCTTCCAGTTACCGGCCCACTTGGGCCGGTTTTTTTTGCGGTAAAATAAAATAGGCCTGCTCGATAAAAGTCTTACTGTAAGTGCATGATATCCTCGTCATCATCGGCAGATTGAGCGTAAATCCGTTAACAGTGGGCGCATGAACTAATACCTGATTAGGAGCAAAGTGTTCCTAATCAGGTAATATAAAAACGCAAAAGTCAGGTTTGCGCATTAACTGTACCCTGGTAAACGCAGAAAAACGTAACAATAAGCCTTTCTAACGCCAATTTTCTTGCCAAGCGCGAAGTACCCGCTCGGGATACCACGTTTCTCCCAGACTTCCATTATAGCGCGCGAGCGCTCGGGTAAAGTCGCCCTTTTCGATCGCCAAGTAGTGCGCCAAGATAGTGCAGCCGTAGCGTAAATTGCGCCATGGGTCTTTAAGATCATCAGCCGGTACGCCAAGCTCATCAATCCAAAACGGCATAATCTGCATCAGCCCAACAGCACCGGCAGATGAGACGGCGTTAGCGTCAAAACCACTTTCCACCTGAATCAGCGCCAGGACTAACGTCGGGGGTAAATCGGCTAAACTGGCTTCCAGATAGAGACGACGCAGTAAGCGATCGCGCTTGGCAGTGTCAGCGATGAAGCGAGCTAAGATGGGCGCCATGCGCGCGACCCATTGCTGCCTTTTGGCTTGCTGGTGGGCCTTGAGAAGCGTCGCTTCCAACGTGGGGCGTAATGTTTTTTCGCCGACGGGCTCGGATGCTTGCGGCGCTAGGCTTATTAGCCCGCACGCCGCAAACAAGACCCATGCGCTATTACGCTTGCGCAAGCCCGGCTTTTTCACGTAGAAAATCAATCACTTGTTCGGCGGGGATCATGGTGACATTGCTATCGCGGCGGCCTTTGTACTCAAGCTCGCCGTTATCGAGGCCGCGATCACCAATCACGATACGATGTGGAACGCCCATCAGTTCTAGGTCGGCAAACTTTACGCCGGGGCGGGTGTCGCGGTCGTCCAAGAGAACGTCGAGCCCCGCCGCGGTTAACGTTTGGTAGAGATGCTCTGATTCCTCGCGTACACGCTGCGATTTATGTGCGTTCATGGGCACCAGGGCGACCTGGAACGGCGCAATCGCGTTTGGCCAGATGATTCCCGCATCATCGTGATTTTGCTCAATGGCAGCGGCAACCACGCGTGTTACGCCGATGCCGTAACAGCCCATCCACGGATGGCTGGTTTTGCCGTTATCGCCAAGAACCGTGGCGTTCATTGACTCGGAGTATTTTTGCCCTAGCTGGAAAACATGGCCCACTTCGATACCGCGTTTGATGGCAAGCGTGCCCTTGCCATCGGGCGAGGGGTCACCTTCGACTACGTTGCGTAGATCCGCCACTTCCGGCAGCGCCGCGTCGCGCTCCCAGTTGATGCCGAAGTAGTGCTTGCCATCGGTATTAGCGCCTGCGCCAAAGTCGCTCATCAGCGCGACGCTGCGATCGATGATAATGGGCATATCGAGGTTCACTGGGCCTAATGAGCCGGGGCCAGCGCCCACCGCGGCGCGAATTTCTTCTTCAGATGCCATGGTCAATGGCGCGGCTACGGCAGGGTGGTTTTCGGCTTTGACGTCGTTAAGCTCGTGATCACCGCGCACCAGCAGCGCAATCAACCCACCTTCCGTCGCGTGGACCATTAGTGTTTTCACGGTCTTTTCAATCGGCAGCTTGAACTGTTCCACCAGTGTGGCAATGGTTTTGGCGTTGGGGGTATCGACCAAGCGCAGCGCTTCGTTGGCGGCTGGACGCTCTGCGTTACTGCCTAGAGGAGCGGCAAGCGCTTCGGCTTTCTCGATGTTGGCGGCGTAGTGGGAATCGGTGGAGAAAACGATAGCGTCTTCCCCAGAATCTGCCAATACATGGAACTCGTGGGAACCGGTACCGCCGATGGAGCCGTTATCGGCGATCACCGGGCGAAAATCGAGCCCTAAGCGGGTGAAAATTTGCGAATAGGCGTCGTACATATCTTGGTAAGTGTTTTTTAACGAGTCTTCATCTAAGTGAAAGGAGTAGGCGTCTTTCATGATGAACTCGCGCGAGCGCATCACGCCAAAACGTGGGCGGATTTCGTCGCGGAACTTAGTCTGGATCTGGTAAAAGTTAACAGGCAGCTGTTTGTAGCTGGCGATTTCTTTGCGGACTAGGTCGGTGATGACCTCTTCGTGAGTAGGGCCAACGCAGTAGTCACGCTCGTGGCGGTCTTTAAGGCGTAAAAGCTCGGGGCCGTATTCTTCCCAGCGGCCAGATTCCTGCCACAGCTCGGCAGGCTGTACCGCGGGCATCAACACTTCTTGCGCGCCGGCGCGGTTCATTTCCTCGCGCACGATGGTTTCAACTTTACGCAATGTGCGCAGCCCGAGTGGCAGCCACGTGTAAAGCCCTGAGGTTAAGCGACGGATCATCCCTGCACGCAGCATCAGCTGGTGGCTGATCACTTCTGCATCGGCCGGGGTTTCTTTAAGGGTAGCAATGAGTAATTGGCTGGCGCGCATGGGGTTAAGTATCCCTTGATATTCTTCGCAATGGATGTGAATTCGTGAGCAGTGAGGTTGCCGATTGGCATTGGCAACGAACAAGTGTCGACATTGTACGGCGAAGCGTTAACAGCGGCAAAACTCAAACGTGCGTTAGGCTGTGCTAGTATGATGGCGTCTTTAAGCGTATTGGCGACCCTTTTATGTTAAACCGTTTTGCCTCAGTGAGGAAAAAGCTATGCAAACGCGGTATCGCTGGTTAAAAAGTGCAGTCATTGCTACCTATGTGGTGGCGTTAAGCGGCTGCGGAACGCTCTTCTATCCTGAGCGAAAAGGGCAGATGAGCGGCAATGTTGACCCGGTCGTGGCCATTGCCAACGGCGTTGGCTTGCTGTT
Organism: Vreelandella vilamensis; assembly: GCF_031451755.1. NCBI lineage: Bacteria > Pseudomonadati > Pseudomonadota > Gammaproteobacteria > Oceanospirillales > Halomonadaceae > Vreelandella > Vreelandella vilamensis. The sequence continues at coordinate 67,367 of NZ_JARWAN010000009.1, read as the reverse complement.
TTTTATTGTGCCGGGGGTAATTGCCTATGCCGTTGATTTCTCAAACGGAACGATCTACCTGCCTAATCAAAACTCGGCCTCAATTGACGTTGAACGTTTACAGGATGTAAACGATGTAGTGGCACTGGAAACGCTGTTGTCGCAAAAGGCGGGTCAGCCGGTGCGCCTAGATAACGAGCTGCTCATGGTGGAAGAGGTCGAAAGCCTCGATGTTGCCATGGCGATGGTGCGTATGTCCGGCGTGTTGGATGACGAAAAGCTTGCCACCATGTAAGCGATGCTAACGTTTACAGAAACGCCCCCAACAGAGACCGTCTGTTGGGGGCGTTTTCGTTGCTGCCATCAGCACTGACGTTAGCGCCACTATATTTCACCGACTTGCTTTATCTTGTTGGCTATTTAGGTAGCGCCTAAGCGTGGCGGGGTCATCCGTAAAGGCGCTCGTAACACCCCATGCCCAGTACGGCTGGAACGCACTGGGATCATTGACGGTGTAGCAAAGTAGCGGATAGCCCGCATCGCATACCGCCTTAACGTGATGGCGCTTAAGCCGTGGCCAATGACAATGCACGCTATAGGCGTCAATCGTTTCGCACTGAGACTGCCAGTCCGCAGGTAGCGCACGAAAGAGCATGCCCAATGCCAGTTCCTGGGCGTTAGCATGGTGGCGACAGCGCTGCAGCGCCTGCATATTAAACGATGAAACAATCAACCGCTCAGGCGCTAGCGCAGACATCAACGAGGGGATGACCTGGTCGACCAGGGCTTCACCGTCACGGCCTTTGTGAATTTTGAGCTCTATATTGACGCTCATACCAAGCGTATTCACAAGCGCCAACATGGATGTCAAGCTGGCCATGCGCTCTCCACGAAAGGCATCGTCGAACCATTCGCCCACGTCGAGTTGGCATACCTGCGCCCAGCTTAAGCGGCTGATGTCTCCCTGCCCATCCGAACAGCGTGACACGTCCTTATCGTGCCAAATAACCGCTGTGCCATCGCCGAGAAGCTGCACGTCGAGTTCTACCCACTGAGTGCCTGCGTCATGCGCAGCCTTAACAGCGGCCAGGGTATTTTCAGGCGCTGCAGATGAATAACCGCGATGAGCAATTAAGGTGGGTAGTAAGATTTCTGGATGCATAATGAACGTTCCGTCAGTCGTCGGCGATTACGATGGGCAGAGTTTATCATGCGCGTTGTAATCGCCGCGTTGCGCCGCTGCTCCTGTAGCGTTAGCGTGCTAGATTCCCCAATAAAAAAAGGAGCTATCCAGCATGTCTCAACGGATTCAGTTTTCTCAAACCGGCGGTTCAGAGGTGCTTGAACTGGTCGAGGCGAACCCAGATGCGCCAGCGGCTGGCGAAGTCCGTATTGCCAACAAGGCGATTGGCCTTAATTTTATCGATATTTACTTTCGAACCGGACTGTATCCAGCCCCGTCTATGCCGTCGGGCTTGGGTACGGAAGGCGCCGGCGTGGTGGATGCCGTGGGCGAGAACGTCACCCACCTGAAAGAAGGCGATCGGGTGGCTTACGCGCAAGGCCCGCTGGGAGCTTACGCCGCGCATCATACGCTCCCCGCTGCCAAAGTCGTTAAGCTGCCAGACTTTATCGATTTTGAAACCGCGGCGGCGAGTATGTTGAAGGGACTGACAGTGCAGTATTTGCTGCGTCAAACCTATGAACTCAAGGGTGGCGAAACCATTTTGTTTCATGCCGCGGCCGGCGGTGTTGGTTCAATTGCTTGCCAGTGGGCAAAAGCGCTGGGCGTTAAGCTCATTGGTACCGTGAGTTCTGCCGAGAAAGCGGCGCTTGCTGAGAAAAATGGCGCTTGGGCAACCATCAATTACACCGAAGAAGATGTGGTAGAGCGGGTGCGTGAGCTCACCAATGGCGAGATGTGCGATGTGGTCTACGACTCGGTAGGCAAAGATACCTGGGAGATGTCGTTAGACTGTCTCAAACCTCGCTCGCTAATGGTCAGTTTTGGCAATGCCTCCGGCCCTGTCGATGGCGTGAATATCGGCATTCTCAACAAAAAAGGCTCGCTGTTTGTGACCCGCCCCAGTCTGAATGGTTATGCCGATACCCGCGAGCGCCTGGAAATGATGTGCGATGACTTCTTTGCCATGCTGGAAAGCGGCAAGATCCAAATCGATGTCGCCAACCGCTATCCGCTCGCCGAGGCGGGTAAAGCACAAGATGCGCTACAAAGCCGTAAAACCACCGGGTCAACGGTGCTGCTGCCCTAACGTTTTCGTACCCCAAGACGAAAACCGCCCTCACTAAGGGAGGGCGGTAAAGAGGGCAAATGGTGAGATGTGGTTAGCCGTAGGCCAGGTTAGGTAGCCAAGTGACCCGAAGCAGGAAACGTGACATAGACATTTCTGCACTCACCGTTATTCCACATCGACATAGGCACCCATGCGGCGCATGCGTTGCTCGAATTTTGAAACGTTGTCGACTAGGTCGTTAGGACCGAAGGCCACACACTCTGCCAAAATGGCTTCGATCAGCGTAATTGCTGAAAGGATCGAGGGGAAAAAGTGAGGGGTCGCATTGGCGACGTTGAACGTGATTTGCGCGCCCGGTACCAGCGGTGATCGCATGGTGTCTGTGACTACGATGGCTTTCACCCCGTTAATGCGGGTGACCTCTAGCGCTTTAACCGTTTCGGCGCAATAAGGCTCAAAACCGAAGACGACCACAATATCGTGCTCATCAAAGCGGTCAAGCTCGGTCAAAAGCCCGCCTTCTAAGCCGCGAATGAGGTGAATGTCCGGTATTGCGATACGCCCCACGTAAGCGAAGTGATAAGCGCATGCAAACGTATCGCGAAAGCCCACCACTGCCACTTGGCGTGCCCCCAGAATCATCTGGGCAGCGTCGCGCACGCGTGACTGATTATCGGCGGTAAATAGACGACCGATATTATCAAATGCGGCATCACCCACATCAAGAAACACTTGGTCATCGGTATGGCTGGCGAGGGTGCGTAACTGGCTGGCACGCCCAGAAAACTCGACCGGCCCTGCCTGCACCGCTGATTGAAACACGTCGCGAAAAAGCTCGTAGCTATCAAAACCAAGTCTTTTGGCCAGGCGGACTAGCGTGGAGGGGGTAACTTTGGCGGCGGCGGCGGATTTACGAATCGATTGAAAGGCAATGTCCAGCGGGTGCTCAAGTACATAGCCTGCGGCCAGTTTTAACTGGGGGCTAAGATCTGGGTAAACCTCTGCCAATTGTTGATTGATTTCATCTAGACAGGCAGAGGGTGGCGAACCGGGCAAGGCCTCTGTCGGATCATGCTGAGTAGGGTTTGGCATGTAAGGCTCCTCGATCCACGGCAGCATGCGAAAACGTTGGGCATTGTAACTCACGAGAGGCAAGGTGCGCAGTGCTGTGTCAAATATGAGATACGTTTGTTTCATTTATTATAAGATAAAGAAACGATCGTGTTGACGAAGGCAAATGCCTAAGACTACTATGCAGATAGAACAAATGTGCTCAATAGCATGGATTTTTGGTACAAACGTTTTGATCAGCATGTTGCAAGCGTTCGCAACACACGCATGCAACACACACCCACGCTCAGATTTGCCGCAGGCCTTAACTACCACTATGTCGATTCACGCTCTTTCAAATGCTTCGTCTCGCTTTACGCTGACAACGGAGGCGATACCTTCCTATCAAACACTGCTGGTTTCTTTGCAGGAACACGTTCTCGAAATCCGCTTTAACCGACCCCACCGGCTTAATGCGGTGGTAGAAGCGTTTTATACCGAGCTGATCGATGCGCTCGCTTTGTCTGAGCGGGCAGAAAACGTACGTGCCGTTGTGATAACCGGCGAAGGACGGGCGTTTTGCGTGGGGGCCGATATGAAAGAGCATGGTGGTGCCGCGCGTACGCTCTACCAACGACGCCAGTACCTGCAGCTGGGTAATGATGTGTGTGAAGCCATTTACCGGCTAAAAAAGCCCGTGGTGGCCGCGGTTAACGGCTATGCCCTCGGCGCCGGTGCGGAAATGGCGGTGGCTTGTGACTTTATTGTGATGGCCGAAGACGCACAAATCGGTTTTCCCGAGACAAGTATTGGTACCTGCGTTGGCGGAGGAGTGTCGAAGGTTTTGCCGCAAATTGTCGGGCTCGCACAGGCGCGGCGATTACTGTTCACCGGCGAGAAAATTAGCGGCACGGAGGCAGCACGTCTCTCTCTCGCAATCGCCACTTACTCGCAAGAGCAATTGCTTATCGAAGCCCATGCACTTGGCGCAAAACTCGCTGAGCAAGCTCCGGTGTCAATGGCCATGCTTAAGCGATTGGTCAATGTCAGTAGCGCCAACGATGTCGAGAGTCATCTTCAACAGGAGCTAGATGCGGTTTTCACCTGCTCGACGACGGATGACTGGCAGGAGGGCGTGGATGCCTTCGCACAAAAACGTAAGCCAAGCTTCCAAGGCCGCTAACCCCGGTTGTACTTACCTGTACTTATCGACTTAAGACAGTACTTATCGACTCTAGACAATACTTATCGACTCTAGACAGACTCGCTGTATAGCGAGCCAAGGTTAAAGGTTTAGGCATGAATCCGATTGAAGGTCACCTTCCCCTGCGTAGCCCGCTTCACGATATTTTAGCGCCCTCCGGTATCGCCGTGGTGGGGGCATCTGCTGATCCAACCAAACGCGGCTATAAAGCCATGGTGGGTCTCATCAAGGATGGTTACCGAGGTGAGATCTATCCCGTTAACCCCAAGGCCGATAGCATATTGGGGGTAAAAGCGTGGCCATCGGTGATGGAGATTCCGGGTAATCCGTCGCTCGCGCTGATTTGTACCCCAGCCGCCACCGTGCCGGGGCTAATTGCTGAGTGTGGCCGCCGTGGCATTAAAGGCGCGGTAATTCTCGCCAGCGGCTTTGGTGAAACCGGGGAAGAAGGGGCAAAGCTTGAGCAGGAAATGATGGCCCAGGCGCGTGCTCATGGCGTGCGTATTATCGGCCCGAATACCTCGGGAATATTTAACCTGCATCACCGAGTGAATTTGCTTGCGCTGGATAACGTTAAACCTGGCGATATCGGTATTGTCTCGCAGTCGGGCAACATGCTGTTGTCGTTAGCGTTAGAGGCGCAGCATAACGGCCAAGTGGGTTTTAGCACCTATATTGGTCCGGGAAACCAGAGTGATATCGGCTTTAATGATTACCTGCGCTATCTCGGCGAAGACGAGCACACCCGCGTCGCTACGCTTTATGTGGAAGGCTTTCGCGATGGGCGCAAGTTCCTGCAGGTTGCCCGCGACGTGACAGCCATGAAGCCAGTGGTGGTGTATAAATCGGGTTCCACCGAGCAGGGTCAGAAAGCCGCTAGCTCGCACACTGGGGCGCTGGCGGGCAGTTATCAAATGACGGTAGACCTGCTGCGTCAGTCGGGCGTGAGCGTGGTGCAGTATTCCGATGAAATTCTTCCGGTGGCCGAAGGCTTGGGGCTTTTACAGAAAGCCCGCGGTAAACGGGTGGCGGTGATCGCCGATGGCGGGGGGCAAGCGACGATTGCTTCCGACCGCTTAGCCGAAGCCGGACTGACACTTGCTGAGCTCTCGGAAGACACGCGTTATAAACTGCGTGAGATTTTATTCCCGCAGGCCTCTACTGCGAACCCGGTGGACGTTGCTGGCTCGTCAGACGCCAACCCGTCGCTACTGGCAAGATGTATGGAGATTGTCTCCGCCGACGATAATGTCGACAGTATTTTCCTCGTTGGGATGTTCGGCGGTTACAGCTTGCGCTTTGCTGAGTCACTGCTGGGAGACGAAATGCGTGGCGCTGAGGCGATGGTGGATCTCTCCAAGAAAACGACAAAACCGCTGGTGGTTTACAGTCTCTACGCGCCGGTCAAACCGCCTGCGCTTAGGCGACTACACGAAGCGGGCCTGCCGGTTTATACCTCAATCGAGCATGCCGTGCGGGTGCTTGCAGCACTCGGTGAACGCGGCGAATATCTGGCGCAGTGCGCTTTATCGGCGTCAGAAGAGAAAGAGTATGCCACCGACGCAGGGCGCGCGCTTTTGTCTCAGGCGCAAGCCCAAGGGCGCAATTTATTAGAGTTTGAAGCAAAGTCGCTACTGGCGGAACACGGTATTCGCGTGCCGGTTGAGCGCGTCGTTCGCCGCAGCGATGAGCTTGGTGACATTGCCCGCGAATTTGGCGACCAACCGTTGGCAATGAAGGTGGTATCGAAGGATATCTTGCATAAATCCGATGCGGGCGGTGTAAAGCTCAACCTTGCGGGTGAAGCAGCATTGCAAACCGGATTTGATCAGATCATGGCGTCAGCGCATGCCTATGATGCCAATGCCGATATTGAGGGTGTACTGATCACGCCCATGGCGGAAAAGGGCGTTGAGGTGATCATCGGGATGACGCGGGACCCGATTTTTGGTCCGGTATTGATGTTTGGTCTGGGCGGCGTGTTTGTCGAGATTCTTGAAGACGTGGCCTTTCGCGCAATCCCCTTGAGCCACCATGATGCCGCTTCCATGGTGGAGCAAATCAAAGCGAAAAAACTCTTTGAGGGGGTGCGCGGGGCCTCCGCGATTGATAAAGAGGCACTTGTTGAGCTTTTGCTCAGCGTATCGCGTATCGTTGCCAGCTATCCGCAGATTGCCGAACTCGACCTCAACCCGGTGATTGCCTACCCCGATGGCTACGCCGTGGTAGATGCGCGAATTATTGTGAAGGAGTCCTTATGACACTACCGACGCTACAAGATGCCACTTTGACGCTAGAGCAGCGCGTCGCGACATTAACCTTAAACCGCCACGATGTGCGCAATGCCTTAACCGGGACGGCGTTGGTTGACGACATTGTCGCGGTGGCCGAGTGGGCTAATCGCTGCGATGACGTGTCGGTGCTGCTGATTACCGGCGCCGGTTCCGCATTTTCTGCGGGGGGGAATGTCAAAGACATGGCCAGTCGCGGGGGCGATTTTGCCGGCAATGTCGCTGAAGTGGCCGAGCGCTATCGGCGTGGTATTCAACGCATACCGCTGGCATTGCAAGACGTGGAGGTACCGATCATCGCGGCGGTGAATGGACCGGCGATTGGCGCGGGCTTTGATTTGGCCAATATGGCGGATATCCGTATTGCCTCGCGTAAGGCAAAGTTTGGCGAGACGTTTCTTAACCTGGGGATTATTCCCGGCGATGGCGGTGCGTGGTTCATGCAGCGTTTGATTGGTTACCAGCGGGCCTTTGAGCTCACGCTTTCTGGCCGCATCATCGACGCCGAAGAAGCGAAAGCCTATGGAATTGTGCTGGAAGTGGCCGAGCCAGACGCACTGATGGAAGCCGCAATGGTACATGCCGAGCGTATTGCCGCGCAGCCGCCCAAAGCCACGCGATTGACAAAGCGGCTGATGAAAATGGCGCCCAATATGGAGCTAAAAGGTTTTCTTGATGTCTGCGCCACCTTCCAAGGAATGTGTCACAACGAACCGGAACATTTAGACGCCGTGAATAAAATGCTGGAGAGCATGGCGAAAAAAGAAAGGTAAAGATGGCGTGTTTTCCTCGTGCGCTTTTCGTCGGTGTGCTTTCGTCAGTTTATGAATGAGCCGCTTGCGCGTATCATTCCAAGCGAAAGCTTAAATAATTGACGAGGAGTGCCACGAATGGAAGGGGTGAAGCATATCGTCGCCGTTGCCTCGGGCAAGGGTGGCGTGGGTAAATCCACGGTAACGGTTAATTTAGCCCTAGCGCTCTCAGCGCAGGGCTACCGCGTGGGCGTGTTGGATGCCGATATTTACGGCCCAAGCCAGGCTCAGATGCTCGGCGTGAAAGAAGGCGAGCGCCCGCAAGCCGCAGGGGAAGATAAGTTTTTCCCGCTTGAAGCCCACGGCATCCAAGCTATGTCGATGGCGTTTCTGGTCAACACCCGCGAGCCTATGGTGTGGCGTGGCCCTATGGTTGTTGGCGCGTTCCAGCAGCTTTTAACCCAAACTCAGTGGGATAATCTTGATTTTCTCCTCATCGATATGCCACCCGGTACCGGCGATATTCAGCTGACGCTTTCGCAGCGCGTACCGGTATCCGGGGCTGTCATCGTCACCACGCCGCAAGATATTGCGTTGTTGGATGCGCGTAAAGGCATTGAGATGTTCCGCAAGGTTAACGTACCGGTGCTCGGCATTGTCGAGAACATGAGCACCTATCACTGTGAAAATTGCGGCCACGAAGCGCCCATTTTTGGCACCGGTGGCGGCGAACGAATTGCAGACGAATACGAAACCCAAGTGCTTGGGCGCTTGCCACTGAGTCTGTCGATTCGTGAGTTCGCGGATTCCGGTAATCCAAGTGTAATTTCCGAGCCAGATAGTTCCGTGAGCCAGACGTTTGGCGAGATTGCCAAGCGTGTTGCAGCAGGTGTGGACGGCGCCGCCGAGCAAGGTCCGACGATTTCTTTTAGTGAGTGATAGCAACGCAATGAGCATTAAATCGGATAAATGGATTCGTCGCATGGCCGCCAGTGACGCCATGATTGAGCCTTTTGAAGCAGAACAGGTGCGTTACGTTGATGGTAAGCGCGTGATTTCGTACGGCACCTCAAGCTATGGCTACGATGTGCGCTGCGCCGATGATTTTAAGGTGTTCACTAATATTCACTCGGCGGTTGTCGATCCGAAAGGGTTTGACGATAAGAGCTTTGTTGATGTGAAGGGGGATGTCTGCGTTATTCCGCCCAACTCTTTCGCGCTGGCGCGCACGGTAGAGTATTTTCGTATCCCGCGCAGCGTACTGACTATTTGTTTAGGTAAATCGACTTACGCGCGCTGTGGGATTATCGTTAACGTGACGCCACTTGAGCCGGAATGGGAAGGGCACGTAACGTTGGAGTTTTCCAATACCACCAACCTCCCAGCCAAAATCTACGCCAATGAAGGCGTGGCGCAAATGCTCTTTTTGGAATCCGATGAGATTTGCGAAACATCCTATAAAGACCGGGGTGGTAAGTACATGGGCCAGCGAGGAGTGACACTTCCTCGAACCTAACTCGAACCTAAAAAGCAAAGCGACACATAACGGCGCTTAGCGATGAAACGCTCAAGCGCCGTTTTGCGTTTGTCTTAGGGGTGATCGTCGAGCTCGTCAAGCTCCTCGGCGGCGTCTTCGTGACTCAAGCGCAGACCCTGCGGTGGCAGTACGGTGCCGTCTAGTGTGGCCCCTGTCCCGCTATACTGTAGGCGACCGTCTAAGAACCAGCTGACCGCGATAGGATAAATCAGGTGCTCGCGGGCGTGGATTTTTTCTTTTAGCGTCTCGATAGTGTCATCGGCGCTAACCTTGAGCGCGGCCTGAATCACCACCGGGCCGCCATCGAGCTCTTCGGTCACAAAATGAACGCTGCAGCCATGCTCTGATACGCCATCGGCAAGCGCACGGGCATGGGTATTAAGACCTTGATAAGCGGGCAGCAGTGACGGGTGGATATTGAGCGTTCGTCCGAGAAATCGCTGTACAAAGCGCGGCGTCAAGATGCGCATGAAACCGGCGAGCACAATGAGGTCAGGCTCGTGACGCTCAATGACCTTGATTAACGCGCCATCGTAAGCCTCGCGGCTATCGTATTCACGGTGCGGTAAAGCTACCGCATCAATGCCGGCATCGCGGGCGCGCTTTAGCCCATAGGCATCCGCCTCGTTAGAGATGACCGCCACGATCTCGCCGCCCAACCGGTCGTGGGATTGCGCCTCGATCAACGCTTGCAAGTTACTGCCGCTACCGGAAATCAGCACCACAACGCGGCGTGCGTCGGTGGCTTCGGGTTCTATCTCTTTTAGCGTATCGCTGGTGTAATCGGTGCTGCTCATGCCGGCAGATTCTCCAGCGTCACGGCGTCACCTTCGCGCGCCACAATGTTGCCAAGGGTGTAAACGGTTTCACCTTGGGCTTGCAGGTGCGTGCGGGCTTTATCGGCGTGAGCCGGCGGGACAACGATCACCATGCCGATGCCGCAGTTAAGCACCCGGTGCATTTCAGTTTCGTCAACGTTGCCTTGGGCTTTCAACCAGTTGAAGACCTCAGGGCGTTTCCAGCTGGCGATATCGATGTGCGCGGCTAAATGCTCGGGCAGAACACGTGGAAGGTTTTCCAAAAGCCCGCCGCCGGTGATATGCGAGAGTGCGTGAACGGGTGTCTCTGTCTCGCGCATCAAGGAAAGCAGCGGTTTGACATAGATACGCGTTGGCGCCATCAGTGCTTCGCTTAACGGCTTGCCATCGATGGCGGTATCGAGCGGTGCCTCGCTCACTTCAAGAATTTTGCGAATCAGCGAGTAACCGTTGGAATGCGGGCCCGAGGAAGCAAGGCCTAAGAGGACGTCACCGTCGCTGACGTTTTTGCCGTCCAAGATGTTCGCTTTCTCGACGACACCCACGCAGAAGCCAGCGAGATCATAATCATCGCCTTCATACATACCGGGCATTTCAGCCGTTTCTCCGCCCACAAGCGCGCATCCCGCCTGCTCGCAGCCAGCTCCAATGCCTTCGACCACCTCGGCGGCGATATCCACGTTGAGCTTTCCCGTGGCATAGTAGTCAAGAAAGAGCAGCGGCTCGGCCCCGGCGACAATCAGATCGTTAACGCACATGGCAACAAGGTCGATGCCGATGGTGTCGTGTTTGCCAAGGTCCATCGCAAGGCGTAATTTTGTGCCCACGCCGTCGGTGCCCGATACCAATACCGGCTCTTTGTAATTTTTGGGAAGCTCGCACAGGGCGCCAAAACCACCGAGGCCACCCATCACCTCTGGACGCGAAGTACGCTTGGCTACGTGCTTAATACGATCAACAAGGGCATTGCCTGCGTCGATATCAACGCCTGCGTCTTTGTAGCTTAGCGAAGGTTTGGTGGATGAAGAGGAGGTCTCGGTCATAGCAGATCCTGTGGTGCAAAAATAACGATGAAAGTACGATGAAAGTAAACTAACGATGCGAATGCTGGCGGATAGCCAGCGCCGATGCGGTAACGGGCCAAATTGTAACACTCAGGAGCTGGACCCGCATCGCTCCAAGCAGCGTAACACGACAGGCTAGTCAGCCTGGTTCATGGAGGAGTCGTTGAATGCATCATTCTTGGTGGGGAATTCTGCTTTTAGTGGTCATCGCAGGGGCTATTTATTTGCTTGATGCGGTGCTCATGCCATTTGTAACCGGCATGATTCTGGCTTATCTCGCCGATCCCTTGGCCGATCGCTTTGAGCGCTGGGGAATGAAGCGCCCCCTTGCCGTGACGAGTGTGTTTTTTGTGCTCGCGCTGATTTTGGTGGTGAGTTTACTGATTGTAGTGCCGCTGATTATTCAGCAGGTGAAACAGTTTGGTGATGCGCTCCCGTCTATTCTTCAATGGGTGGAAACCACGCTTGCTCCTCAGCTGCAGGCCTGGGTAGGCTACGACTTACAGGCGGAAGTGGCGAATCTACGCGAAATTTTGGTCCAGAACTGGCGTGATGCCGGGGGGTATTTAGCGCAGGCGCTCGGGCAAGTGGGGCGCTCTAGTATGGCACTGGTCTCTTGGGTGACGTACGTGGCGTTGGTCCCCGTTGTGACGTTTTACTTGCTGCTTGACTGGGACCGGTTAATTAACAATATCGCTAACCTAATTCCTCGCCAGTGGGTAGAAGATACGCACCGGTTGGTTGCTCGCTGCGACGAAGTACTTTCTGCTTTTTTGCGTGGGCAACTGCTAGTCATGCTGTGTTTGGGCATTATATACGCGCTGGGGCTGAGCTTGATGGGACTGAACTTTGGTCTTTTGATTGGTTTTATTTCCGGGATAGCCAGTATCGTGCCGTTTTTAGGCTTTATTGTCGGGATTAGCATTGCGTTGATCGTGGTGCTCTTTCAGATGGGCACCGTTTGGGCAATCTTAGGGGTGATTTTGGTGTTTTCCATTGGTCAGACGATCGAGAGTGTGGTGCTTCAACCTAAGCTTTTAGGTAACAAAATTGGCTTGCATCCCGTGGCGGTTATTTTTGCCGTGTTGGCAGGGGGGAAACTGTTTGGCTTCACCGGTGTATTATTAGCACTGCCGGCGGCGGCAGTGATCATGGTGCTCTTACGCGAAGTGCTTGATCGCTATAAAGGTAGTTCGCTATATGATGTCGAAGGGGTGTCCGAGAGTGCAGCCGCAGAGCAGCGCAGGCTCAATCAGGATCATTATGACGATAGGGGAACCCTATGAGCCGAGTGCCGGCACAGTTGCCCTTAGGCGTCGGGTTGCGCGATGATGCCACGTTCGAAAATTATTACACTAGCACGGCTAATGCCGGGCTGGTGCAAGCCCTAGTGAGCCAAATAGCGTTTCAAGCTGAACCGTATCTGTACCTATGGGGTAGCTCTGGCAGCGGCAAAAGCCATCTGCTTCAAGCAGCGTGCCATGCTGCATCGGATCATGACAAGCGCGCGCTCTATTTACCTTTAGCCGATTTAGGTCACTTTCCGCCGCTCATGTTAGAAGAAATTGAACGCTTAGACGTGGTCATGATTGACGACCTTGAGTGCGTAATCGGGCGTAAGCGCTGGGAAGAGGGGCTATTTCACGCGTTTAACCGCTTACGTGATGCGGGCAAATGCTTGGTAATTGCCGCCAATGCCTCACCGCGTCAGCTACCGGTTGTGCTGCCGGACCTGGCCTCAAGGTTGACGTGGGGCGTGACCTTTCATCTTCAGCCTTTGGATGATGATGAGCGCCTAAGCGCACTCAAACTGCGGGCGAACAGCCGGGGAATGCAGCTACCTGACGACGTTGGGCGCTATATTTTACATCGGGGGCCGCGTGAGCTCAGCAAGCTTTGCGGCGCCTTGGAAACGCTGGATCAAGCTTCGCTGTCAGCAAAACGTAAACTGACGATTCCATTTGTGAAGCAGGCGCTAGGCTGGTAAGCCGGCACAAAAAAACCGCCAACGGTATGCCGTTGGCGGTTTTTTTGTCAAAGCGCTTTGCGTCGAGATTAAGCAGATTTGCTCATCTTGGTCGCCGTTTCTTGCGCTTGCTTGACGTTATCTTCCGTTAGCTTTTGGCTCTTCTGGATGAAGTCCTGCTGCAATCCAACAACTTTATCCGCATCGCCTTTAACGCGCTCGGCCAGTTCTTTAGCCACTTTTTGCTGGCCTTCCATGTAAGAACGCAGACCTTCAGCGTCTTTAATGTCCATGAAGCTGCGCGCTTGCGCCATGCTGGTGTCGACGTAGGCTTTGCCTGCGTCAAGCTGGGCATTAAACATTTTTTCCGCGAAATCAACGTTCAGTGCTGCAAAAGCGCGAGCAGGCGCCATGAACATGTTATCGAACTGCTGAGTCATTTCGTTAGTGTTAATAGTGCGCATGATAAACCCTCCTAGGGCATTCGTTTGTGATGTTAAGACGAAGCACGCGTAAGTGGATCTATGCAATCTTCGTCATGTTGCGTTGCAGTATAGGGGATGTTTTTGTGCAGTGCAACATTATTAATGATGCGATTTTGAAATAGATACATAACGGGTGTGGGCGGCGCCGTTAGGGCGTATTTGCTAACTTAGGTAAGCGCGTTAGGTTGAAGGATGATACCTGTTCGTTTCATTGATCAAAAAGGATCGCAACATGTCGACACGTATAGAACGCGATAGTATGGGCGAGTTAAACGTCCCTTCCGATGCGCTTTATGGCGCCCAGACCCAGCGTGCGGTGAATAATTTTCCGGTATCGCATCAGCCAATGCCGCCTGCGTTCATCCATGCTATTGCGCGCATTAAACTCGCTGCGGCCCATACCAATCATGCATTGGGTTTGCTCGATGAGGCGCGTGCCACGGCCATTAAAGACGCGGCTCAAGAGGTAATCGACGGCAAGCATGATGCTCACTTTCCGGTGGATGTTTTCCAAACGGGCTCCGGCACATCGAGCAACATGAACGTCAACGAGGTTTTAGCTAATCTCGCCAGTCGGGCCGGGGTCGAAGTGTTGCCAAATGATCACGTCAATATGGGGCAATCGAGTAACGATGTAGTCCCGACGGCAATTCACGTTGCCGCGGCAATTGGCATAGATAGCACATTGCTGCCGGCGATAACGCACTTGCGCGACGCGATTGCTCAACGTGCTAGCGAGCTGGCAGACGTGGTGAAAACAGGACGTACGCACTTGATGGATGCCATGCCGTTAACCATGGCGCAGGAATTAGGCGGCTGGGTGAGTCAGCTAGATCAAGCGATTGAGCGCATCGAGAGTGCCATGACGCGTCTTCAGCGCTTGGCGCAAGGCGGCACGGCGGTTGGTACCGGTATTAATACACCGGCGGAATTTGGCGCTAAAATGGCTGAACACTTAAGTGAGCAAACAGGCTTAACATTTGTGCCTAACGATAGCTTTTTTGCCAGCCTTGCGTCGCAGGATGCGGCAGTCGAGCTTTCCGGGCAGCTAAAAGGCTTGGCTTGTGTCGTGATGAAGATCGCCAACGATTTGCGCTGGATGAATTCTGGCCCCCTTGCCGGGTTAGGCGAGATTGAGCTTGAGGCCTTGCAACCTGGAAGCTCAATTATGCCGGGAAAAGTGAACCCGGTTATTCCTGAGTCGGCAGCGCAAGCGGCAGCGCAAGTGATTGGCTTGGATACCGCGATTACCGTGGCCGGGCAAAGCGGCAATTTTCAGCTCAACGTGATGCTGCCGCTGGTAGCCTCAAATTTATTGTCGTCTATCGCGCTGATGAGCAACACGGCGCGATTACTGGCGGATCGGGCGATTGCGACCTTCAAGGTACGTGAAGATCAACTGCGCGAGCCGCTGGCGCGCAACCCTATTTTAGTAACGGCCCTAAACGGCGTCATTGGGTATAACGCAGCGGCCGCGATCGCCAAAAAAGCGTACCAAGCCGGGCGCCCAATTATCGACGTTGCCGAGGAAGAGACGACGCTTGATCGATTAACGCTTGAGCGCTTACTAGACCCTAAGAAACTGACCGAGGGTGGTGTGCCGGAGTAAGCTTTCTTTACGTAGGGCATGGCGATGTTAAGTCCAAAGTGCTTGCATTTCAGTCATAAAGAAGTATAATTCGCATCCGTTGTGGAGCGGCAGGACCATAGCTCAGTTGGTTAGAGCGCCACGTTGACATCGTGGAGGTCGGCGGTTCAAATCCGCCTGGTCCTACCAATAAGTCGATTTTGCCCAACTCGATTTTTTCACCACTACTATCATTTTATTACCTGTTTCCAGGACCATAGCTCAGTTGGTTAGAGCGCCACGTTGACATCGTGGAGGTCGGCGGTTCAAATCCGCCTGGTCCTACCAAGATAACGCCCCATGCGCTAAGCGGATGGGGCGTTTTTGGTCGTGATCTGCATGTTAGCTGTTGTTTGCCAGCGGCGTTATAGAAAGCCTAGCAAAAATGGGGTAGCTCCGTTCGCTGGGCAAAGATGGCCACAAGAGATTCAAGACCCGCTTGGTCCGTCGTGCTGAAGCGCCCTGGCTCGGGGCTGTCAAGATCCAGTACGCCCCAAAGTGCATCGCCTGATCTAATGGGAATCACAAGTTCCGAACGCGATGCTGCGTCACAGGCGATGTGATCGGCCACGGCGTGAACGTCATCCACCCGCTGGGTTTGTCCGGTGCGAGCTGCAGCGCCACACACTCCCTTGCTGAAGGGGATGGGGTGACACGCGGGTTTGCCTTGAAACGGGCCGAGCCAGAGCATATCCGGCTCGCGCTGTAGATAAACGCCCACCCAATTAAGTGTAGGCACTTGCGCAAAAACAAACGCGCTAAGCTGTGCGCTGTTGGTTAGCCAATCACGGGTGTCAAGCAAGGCGTGGAGTTGCTTGCCCAGTAAGGTGTAATCGGTAGGTGATAGCGTCATGCGGTGTCCTAATAACGCATCGAGCCGGCGCAATGCCGGCCCGATGTACGTTTTAAAAATGAAGCGGCGAAGGAAGTTGTGCTTATTTGATCCAGCCAGGAACGGCCGCGCCATCGAACAGTTCTTCGGCTTTTTCGATGACCGCCTCGCTTTGATAGGCGTCGACTAACTGGCGAATTGCTTCGCGGTCCTGATCACCTCCACGCACCACGATCAGGTTGACGTAGGGTGATTCAGGCCCTTCTTTGATCAAGGCGTTATCAAGGCTCAGGCCTGCCGGTTGGGCAAACGTATTATTGATGAATGCCATGTCGACATCCGGCAGTACGCGGGGCAGTTGAGCCGCATCAATCTCGCGGAAACGAAAGTTATGCGGGTTATCCGCAATATCAATAGGGGTCGCTTCCAGGTTTTCAGGGTCGTTGAGCGTAATTAACCCGTGGTTGTGCATCAAAATTAACGCCCGTCCTTCGTTAGAAGGGTCGTTGGGCAGCGCAATTTGGGCGCCTTCCGGTAGCTCGTCAATGCGCTCAAACTTTTCCGAGTAGGCGCCAATCGGATACACGAAAGTGTAACCAGCAACGGCAAAATCGTAGCCACGATCATTCACCATGGCTTGCATGTACGGTTCGTGTTGGTAAGCGTTGGCATCTAAGCTGCCATCAGCCAGAGCGGCATTGGGGGTGACGTAATCAGTGAATTCGATGATTTCAACGTTCAATCCGTATTCACGCTCTGCAATACCCGCTGCGACCTGCATGACGTCCGTTTCAGGGCCGGCCACGGTACCCACTTTGATGCTATGTGAGTCCGCGCTCGCGACGCTGCTCATCAGAGCGAGAGCGGATAAGCCGCTAATTAAAAGCTTTTTCATGAAGGTCTCCTATTGGCGCGATGTTGTATCGCCATTATCTTGAAGTAATAAAAATACTATGTCTAATTCTTTTAGAGTATAACTGCGATGGTTACTTACGATCGCTTTTGCGTACTAAGTAATCGCCGAGGCTTTGGAACCCTTGCACCATGACCACCAAAATAACCACAGTGATAAGCATGATAGTGGGGTTAAAACGGTTATAGCCGTAACGAATGCCCAGGTCGCCAAGACCGCCACCCCCCACCGCGCCTGCCATGGCAGAGTAGCTGACAAGTGTTACCAATGTGATGGTCAACCCCGTGATAATGCCGCCGCGTGCTTCAGGGAGTAATACCTTGCGAATAATCTGCCAAGGGGTGGCGCCCATCGCCTGAGCGGATTCGATCAATCCCGGAGATAGCTCATTAAGTGCGCCTTCCACCAAGCGTGCGACAAATGGAATGGCGGCAATGGTCAAGGGGACCACGGCGGCGTTAATCCCGATGGAGGTGCCCACTAACATGCGCGTGAAGGGAATGATGGCTACCATCAGAATGATAAACGGAATGGAGCGGCCAATATTGGTCACAATCCCGAGCACTTGGTTGAGTATCGGCATGGTGAGAATTTGCCGAGGACGTGTTACGTAAAGCATTACGCCCAAAGGTACCCCGAGGAGTGTCGAAATAAGGCCGGATACTCCCACCATATAGAGCGTATCCAGCGTTGCCTGCAGAATAAGATCAATCATCGCGCTGGACATGGCCTAGTACCTCTACTTGTAGCTTTTGAGATTCAAGATAGTGCATGGCTTGCTGAGTTTGTTCTGACGTTCCCAGTAACTCGGCAATCATCAAGCCTAAGGTGCGTTCCTGAATGGACTCCACTTTGGCTTGCAAAATGCTGACGTCGACACCGCATTCGCGCGCGAGCTGAGAAATGACCGGGGTAGAAACGGCATCGCCAGAAAATGTTAATCGCACAATCGGGTGAGTAGTATCGCTAGGGGTTTCTTGCAAGCGATCCACCAGCTCTTTGGGAGGGGCTAGCTGGAGAAAGTCATTTAAAAATTCACGCCCAAGCTGTGTGCGAGGCGCGGTAAAAAAATCACCGACGACGGCGTTTTCTACTAGTTCGCCGTCAGAGATCAAACTGACGCGATGGCAGATAGATTTAACCACCTCCATTTCGTGCGTGATCAACAAAATGGTAATGCCGAGCGTCTGGTTGATATCGCGCAGGAGCTCAAGAATGGAGCCGGTTGTTTGCGGGTCAAGCGCGGATGTTGCTTCATCGCAGAGCAATACCGCGGGTTCGCTAGCCAGCGCTCGAGCAATGGCGACACGTTGCTTTTGCCCACCTGAGAGTTGAGCAGGAAACTGATGGGTCTTATCGTTAAGGCCAACAAGCTCTAAAAGCGGTAAAACGCGCTCGCGAATTGCCTTTTTAGAACGCCCCATGAGTTCCAACGGCAGGGCCACATTGTCAAAAACATTGCGCGTTGTGAGTAAGTTGAAATGCTGAAAAATCATGCCAATACGATGGCGCGCTTGATTTAGCTCCTGAGCATTCAGACGTGTCATTTCTTGGCCATTGACCGTGACACTTCCTTCTGTGGGGCGCTCCAAGAGGTTGACGCAGCGTATCAGCGTTGACTTACCGGCGCCCGATAAGCCTATGACGCCGTGAATAGTGCCTTTGGGGACATGTAAGCTAGCGTTTTTTAGCGCATGAACGGCACCCAGTTTATTGCCACTGGCTTTGCTGTAATAGGTTTTGCTGACATTGTTGAGTTCAATCATGAATCGCGTCTGCCTTATATGAGGCCAAAGACGTAAAGAGGCCGACAATAGAGTGCGAGGAGCAAGCCTAGGGTGGGAAACAAAAAAAGACCACCCTAAACGGGTGGCCATCAACGCTGGACACACCCTTTTAGCGAAATTTTACCCGCCTATTGGCTGGGTAGACGCCCGCAATCTGGGTACAAATCGGCGTCGTTACAATTGAGGCAAAAGTCTAAATACCGGGATGAGTACTGTCAAATACCGGTTAGAATTATTTTTTACAATCTGAGTTTTTATTGGTTTTATTTTCTTTTTAAGTGATTTTGGTAGGTGTATTTGGGGTGTCTATTATCAAGTCGCGTTGTTGTGCGGGAAAAATTTTTCATGCACGTGTCTTGAAGGGGGTGTCATCAGCATAAAAGTGGCACAATACCGCCCTATTTACGTGCAAGATGTTGGCGATAACGCCATGTTCAGGGGGAAGCGATGTTTACGGGGATTGTACAAGGCACCGCTGTTGTCGTTGCAGTGCGCGAGCTCGACGCCTTTCGTACCCAC
Source organism: Vreelandella vilamensis (assembly GCF_031451755.1). NCBI lineage: Bacteria > Pseudomonadati > Pseudomonadota > Gammaproteobacteria > Oceanospirillales > Halomonadaceae > Vreelandella > Vreelandella vilamensis. Next base: position 48,288 of record NZ_JARWAN010000009.1, on the reverse strand, counting down.
GTGGTGGAGATGCCTAGCCATATGCGTGAAGGGCTTGAGATTGGAGCGTCTGTTGCCCATAACGGTGTCTGCCTCACAGTGACAGCAATTGAGGGTGATAACGTAAGCTTTGACTTGATGCGTGAAACGTTACGGTTGACCAATCTTGGTGCAATTACGCCTGGGCAGTGCGTCAATATTGAGCGTGCCGCGCGTTTTGGCGATGAAATTGGCGGCCACGTTATGTCAGGCCACGTGATTTGCAAAGCGAAGTTGGTTGAGATCGAAGAAGCGCCGAACAATCGTCGATTGTGGTTTGCATTGCCGGAAAAAGTCAGCCGATTTGTGTTTGAAAAAGGGTATATCGGAGTGGACGGTATTAGCCTTACGGTGGCTGATGTGCGTCAAACAGATGAGAGCGGCGGAGTAACGTTCAGCGTGAATCTCATACCTGAGACACTATCGCGTACCGCATTAAGCGAGCGGATGCTTGACGATGAGGTCAATATCGAGATTGATCCGCAAACTCAGGTGATTGTTGAAACGGTGGAGCGCGTCTTAGCGAACCGTGGGTAGGCAATATTTTTGTTTTTGCTGACCGATTGGTAAGCTTTTGGCCTAAAGCTTGCAAATAACAATAAGTGGGCAGATGCCCAACACTCTGCTGCATTTGGGCGCTCGTATTGCAAATTGCCTTTTGATAACAATTGCTTTCGATAATAAGTGCCTTTCGTTAATATGTGCAGCTTTTCTTACACTCAGGGACCCTACGCGTAGCGTTAAGGATCGAAAACTTTATGAAACTTCTTGAGAAGCACTTCAAGCTCTCTGAGCACAAAACCAACATAAAAACTGAGGTGATCGCTGGGATTACAACGTTCCTAACGATGGCCTATATCATTTTTGTTAACCCCAGCATTCTTTCCGAAGCAGGCATGGACTACGGTGCCGTTTTTGTGGCGACCTGCGTGGCCGCTGCGATTGGCTGCTTAGTGATGGGAGTTTGGGCCAATTATCCGATTGGTCAAGCGCCGGGGATGGGGCTAAATGCCTTCTTTACTTATGGTGTAGTGCTGGGCATGGGACATACCTGGGAAGCAGCCCTAGGGGCGGTCTTCTTGTCTGGTTTTTGTTTCTTTCTGTTGAGTATTTTTAAAGTTCGCGAGTGGATTATCAATTCGATACCGTTATCGCTTCGTCTCGGTATTGCTGCGGGTATCGGCCTCTTCCTGGCCATGGTGGCGCTTAAAAATGCCGGTATTGTGGTGTCAAACCCGGCGACCTACGTAGCCCTTGGAGATCTGTCTGAGCCGGCGGCAATTTATGCGCTCGTTGGCTTTTTTGTTATCACAGCCCTGGCGTATTTAAAAGTCACCGGTGCGGTGATGATCGGTATTTTAGGTATTACGGTAGTTGCCATGCTGCTCGGCCACAATGAATACGGTGGCCTGATGTCAATGCCACCGTCTATTGCTCCCACGTTGATGCAGATGGATGTCATGGCCGCGCTGGATGTCGCCATGCTGAGCGTGATTTTTGCGTTTTTGTTTGTCGATCTTTTTGACACGTCAGGCACGTTGGTGGGTGTCGCTCAGCGGGGCAAGCTTTTAGATAAAGATGGTAAATTACCGCGGGTTGGGCGTGCGATGATGGCTGATAGCACGGCATCAATGGCTGGCGCGGCCCTAGGTACCTCGACTACCACCAGTTATATTGAGTCTACTGCCGGTATTGCGGCGGGCGGGCGCACTGGCTTGACCGCCGTGGTCGTGGGGGTTCTTTTTTTACTGAGCCTCTTTTTTGCCCCGCTCGCGGGCTCTATTCCCGCTTATGCAACTGCCGGTGCGCTACTATATGTGGCGGTATTGATGGCAGGTAGCCTCGCCCACGCTGACTGGGATGACGCAACGGAAGCTGCCCCCGTCTTAATTGCTGCATTGGCCATGCCGCTGACGTTTTCTATCGCAGAAGGTATCGCACTGGGCTTTATTAGCTATGTGGCGATAAAGGCACTATCGGGCCGCTTTAAAGACTTAAATATTGCAGTAGTGTTATTGGCGCTGCTGTTCGTGGCTAAATTCTTCTTTTTAGACTAAACCTCGACCACTTACCGACGAAACGAGAGACGCGATGAGCATCTATGGCGATTATATTAAATCCGTTATCCGCACGGTGCCGGATTGGCCTGAACCGGGCGTGAATTTTCGCGATATTACCCCGTTGCTGCAAAACAGCGCTGCTTTTCGCAAGCTAATTGATAGCTTTGTGCACCGTTATCAAGAGATGAACCTAGATGCTATCGCGTCGATTGATGCGCGAGGATTTATCATCGGCGCGCCGTTGGCTTACGAGCTTGGTTGTAGCTTTGTGCCCGTGCGCAAGAAGGGGAAGCTGCCTTTTAAAACCATTAGCGAAACCTACACGCTTGAGTACGGTCATTCTGAGGTTGAACTGCACTCTGATGCTTTTCAGAAAAATGACCGCATTCTGCTAATGGATGACTTGATCGCCACCGGTGGCACTATGCTGGCAGCGGCTAACCTGATTCAGCGCAGCGGTGGTCAGGTGGTGGAAACCGCCACTATCATTGATCTACCTGAGCTAGGTGGGGCGCAGAAAATTCGCGATGCAGGTTTTGGTGTGTTCGCAGTTTGTTCCTTTACCGAAGACGAGTAACGCCTTTATGAGTACTCACCGTTATCACCAGCATTTTACGGTCTCTTGGGATCAGCTACACCGCGATGTGCGCCAGTTGTGTCATCAGTTAATTGAGCGTGATTTTAAAGGTATTGTGGCGATTACGCGCGGCGGGCTGATTCCCGCAGCGCTAATCGCGCGGGAGCTTAACGTGCGCCTAATCGATACCGTTTGCATCAAAAGCTATGATCACATGGATCAGGGTGGATTGGACGTTCTGAAAGGCGTTGACCATGACGGCGATGGCTGGCTTCTCGTTGATGATCTAGTGGATACCGGTAAAACGGCCAAAGCTGTCAGAGAGATGCTGCCTAAAGCGCACTTTGTCACGATTTACGCCAAGCCAGAAGGGCGCCCATTGGTTGATCAATACCTCACGGAAGTGGCTCAGCAGTGTTGGATCCAATTCCCTTGGGATATGGGCGTGGCCTACGTAGAGCCCCTTGTTGATCAAGTTAGAAAATAACATTTGAAACCCTGATGTTATGAAACCATGACGTTATGAAGCCATAAAGAGGTAAGGCAATGGCGAATCCGTTACCGGGTGAGTGGGGGAAAGCCTTAGAGAATGAGTTTCACGCTGAGTATATGCACTCGCTCAGGGCGTTTCTCGCCGATGAAAAGGCGGCAAAAAAGGTGATATACCCACACTCATCGAACTGGTTTCGTGCGTTTGAGCTAACCCCGCTTGATGAGGTTAAAGTCGTTATTTTGGGTCAAGACCCTTACCACGGTCCAAACCAGGCGCATGGTCTTTGTTTTTCCGTGCAACCGGGCGTGCCGGTGCCGCCATCCCTTGCCAATATCTACAAAGAGCTTGCCTCTGATGTTGGGTTCACGCCAGTTAAACACGGCCATTTGGAAGCCTGGGCCAAGCAAGGCGTTATGCTTCTCAACACGGCATTGACGGTTGAGCAGGGTAACGCGGCATCGCACCGTGGCAAAGGTTGGGAGTTATTTACCGATCGTGTGATTGAGGTAGTCAGTGAGCAAGCGCCTCCTTGCGTTTTTATGCTGTGGGGTGGCCATGCGCGGCAAAAGAAACAGTTGATTGATCGCAGGCGTCATTTGGTGCTTGAAGCGCCGCACCCTTCTCCGCTTTCCGCCCATCGCGGTTTTTTGGGTTCGCGACACTTTTCCCAAGCAAATGACTTTCTTCAATCTCAAGGCCGAACTCCTATTGATTGGCAATTGCCGCAAACCCCTTAACCTCAAGGTTTGTTACGCGTAGAATAGCGCACAATTTTGTATACCTGTCGAGACGACAAACGTCGTTGAATCAAATGCCTGCAGTGAGGAAGTCCCATGAGTGTTCATGCCATTAATCATCCGCTGGTGCAGCATAAGTTGGGGCTGATGCGAGAAGCGGATCTCAGCACCAAAAGCTTTCGTGAGTTAGCCGGTGAAGTGGCAAAGCTTCTTACTTATGAAGCCACTCAAGGACTAGAGCTTGAAGATCATGAGATTAAAGGCTGGAACGGAGAGCCAATTGCGACACGCCGTCTAAAAGGCAAGAAAGTGACGGTCGTGCCGATTTTGCGCGCAGGCTTGGGCATGCTGGAAGGTGTAACGGATTTAATTCCCAGTGCGCGTGTGAGTGTTGTGGGCTTGTATCGTGATGAAGAAACGCTGCAGCCAGTGCCTTACTTTGCCAAGTTCGCCAATGATATTGAAGAGCGTATGGCCATCGTGATCGACCCGATGCTCGCCACTGGCGGTTCCATGGTGGCAACCCTGGATATGTTGCGCGAGCGAGGCTGCGAAAGCATGAAAGTCATTGTCTTGGTAGCAGCACCCGAAGGTATCAAGCGTGTGCAAGAAGCCTACCCGGATATTGAGATTTACACGGCCTCCATTGACGAGCGGCTAGATGAAAACGGCTATATCGTGCCTGGCCTTGGTGATGCTGGCGATAAGATCTTTGGTACGCGATAAGCGCGCCTAGTATGACTGCCCCTTTCGCCCTGCGCGTTGGGGGCATTTTTTTGCTCTGCTGATAAACACGAACGAGATAGTGCAGCATGAAACTTATTTTGCTGAATATTAAGGAGGCCCCAAGTGACAGATACGACTGCGCAAACCGATTCATGGCCCAAAATGCTACTGACAGGCACTCAGATGCTCTTTGTTGCTTTTGGCGCATTGGTGCTGGTACCACTACTTACCGGGCTCGATCCTAGCGTAGCGCTATTTACCGCCGGTGCTGGCACGTTGGTATTTCATGCTGTCACCAAGCAAAGCGTGCCAGTTTTTTTGGCCTCTTCGTTTGCGTTTATCGCCCCCATTCAAGGCTCCATTGCTAACTTTGGTATTCCCGCTACTTTAGGCGGTTTGATGGCGGCGGGATTGGTCTACGTCGTGATTTCCCAAGCGGTTCGACTTAAAGGTACCGCATGGTTACACCGTTTGCTGCCCGCTGTGGTGGTGGGCCCAGTGATTATGGTCATTGGCTTGGCGTTAGCGCCGGTGGCGGTCGATATGGCCACCGGCGAAACGAGTGAAAACATCAACTATACCAAGGCGATTGTGCTGTCGATGGCAAGTCTATTGGTGACCCTGGTACTCGCCGTATTTGGGCGTGGGCTGCTTCGTTTGGTGCCTATCATCGGTGGTATTGTGACGGGGTATGTGCTGTCGCTTTTAATGGGCGTGGTCGATTTCTCCCCGGTAGTTGAAGCAAGCTGGTTTGCTCTACCCAGTTTTACTGCTCCTGAGTTTCATTGGGCGGCTATTTTGTTCATGATTCCGGTCGCTATTGCGCCAGCGGTAGAGCACATTGGTGACATGGTCGCGATTGGCTCGGTCACGCGTAATAACTATCTTGAAAAGCCGGGGCTTCATCGTACGTTGTTAGGCGATGGCTTAGCGACGACCTTGGCGGCTCTCTTTGGTGGTCCTCCCAACACGACCTATTCTGAAGTGACCGGTGCGGTGACGCTAACCCGCGCTTTTAATCCAATGTACATGATCGTAGCGGCGGTCATCGCCATCCTGCTGGCTTTTGTGGCTAAACTAGGGGCGCTTTTACAGACCATTCCTGGCCCGGTGATGGGCGGCATTATGACGTTGCTCTTCGGGTCGATTGCCGTTGTGGGGATGAACACGCTGGTGCGCGCCGGGCATTCACTGACAGCACCTCGTAATCTGGTGGTTGTATCGTTAATCCTGGTGTTTGGTATCGGCGGTATGCAGTTCGGCAATGGTCAATTTACGCTTCAGGGCGTAAGTCTGGCGGCAGTCGTAGGTATTGTGTTGAATTGGGTGTTACCGCGAGCCAGTGAAGATGCATAACCCGTTTGAGAAATAAAAGGAGCACGCCGCAATGCCATCAACACCGTCTTCATCCGCGCATACTGCAACTGTGACACCGATGCCTTTTCCTGTGCTAAGCGTTGCTGCCTGGAGTGGTACCGGTAAAACGACGCTGCTTACACAACTGATGCCGCTTCTGCGCGATTTTGGCCTTCACGTGGGCGTGATTAAACATGCGCACCATAGTTTTGACGTTGATAAGCCAGGTAAAGACAGCTATGAACTTCGCCAGGCAGGGGCATCGCCTATGTTGGTTGCTTCACATCAACGCTTTGCTTTGATGCAGGAAACCCCAGAGCAACAGGAGCCTGATCTTAATCACCTCCTCGGTTTGATGGTACCGCATGCGCCCGATTTAGTGATTGTTGAGGGGTTTAAAGCCTGGCCGTTGGCGAAGCTGGTGCTTTACCGCGAGGGGGTGGGAGAGCCTGCGATTTTGGATGATGCATGGGTGCGTGCGGCGGCTCTTAAAGCAGAAGATGAGCGCACGTTAAGGTCGGATATCACCCGTTTAGACATTGATGATATTCACGCAATTGCCCAGTGGGTGAGGCAGTGGATGCTGGCGGCGCGTGAAGCGACTGTGACATAAAACGTGATGGTGCCGCGACTCGTGTGGCCTGGTATTCTTTCTGCTAAAGCGATTTAAGGTGATTTTTCATGCAACTGACACATCTTAATGCCCGTGGTGAAGCCAATATGGTGGACGTGGGCGATAAACAAGCGACGCGTCGTGAGGCTGTGGCAACAGGACGCATTCTGATGCAGCCACGAACCCTAAAGCTATTGTTGGATGGTGCGTTGCCTAAGGGGGATGTGATTGCAACAGCGCGAATTGCCGGCATTCAGGCTGCAAAGCGTACTCATGAGCTGATTCCGCTATGCCATTCGCTTTCGCTGTCAAAAGTGGCGCTCAATTTTGACATTGACGAGCAAAATGGGTGTGTTCACGTTGAAGCGATGTGTCGGCTAAGTGGACAAACTGGCGTTGAGATGGAGGCGCTGACGGCGGTTTCGGTGGCGTGCTTAACGCTTTACGATATGTGCAAGGCGGTGGATAAATCGATGCGCATTGATGCCGTTCAGCTGGAAAGCAAGGAAGGCGGTAAGAGCGGTGACTACAAGCGTAATGATAGCGTCTATGAAAGTGCGCGCCCTATTGTAACCGGGGCTTGTGACGCTGGTGAGGTGAGTATAGGCGAGCGTTGTGCCTCGCCCTGTGTGCGAGTGAAGTTTTTGGCCGAGCTACGTGAGCGATTGGGTGAGAGTGAAGCCCTCGTCAACTTAGATGAAATGCAATCGCGCGATATCGGCGGTCTCAAAGCAGCGCTTGCTAAGCGTAACGATGCCTTTGTCGTGTTAAGTGATCGGCGTACGTTGTGTGCGGTTAATCAGGTAATGGCCAATGATAACGCGCCTGTTACCGACGATGACGAAGTGGCCTTCTTTCCACCTGTCACCGGGGGCTAAGATGAATATTGGCGTATACGTGCAGCTAGCTCCGTTCGATATGGCGTATGGCTATGATGACTTGCTTGCCCAGCGAACTGATGTGGGTGCCGTGGTGAGTTTTACGGGTCTCGTGCGTGATTTTAACGAATCGCCCGAGGTAACCGGCTTAACACTTGAGCACTACCCAGGCATGACCGAGCGCACGTTAGAAGATATTGGTGAGCAAGCGTGGCAGCGCTGGTCGCTTCAGGGGATTCGTATCGTTCACCGCGTTGGCTACATGGCGCCAGGCGATCCTATTGTGCGAGTTTCCGTGGCAAGCGCGCATCGCCGTGATGCCTTTGAAGCCTGTGATTTTATTATGGATTATCTTAAAACTCAGGCGCCGTTTTGGAAAAAAGAGCATGCTCAACAGGGCGACTACTGGGTAAAAGAACGTGATACTGATCAGCACGATGCTTCGCGCTGGTGATGAGTGAGCATCAACGCAAGTTCAGCATCAAAGTGATTCAGGCATCTCGGCGGCCATGATTTGTAAATGTACTTCAGGCAAATGCTGCATATGCTCCGCGAGCCACGCAATAAGACGGGGTTGTAACGCTTGACGAAGCTCCGCCAGCGTATCTGCGTGAATGTCGTCTAATTGCTCGTCTAGCCAGTCGCTAAAGCTGTCTTCATCAAGTGGGCTGGCACCGGCGTTATCCAGCATTAAGCTACCGATACGCCACCAACCTGTGTCACTGGCGGTAACGGGTAACGCGAGGTAGAGACTACCGCGTCGCGAACTATGGCTCGGGGTTTCAAGTCCAGGGTGAGGCGTAACGCTATTTTGATTCACAATACATGGTGGCTGTGGATAGCGCGCTTCACATTTGAGGCCGTGGCTATCAAATAACAGCATGTCGCCGTTAATGGGTGCCAAGGGTGCTTCAATTCCAAGCGACTCTGCAATGGCCTGGTGGGCCTGCTGGTGACGAGCCTCGCCGTGCACCGGTAGTAAATGCTTCGGCTTTACCCAGCGATAGAGCGTGCATAATTCATCGTGTGCCGGGTGCCCGGTGGCGTGAAGTTCAGGGTGGTTAAACTCATCAAATAGCGCGATGCCGAGTTGAATGAAGCGTTTTTTTAGCCGCTCAATAGGTCGCTCGTTACCGGGAATGGCTTTTGCGGAGAAAATAATGCTATCGCCCGGTTCAAGATCAACAAACGGATGTCGACCTTGTGCGAGGCGCTGTAAGGCCGCGCGGGGTTCGCCTTGGCTGCCGGTGGCAATAATCACGACCTCTTCCGGTGGTAAATAGCCTAAGTCGTGCGCGGGTACCAACGGTGGCAGTTCGTCTAAGTATCCTAATCCACGTGCGACCGTTACCATGCGCTCCATTGACCGTCCCATTAAGCTGATCCGTCGTCCGCAGCGTTGTGCTGCGCGAGCGATAGCGACAATGCGAGCCACATTACTGGCAAAGCACGACACCACGACACGGCCTTTACAAGTGGCCAGTGTTTTGGCTAAGGCGCGAGCAACATCGCCCTCGCTGCCGGAATGGCCTGGCATTGGGGCGTTTGTGGAATCGCCAACGACAAGATCCACCGGGGCTAAGGCGCGAAACTGCCCGGCGTCTACGGGTTTGCCGATCAGTGGCTCGGTATCGAGTTTCCAATCACCGGTATGCAACACGCGGTAGTCGCCTGCGTGCATAACAAGTGCGCAGCTTTCAGGGATGGAGTGGGTTAGCGCTAAATATCGAAGTGTAAAAGGGCCAGAGGTTAGCGCTTCTCCCGGCTCTACGACCTTAATGGCATCGTGTTTTAGGCCGTGCTCGCTAAACTTGAGCCGTAATAGCCCCGCAGCTAAGGGCGTGGCGTAAATCGGACACTGCCAATGGGGCCACAGCCAAGCCACTGCGCCGATATGATCTTCATGCCCGTGGGTAATAAATAGCGCGTCTGGGACAATATCAAGTGTTGTCAGCGTATCTATATTAGGAACTTGCAAGGGGGTGTTGGGTAAGTCCTGGCGTATCATCATGCCGCAATCGACGGCGATCCAGTGCTCCCTGAAACCATACAGCGTAAAATTCATACCCACTTCACCACATCCCCCTAGCGGCAGTAAGCGCAAAGGGTGGCGGCGGCGAGGGCGAATGTGTACGCGCGGTGCTTGCATGTTGATGAAAAGCCCTTGAAAGTTGGACCTTTACTATACGGGATTGCGGGGGCGTGTCACAATCGCACTTGTCACTAACAACGCCTTTTGCAGTGGATCGTGCCAAGTGTTGTTCCCCTCGTTACCATCGTTTTTTCGCCGCTTGGCGGACAGATTCGGTTGATAGAGTACGCTTACCTATGTCGATTTTCTCTCAGTCTCATTATTATCGCTTGGTGGTATCGTGTCCCGATCAGATTGGAATCGTGGCGCGTGTATCCAGTTTTATCGCCCAGCAGGGCGGCTCTATTACCGAGGCGAGTCAGCACTCTGATTTAGAAACTGGACGCTTTTTCATGCGTTATGAAATTTTGGCCGACTCGCTAGGTATCACACTAGAGGCGCTGCGCGAGGGTTTTACGCCGGTGGCAGAAGAATTCAATATGCAGTGGGCGTTAACCGATACGAAGCGTAAACCGCGCGTTGTCTTGATGGTCTCAAAAGAATCCCACTGCCTCGTCGATTTGCTCTATCGTTGGCAGGCGGGGGAGTTGGCGTGCGATATCGTTGGGGTCATTTCTAACCATGATGCCATGCGCGCCCTTACTGAATGGTACGGCATTCCATATTACCATCTCCCCGTTGACCCGCAGAATAAGCAACCCGCATTTGATGCTATCGAAGCGAAAATTGAAGCCCTGGATACCGATTGTGTGGTGCTGGCGCGTTATATGCAGATTTTGCCGCCAGCGCTGTGTCAGCGTTATCGGGGTCGTGTGATCAACATTCATCACAGTTTTTTACCTTCGTTCGCCGGGGCAAAACCCTATCATCAGGCCTATGAGCGTGGCGTGAAGCTGATAGGTGCTACCTGTCACTACGTCACCGAAGAGCTCGATGCCGGGCCGATTATTGAACAAGATATTCATCGCGTGAGTCACTGTCATACGCCGACAGATCTTGTGCGCTTCGGGCGCGATGTAGAAAAGGCGGTACTGGCGCGCGGACTGCGTTGGCATTTGGAAGACCGTGTGATTATTCACGGAAACAAGACAGTGGTATTTAGCTAATCCATCAACGGATGAGGTAGCGATGTCATTTGCACAGAGTGTGCTGGCTCCTTGGGCATTGTGGTTATGCGGCGCGGTTTCGTTAGCGGTGCTGGGGCGTATTTTGGCGCTGAAGCCGTGGCAGCCCTTATTCGCGGATACAGCACTGCAGCATCGTTGGCTGGCCGCAACCTTGGCGGTTGTGTTGATGTGGCAATTGCGGGCTCAAGCCGTTGATTGGTTGACACTGCATTTGGTTTTTACGGCATTGATGACGCTGGTTTTTAAAGCACCGCTTGCGCTCATTAGCAATGTGATGATTAACGTGGCGATGGTAGTGATTGGCCGTAATGAGTGGTCATTGCTGGGCGTGAATGTGCTAGTCACCGGCATTATTCCGGCATTGGTGGTGGGGATTATCTGGCGACTTGTGGATCGTAAACTGCCTGATAATCTAATGGTTTTTATGTTTGTATGTGGTTTTTTTGGCTCGGCTCTTGCGACGTTGGGAGGCGGCTTGACTGCCGTTGGGCTGATTGTCGCCGCGGGCACCGATCCTGAAGCCGTATATTTGGCACAGGAATATGCACGTTTTCTACCATTATTAATGCCGTCTGAAGCCTTTATCACCGGGATGTTGTTAAGCGTTTTGTTGGTCTACCATCCGAATTGGGTGGCCACATTTAATGACCACCGTTATATCGATATGCAATAGTACGTTTCCCGAAGCTTTTCCCTAAAGCTTCCCGGGGAGGGGTTTACCCAAGGGCTTGGCCGTTACCGCCACGAATGACGCCAACGCCAACACCTTCGATCTCTAACGCTTGAGTACGTAGGTCGATCACAATCGGATCGAACTCTGCGTTTTCGGCAAGCAGTTGAACGTTGTGCCCTTGACGCTTAAAGCGCTTAACAGTGACTTCGTCTTCAATGCGAGCGACAACGATTTGGCCATCACGCACACGTTCTGTGCGATGAACCGCCAGCAGGTCTCCTTCTAAAATGCCCACATCTTTCATTGAGAGTCCCCGTACACGCAATAAGTAATCGGCTTTCGGCGTGAAGTATTCAGGCGGTAGCGGGCAATAGCGATCAATGTGTTCATTAGCTAACACGGGGCTACCCGCTGCGACTTCGCCAATAACCGGCAAGCCGCTAGGCATTGTGCCATCAGCGGTAGACTCGTTTGAGAGCTCTTGCCCCTCGAGAGTTTCTTGCGCGGGCAAGCGGATACCGCGAGAGGTGTTACGGATAATGCGAATGGTGCCTTTGCGTTCTAGTGCGCGCAAGTGCTCTTCGGCTGCGTTAGGGGAGCGAAACCCAAGTGCTTTAGCGATTTCGGCGCGGGTCGGCGGGTAACCGTACTCGCTCATGGTTTTGACAATAAAGTCGTAAACATTCTGCTGACGAGCTGTTAAAGGCCGTGACATCGCAAGCTCCTTTTTTGCAGTTTTGATTTATGCACGTTTTGACATCTCGCTAGTACTGACTCAGTCAATAACGTTAAATGGTTTTGTGTGATTAAGTATACAGTATGTTGCTCTGTCCAGTGCAACCGTTACAGCCAATTTTCCTCATTTTTTCTGGTGCGTTTGTTTAAGCGCAATAAAGCAAATGTCGCGTTAGCGTTAAAAGTGCCCGATTCATCAAACATTGAGCCCGGATATCGCTTGGCGTAATATTCTAAAATGTTTAAAACACTCGTTTTTAGGAGCGACCATGGCTCAGTCTGATACGGTGACACGGATATTGGATACCGCTGAAGTTCTGTTTGCTGAACGCGGTTTTGCGGAAACGTCGCTGCGTAATATCACCAGTAAGGCGCGGGTCAATTTGGCTGCAGTGAACTATCACTTCGGTTCTAAAAAAGCCTTAATTCAAGCGGTGTTCTCTCGCTATCTTGATCCCTTTACACAGCGCTTTCATACCGCGTTAGATGAGCTGGAAGCACGCTACCAAGGGCGGGTAATTCCCCTAGAGGTGCTGCTAGAAACTATGGCCACGACGGTGCTGGCCGTGCCTGCCGAGCGGAATAGCTTGAAGGTGTTCATGCGTCTGCTTGGCCTTGCTTATAGCCAAGCACAGGGGCATTTACGTCGTTTTATTCAAGACGAGTACGGTGATGTGTTCACGCGTTTTACGGAGCTTGTGCGTCAGGCAACACCGACTATCCCCGATGCTGAGCGTTTTTGGCGTCTGCATTTCATGCTAGGAACCGTGATTTTTACGCTCTCAGGATTGGATGCGCTACGCGATATTGCGGAAAAAGACTATCAAGAGCAGGTTTCTGTGCGCGACCTTGTCAGGCGGTTACGCCCCGTCGTCGTCGCCGCGATGAACGCGCCGCTGCCTGCAAGCGCCGATGAGGAGAATTATGCGGACGCCCAAGCTCAGTGAGTTACCGCCCTTGCACGCCTATTGGCTGGAGATTGATACTCAGTGCCAGACGCTTACTTCATGGAAAGGAGAAAAAGCGCTTTTCTCTTGCTTAGTGTCTACCGCGAAGGCCGGCACAGGGCAGGACGAAAGTAGCGGGAAAACACCCCATGGATGGCATTATGTACGTGCCGCTATTGGAGGCGATGCGCCGTTGAGCGCGGTTTTTCGTGGTCGCCGCTGGACAGGTGAAGTCTACACGCCTTCGCTAGGGCAGCAGTATCCCGAGCGCGATTGGATATTAACCCGTATTCTGTGGCTTTGTGGTTTAGAGAGGGGTTATAACCGTGGCGGCTGCGTGGACTCTCAGCGCCGTTATATCTATTTACACGGCACGCCACAAAGCGAACCTATGGGAAAACCTCTGTCTCACGGCTGTATTCGCCTAAGCCAGGACGATTTGCTCTACGTATTTGACCATACACCGGCGGGAACGCCAGTGTGGCTACACGGTTAGCGAAAAGTTGCATGTAGCGAGTGTTGGTCTAAAATTAGCGCTCCTTTTTTCAGGATCTTTCGTTATGTCGCACCCCTTTGGCCCGGTCATGCTTGACCTTGAAGGGCTTTCGTTAACTCGCGATGAGCGCAAGCTATTAAAAGCCCCAGCTGTTGGTGGCGTGATTTTATTTGCGCGCAACGTCGAAAATGCCTATCAGGTGCGTATGCTTTGCGATGCCATTCGTCGCGAACGGCCAGGGCTTCTTATTGCAATAGATCAAGAAGGCGGTCGCGTACAGCGTATCAAAGACGGAGTGTCACGCTTGCCGCCGATGGCAGCTTTGGGTAAACGCTATCAAAACGCAAAAACAGAAAGCGTTGCGTTGGCGAAAGATGCCGGTTGGTTGCTGGGCTTAGAAATGTCGGCCTGCGGAATAGACATCACGTTTGCACCAGTGTTGGATATCGATAGCGGCGCTTCAAGCGTGATTGGTGATCGTAGTTTTGGCGCCGACCCTGAACAAGTCAGTGCCTTGGGTCAGGCTTTTATTTATGGACTCCATGAAGCGGGTATGGCGGCCATCGGTAAGCACTTTCCAGGTCACGGCAGTGTGGCAGAAGATTCGCATATAGCGCTTCCTGTTGATAAGCGCCCGTTAGATGCCATCAAGCAGCATGACCTTATCCCCTTTGCGCATCTTGCCAGCGACTTAGATGGCATTATGCCCGCTCACGTGATTTATCCTGCCTTTGATCATCGCCCCGCGGGGTTTTCGCCCAGCTGGCTGGGGATGCTACGAGAATCGCTAGGCTTTAATGGCTGTATTTTCTCGGATGACTTGAGTATGGCCGGGGCTCAAGTGGCGGGAGCTCCGGCAGCACGCGCCCAAGCGGCCCTACAGGCGGGCTGCGATATGCTACTGGTGTGCAATGACCGCGAGGCGGCGCTTGAGGTGGTGGCCGCTTGTAGCGGTCTCACTGCTAAACGTCCGGCGAAACTGCGTTACGCGCGTTCTCGGCCAGACATTGATGCGCTGACGGCTCTTGGGCGTTGGCGTCGCACTCACGCCCACCTTGAAGCGCTGGCGGCTGAGTACGCTTAAATTTTTTTGTGACTTTTGGAAGTAAGATATGGCTAAGCTAGACAAAGAAGCGCTCGCGTCGCGCGACTCCATGCGTGAACTAATGGACGACGCGGACTGCTTGATTACCCAAGAGCAGGTAGAGCACGCACTTGACCGTATGGCAGGGGAAATTAATCGCGATCTTGGCGATAAGCTACCGGTATTCTACTGTGTGATGAATGGCGGCCTGATTACCACTGGGCATCTGCTAACGCGACTTGGCTTCCCTTTAGAAGTGGACTATATCCACGCGACTCGCTATCGCAGCGAACTACGTGGTGGGGAGCTTTTTTGGCGTGTCTCACCCGAAGTGCCTATGGCGGGTCGCCACGTTGTCATCATTGATGACATTTTGGACGAAGGCGCCACACTTGCCGCCATTTTGGCATATTGCAAAGAAGCACAGGCGGCGAGTATCAGTACCGCCGTGCTGGTAGATAAACAGCACGATCGCAAGGCAGTTCCCGGACTTAAAGCCGATTATTGTGGACTCGAAGTGGCCGACCGCTTCGTTTTTGGTTTTGGCATGGATTACAAAGGCTATTGGCGTAACGCTCCAGGCATTTTTGCGCCCAAAGGCCTTTAACGCATGATACCAAGTGACTATCAACGCGGTGAGAAACGCCGCGCCAGCCCGGTTTCGGCAATCATGCGGGTCGAAATTTCTTCTACCGAGAAGCGTGTCGTATCGATGTAGGGAATATGCATTGAACGGTAGAGCGACTCGGCTTGTTCCACCTCCTGAAAGCACTGGTCCATGGAACTATAGCGGCTATTGGGTCGACGCTCGTTGCGAATGGCAGAGAGTCGGCGGGCATCGATGGTCAGGCCAAAGAGTTTATGTTGGTGCGGCGCTAACACCTTCGGTAGTTTGAGTAAGCCATCTTCGTCCTGATCGTCTTCGGTAAGCGGGTAGTTGGCCGCGCGAATCCCAAACTGCAGCGCTAGGTAGAGCGATGTCGGTGTCTTGCCGCAGCGCGAGACCCCTACCAGAATGATATCGGCTTTACTGTATTGATGGGTACGCGCGCCGTCGTCGTTATCCAGCGCAAAATGCACTGACTGAATGCGGTCCATGTAGACGTCATCGCTTCCAATGGAGTGCGTTCGGCCAACGCTGTACGAAGAGTGTGTCTCAAGCTCTTGTTCCAATGGTTCGAGAAAAGTGGAAAAAATATCCACTTTAAAGCCCACTGCTTGGCGAATGACGTCACGAATTTCTTGGTCCACGATGGTGTCGATAATGATTGGGCGCTCGCCGTCACGATTGGCAGTGGCGTTGATTACTTCCACCAATGCATGGGCTTTCTCCAATGTGGCGATATAGGGTTTTGTTTGCATGTTGATATCGACATTCTCAAACTGCGCAAGCAAGCTGCGGCCTAAGCTCTCGGCGGTAATCCCGGTGCCGTCAGAGATAAAAAAAGCGGTGCGTGTCATGGTATTCTCAACTCAGTAGTCAATAAAATCAGCAATCAATAAATAGTGGCGGCTATTGTCGAGCGTTGTGATGTCGATGACAACGTCGCTTGAATGACAAAAAGCACAGTCGGCGATAGCGGTCTTACTACAGAACCGGACGAAAAAACCATTATGTTGTAAATATCCTCCATTCTCTGCGCAGTTAGACTAATGGCGAATACATCCCGACAGTGCTAGGGTGTCAGCGTCAATTAGTGACGGCCAGCTGGTCGTACGGATGTTTAAATGCGAGGGGGTTGCGTGGAAGAGTATATTCTGTGGTTTGATCAGCTGGGTATGGCCGACGTCGAAAGGGTAGGCGGGAAAAACGCCTCGCTAGGCGAAATGATCTCTAATCTGTCGGAGGTGGGAGTGACCGTCCCCGGCGGCTTTGCTACGACTGCTCATGCCTACCGTGAATTTCTTTCCCACGAAGGCCTTAACGACCGCATCAACGATACGCTTAAGCGCTTGGATGTCGATGATGTTAAAGCATTGACCGAAGCCGGGCGAAATATCCGCCAGTGGATTATCGATACACCGTTGCCACCCACCTTTGAAGCCGCGCTGCGCGAGGCTTATGAAAAACTGCAACAGCAACACCCGCATTTGAAAGTCGCCGTGCGCAGTTCGGCAACCGCAGAAGACCTTCCTGACGCGTCGTTTGCTGGCCAGCAAGAGACGTTCCTCAACATCGAAGGCTTCGCTAATATCAAGCGTGCAGTGCACGAAGTTTTCGCCTCGTTATTTAATGACCGCGCCATCTCCTACCGTGTGCATCGTGGCTATGCCCACGAAAACGTCGCTCTCTCCGCTGGTATCCAGAAGATGGTGCGTTCCGAAACGGGGGCGTCTGGGGTCATGTTTACCCTGGATACCGAATCAGGCTACCGCGATGTGGTATTTATTACCGCTTCCTGGGGCTTGGGTGAGACCGTGGTGCAGGGCGCGGTGAATCCAGATGAGTTCTACGTGCATAAATCGACGCTTGCGGCCGGGCGCCCAGCCGTGTTGCGGCGTACGCTTGGCTCTAAACTCATCAAAATGGTGTATACCGAAGACGCGAGTGCAGGAAAGTCGGTTGAAACGGTTGATGTACCACTTAAAGATCGTGGTCGTTTCTGCATCGATGATGAGCAGGTCATGGCGCTTTCGCGGCAAGCCATGACGATTGAAGCGCATTACCAACGCCCAATGGATATCGAGTGGGCGCTCGATGGTGACGACGGTAAGCTTTATATTGTTCAAGCACGCCCTGAAACCGTCGTATCCCAAGAGGAAGGTGGCAAGCTTGAGCGCTTCAATCTCAAAGAGAAGGGGCGCACGTTGGTTACCGGTCGCGCGATTGGTCAACGCATTGGCAGCGGTGCGGTCAAGGTAGTACTTAGCCCGGATGACATGGATAAGATTCAAGACGGCGACGTACTGGTCACCGACATGACCGACCCTGATTGGGAGCCGATCATGAAGCGTGCTTCTGCCATTGTCACCAATCGAGGCGGGCGCACCTGTCACGCGGCCATTATTGCCCGTGAGCTTGGGGTTCCTGCGGTGGTGGGGTGTGGCGACGCCACTCATCTTCTTAACGAAGGCAGCGACGTGACCGTCTCGTGCGCAGAAGGCGATACCGGCCATGTCTATGAGGGTTTGCTTGAGTTTGATCATAATGTCTCAAGCATTGATGCAATGCCGGAGATCCCGTTCAAGATTATGATGAACGTCGGCAACCCGGATCGTGCGTTCAGTTTTGCCAGCTTACCCAATGCGGGTGTGGGGTTGGCGCGCCTTGAGTTTATTATCAACCGTATGATTGGGGTTCACCCCAAAGCGCTTTTGGAATACGACACGCTGCCGTCGGATTTGCAGCAAATTATTGATTTGCGCACCGCGGGCTACGATGATCCTGTTAGCTTCTACGTTGATAAACTGGTTGAGGGCATCTCGACGCTGGCAGCGTCGTTCTATCCGCAGCGCGTCATCGTGCGCCTCTCGGACTTTAAGTCTAATGAGTACGAAAATCTTATTGGTGGCAAGCTTTACGAGCCTGGTGAAGAAAACCCGATGCTTGGCTTCCGCGGTGCCTCGCGCTATATCTCTGATGCTTTCCGTCCGTGCTTTGAGCTTGAGTGCCGCGCGCTTAAGCGCGTGCGGGAAGTCATGGGCCTAGATAACATCGAAATCATGGTGCCTTTCGTGCGTACAACCGAGGAAGCGCGTGAGGTGGTGGAGCTGCTCGCGGCCAATGGGCTTAAACGTGGGGATAATGGTCTGAAGGTCATCATGATGTGCGAGCTTCCGGCCAACGCATTACTGGCTGATGAGTTTCTGCAGTATTTTGATGGCTTCTCCATTGGCTCCAATGACTTAACCCAGCTGACACTGGGGTTAGATCGAGACTCGGGTATCGTTGCTCACCTTTTTGATGAACGCAATGAAGCGGTGAAAAAACTGCTGGCGATGGCGATTCAAGCATGTAAAGCGCAAGGAAAATACGTGGGAATTTGCGGTCAAGGCCCATCGGATCACCCAGACTTGGCGAAATGGTTGATGGAGCAAGGGATCGATTCTGTGTCGCTCAACCCTGATGCTGTTTTGGAAACGTGGTTTATGCTTGCCGGTGAAAATCTAGCCTAAGCGGTAATATCATTTTCGTATTTCATACGCCCGGCCTAGCGCCGGGCGTTTTAGCTTTAGTTAAAGTGATTCGATGAATACCTCAACCGAATAGGAGTGCTTATGTTGCATCACTGGAAAAACCTCTTGCCGTTAGGTCTTTTGTTACTGCCACTGTCTGCGGCGGGGTTTCGCTATGAAGCTCCGGCTATCTCGCCAGAAACCGAATCAGGCTTTGAGGAAAAACCCGGTTGGGAGGCCGAGACGTTTGCTGTGGCGGCGGCAAACCCATTGGCCACCGATGCGGGGTATCAAGTGCTCAAAGCGGGTGGTAACGCGATAGATGCAGCTGTGGCAGTGCAGGCAGTGCTGGGGTTGGTTGAGCCGCAGTCAAGCGGTATCGGTGGCGGCAGCTTCTTGCTCCATTTTGACGGGGACAGCGTTCAAGCATTCGATGGACGTGAGATGGCACCGGCAGCCGTAGGGGAGGGGCTTTTTCTGGATGACAATGGTGAGCCACTGGCTTTTATGGAGGCCGTGGTAAGTGGGCGCTCAGTCGGTGTACCAGGCACATTGAAAATGCTTGAAAAAGCCCATCGTGAGCATGGGGCATTAGCTTGGGAAACGCTTTTCACCCCAGCGATCACCTTGGCGGAAGAGGGGTTTAAGGTGAGTCCCCGCTTGCACCAGAGCCTGGCAAGTGATGAGGCGCTTCGCAACGACCCCTTGGCAAAAGCGTTTTACTATCAAGGTAAAGATACGCCAGTGGCGACCGGAGAAATGCTCAAAAATCCCGCGTTAGCGGAAATATTGCGCCAGATTGCCCAGCATGGTAGTAACGTTTTGCACGAAGGAGCAATCGCGGAAGATTTGGTCGAACGCGTAAATACGCATCGCAATCACCCAGGCGACATTAGCCTTGACGATCTGGCGGCGTATGATGCCTTGATTCGAGAACCTATGTGTACGCCGTGGCTTCAATGGGAGGTGTGTGGTTTTCCTCCGCCTTCGTCGGGGCATTTAACTGTGATGCAGATATTAGGCATGCTGGACCAAAAGGCGATGCTTGAAGCGCCGTTAGATAACGGGGCGCCCAGTGGTGGCTGGTTACACCAGTTTCTGGAGGCCTCGCGACTCGCCTTTGCGGATCGCAACCGTTATATCGCCGACCCTGACTTTGTTGACGCGCCAGGCGGTGATTGGAATACCTTGCTCGCACCTTCGTACTTAGCCAAGCGTGCCGCCCTCATCTCTTCTGACAAAAGCATGGGAAACGAGGCTAAGCCTGGTAATCCGGGTGAGCTTGACGTTAGCTGGGCGGTCGCCCCTTCACAGCCGGAGTATGGCACTAGCCATATCAGTATTGTGGATGCTGATGGCCGAGCGGTGGCGATGACGTCATCAATTGAGCAGGCATTTGGTTCGCGTATTCTTGCCGATGGCGGGACAGGGCTTGCCGGAGGGTATCTACTTAACAATCAGCTCACGGATTTCTCTTTCGTACCGGAAGTGGACGGGAAGCCGGTCGCTAATCGAGTGGAAGCGGGTAAGCGGCCGCGCTCTAGCATGAGTCCAACGCTTATTTTTGAGCGTGAAAGTGGTGAGCTTATGGGGAGTCTCGGCTCCCCTGGTGGCGCGGCGATTATTCACTACACCGCGCGTACATTAGTGGCATTGCGAGATTGGGGGTTAAATGCTCAAGAAGCATTGGACCTTCCGCATGCCATTACGCTTGGTGATCATGTGTTTGTAGAAGCGGGTCGCTTCCCGGAAGAAACACTCGATGCTCTAGAAGATTATGGCCATAAGATAACGTTGCGCGAACTCACCAGTGGGTTGCAAGTGATTATGCGCCAAGATGACGGCGCCCTTTTCGGTGGTGCTGATCCACGGCGTGAAGGCGTGGTGATGGGCGATTGATTTCCGTCACTGGCGAAGCCAGTTACGCAGTTTGACCAGCATAAGGCCGCCGTCGCTGAGTTCGCGGCGGTCGGCGAGCAACGCTGCGAGTTGATCAGGGTAATCGGTAATAATGGCATCGACTCCCATATCTATAAGCGTTGACATGCGGGCGCGGCTATTGACTGTCCAAGCATGGATTTCGTAATTGTACCGGACTGCCAAGCGCATTTCCCGCTCAGTGATGCGGTTGTGGCGTAATCCAAGGGCATCGAATTCACCCCGATTAAGGGTGCCGGGAAGAATCAGTTGAGCCAATAGCGTTTTACGTAACGCGGGAGCTTGCGCTGTTAAATAACTGAGTAGCGCCGGTGTCATCGTGGCCACGCTCATTTCGGCAAATGCATTAGGAAAACCGCAGCGTGCATAGGCATCCAGTGGCGCCTGCTGTTGAGCCCAGCAAGTACGTCGTTCGTCGCTTTCAGTCTGTAGCGCAGCGATAACGGCGTCGGCGAGTCGCCGACTTTGGCCTGGAAGTGGCTTCATCTCTATCATCAGGCTGGCTTTGCCGCGCACGGCACGTAAGGTTTCGTCTAGGCCGGGGATGTGCTCACCTTGAAAGGCATCACCGAACCAGCTGCCCACATCAAAGTGGCTTAGCTCTTCGCGGGTCAAATCGCCAAATTCGCGACGGTCACCTGTCAGACGCGCCATACTGCGGTCATGATAGAGCATGACGTGCCTATCAGCCGTTAAGCGAACATCTATCTCAACGGAATTGGCACCATCCCTTACGGCTTGGTGAATCGCGGATAGTGTGTTTTCCGGTGCGACCATGGAGCTGCCACGGTGCGCGATAATTTCAACATCGTCACGTAGCTCAAAGCTGTTGAGTATCCACCATGCTTGTAATCCCGCAAAGAGTAGAACGGCAAGCTCTACTGCCCAAGCAAGGCGCCCAGGGTGAGAGGCTTGAGGTGGTGACACGTGCTGAGAACGATGAGCAAGCTGTAGGTATAAACACGCAGACAGCATAGCGTTGACGGCAACACCTAAAAAGGTGATGGCGAGGGTAATGAGAACATAGCCTGTTAGGTAAGCCAGTGTGACCGGTAATAAGATGGCGTTATGTTCTGGCAACCACCAAAGCATCGGTGTGAACAGACGATCAAAAAGCAGGGTGGTAAAAATAGGCAGTACAATAATACTCACCAAAACAAGCAACACCGCTATGCCGATTGAACGGTGCCAACCATGAGTAAGTGCAACACTGCGTTTGAGGGCACGCAAGGGCGATATGTTTTCCAGTGCCACCAAGGGCAGCGCCAGCACCCAGCGTAAGTAAAGCCACGCTGCCATCCAAATCCACAGACCGAGTAATGGCAATGCTGACGCAATAAAGTACCACAGCACCGGCGGCTTCACGCGTTGCAAATAATAAGTATCAAGCCCGCCAAGCCACGCGTCAAAAAGCCATGCTAAGGCGAACATAAAGGGGGCAATCAACAAAAGGTGAGAGCCCACTTGCAGGATAACAAGGCCGACTAATGCGGGTAGACGCCGAGTGCTAAGCCATAAGGCGTCTAATGCCAAACGATAGTGATTGTCACGCGGGCGTATAGCGACGTGAAGCATTCCGGCCTGTTGCCAGTAAAGCACCAGAAAGCCAAGTCCTAATACCACTAGTGATACGCCAAGCCCTAGCGGGCTGAACAGAAGAGCGGCGACTTCATCGGTAGTAACAACCGTTCTGTTGAGCTGCGCAAGCAACCCGTGTAGCACCCAAAGAAAGGCAGGTAAGAAAAGAGATGACGCCAGCAGGGTAAAGAATAGATGGAAGGCGATGAGCGGTCGAAGATGGTCACGCAGTGTTCTGAATAGGGACTTTCCTAGGGTTTTCAGTGGCTGCATAGTAAAGGCTTGAGCATCTCAAATTGAAAAACCAGGGTGGCACTGTTCTACCACCGCTAGCAAGTGAGGCGAGTTTCAGGCGGGAAGCGTCAAGCCTTCTTTGGCAATCACAATGCCGTTGTTATCGGCGTAAAGCCATTGCCCCGGCTCGATAGTGACTCCTCCGAAGGTAACCGCAATATCGCGTTGTCCTTCATCGCGTTTTTCACTTTTACGTGGATGGCTACCTAATGCCTGTACGCCTAAATTAAGTGTCACGAGGACGTCCACATCACGTACGCAGCCGTACATTACAATGCCTGCCCAATCATTTTTGACGGCTTGTTCGGCGAGCATGTCACCAAGCATTGCGCAGCGGTAAGAGCCACCGGCATCCACCACCAGCACGGCGCCGTTACCCGGCTCGGCCACGGCCCGTTTTACCATTGAGTTGTCCTCAAAGCATTTAATTGTGCGTACCGGGCCAGCGAAAGCATCTAATCCGCCGAAATTGGCAAAAAGTGGCTCAATAACGTTTACGTCGGGATAGCGATCGCAAATGTCGGGGGTCACGATATCGTTTTCATCGAGGTTTATAGATACGCTCATGGAAAACTCCTTATGCTTTATCGAATAGAAAGTGATGTTATCTAATAAGCCATGATGACGACCAGCATCGAAAAAAACGCCCCGCCTGAAAAAACAGGAGCGGGGCGTTCGGTCATCGACTTAGAAGCGTAACGCTTGCTTCTGTGATGTTGCGAGCATCGGCGATGTAGGTTGGTTCGAGAAGCTTACGCTTCCTGTTCCACCGGAATCACGTTTGAGGCGATTTTCTGATACTCCTCAATTTCGTGGAAATTCATGTAGCGATAAATTTCACCAGCCATGGCATCAAACTCACCCATGTAGCGTTGATATTCTTCTACGCTCGGCAGACGACCTTCAACGGCGGCCACGGCGGCCAGTTCGGCGGATGCCAGATAGACATTGGCGCCATCGCCCAAACGGTTGGGGAAGTTACGTGTGGAAGTGGAAACTACCGTAGATTTCGCCGCCACCCGTGCTTGGTTACCCATGCACAGCGAACAACCTGGCATTTCCATGCGCGCCCCGGCACGACCGTAGATGCCGTAGTAGCCTTCTTCGGTTAGCTGGTGCTGGTCCATCTTGGTGGGCGGTGCCAGCCATAGACGAGTCTTCAAGCTGCCGGCCGGCTGCTTTTCGAGCAACTTACCCGCGGCGCGGAAATGGCCGATGTTAGTCATGCACGAACCAATGAATACTTCATCGATTTTCTCGCCAGCGACATCCGACAGCAAACGAGCGTCGTCCGGATCGTTGGGGGCGCAAAGGATCGGTTCTTTGATTTCGCTCAAATCAATCTCGATCACTTCGGCGTAATCGGCATCTTTGTCGGCGCGCATCAGGTTTGGGTTGGCCAACCAAGCTTCCATCGCCTCGATGCGACGGCTGATAGTGCGCTCGTCACCGTAACCATTGCTGATCATCCACTTGAGCAGCGTGATGTTGGACTTCAAATATTCACTGACGCTGTCTTCGGAAAGCGTAATTGTACAACCCGCTGCAGAGCGCTCGGCAGAAGCATCAGAAAGCTCGAACGCTTGTTCAACGGTAAGGTCGTCAAGCCCTTCGATTTCCAGTACGCGGCCAGAGAAGGCGTTTTTCTTGCCGGATTTCGCGACGGTCAAAAGTCCTTGCTTGATGCCATACAGCGGAATGGCGTGAACCAAATCACGTAGGGTAACGCCAGGCTGACGCTCGCCTTTAAAACGCACCAGCACGGATTCTGGCATATCCAGCGGCATTACGCCGGTGGCGGCGGCAAAGGCCACCAAACCAGAACCCGCGGGGAAGGAGATGCCCATCGGGAAGCGGGTATGAGAGTCGCCACCGGTGCCCACGGTATCGGGCAGCAACATGCGGTTAAGCCAGCTGTGAATTATGCCGTCGCCCGGGCGCAGCGAAACGCCGCCGCGATTCATGATGAAGTCGGGCAGGGTGTGGTGAGTATCCACGTCAACCGGTTTCGGGTAGGCGGCTGTGTGACAGAACGACTGCATCACCAAGTCGGCCTGGAAGCCGAGGCAAGCAAGGTCTTTGAGCTCGTCGCGCGTCATTGGGCCGGTTGTGTCCTGAGAGCCCACGGTGGTCATTTTTGGTTCGCAGTACATGCCAGGGCGAACACCGTCCATGCCACAGGCCTTGCCGACCATCTTCTGCGCCAGCGTAAACCCTTTACCTGTATCAACCGGCTGTTCCGGAAGACGGAAAACGTCAGACGGCTCCAGACCGAGTGATTCGCGCGCTTTGCCGGTCAGGCCGCGACCGATGATCAGCGGGATACGACCACCGGCGCGTACTTCGTCAAGAATCAGCTGGGTCTTGAGTTCGAAAGTCGTTAGCACTTCATCGGTGCCGTGCTTGCACACTTTGCCTTCGTATGGGTAAACGTCGATAACGTCGCCCATGTTGAGATTGGATACGTCCATCTCAACCGGCAACGCGCCCGAGTCTTCCATGGTGTTGAAGAAGATCGGGGCGATTTTGCCGCCAAAGCAGAAGCCGCCGGCACGCTTGTTGGGTACGTTCGGCATATCGTCACCGAAGAACCACAGCACCGAGTTGGTGGCGGATTTACGCGAAGAACCGGTACCCACAACGTCGCCGACGTAAGCGACCGGGAAGCCTTTCGCCTTCACTTCTTCGATTTGCTTGAGCGGGCCGATGTTACCTTGCTCAATTGGCTCGATGCCTTCGCGCTCGTTTTTCAGCATGGCGCGAGCGTGGAGCGGAATGTCCGGGCGTGACCAAGCATCCGGTGCTGGAGACAGGTCATCGGTGTTGGTTTCGCCAGGCACCTTGAAGACGCTCAAGGTGATTTTTTCTTCCAGTGCCGGTTTGGAGAGGAACCATTCGGCGTCTGCCCAGGACTGAATGACGTCCTTGGCGACAGCGTTACCGTTCTTAGCGCGCTCTTCTACATCGTGGAAGGCATCAAACATCAACAAAGTATGCTTGAGCTGTTCGCCAACTTCGCGGACCAAGTCTTCATTATCTAAAAGCTCAACCAACGAGACAATGTTGTAACCACCCTGCATGGTGCCAAGCAGCTTGACCGCGTGAATCTTGTCAATCAGCGGGGAAGTGGCGTCGCCTTTTGCGATAGCGGTTAAAAAGCCTGCTTTGACATAGGCGGCTTCATCAACGCCGGGCGGTACACGGTTGGTGATTAAATCGAGAACAAACTCTTCTTCACCCGCCGGTGGATTTTTCAGTAATTCTACAAGATCAGCAACCTGCTCAGCGGTCAGGGGCTTGGGTGGTACGCCTTCTGCAGCGCGTTCCTCGACATGTTGGCGGTAAGCTTCAAGCACGTTGGGGCCCTCTCATTTGCTTTATGATGGCTGGCTGGGTAGCGGCTGAACGTCAGCAGCGAACAGGCCAGACATACGATATACGCTTGACAAACAGCGTCTGGTTAGGTGGTGTGATTCTACGGCAAACTGTCGACAATGTTAAGCGAGCAGGCAGGTAAAGCCGTTGTACTTTGGTGAAAGCACTTGGGTGAAAGCATTTGGGTGAAGGCACTTTGGTGACAAATAAAGCACTTTCGTAAGAGCAGACGGGTAAAAATGCAGCACTGAAAAGTAGTGTATAAGCTAATAGGTGTGATTCTGATGTTGCCACGTTAATATGGGGCTTCTAAGCATGAGGTCATAGCAAATGCCATGCCATGTTCCTGTCATGATACTTGATGTTGTATAGTGTCTACGTTTTAGATACACGTCTTGTACAATAGTGAAAACGTTTTCTTGAATACGGGTATTATGTCGATATTTGCCGCTGAATTAAGCCAGGCGGATCATTCCTTAACAGCGGATGATCTGTTGCCTGAAAGTCTGTTGAGTTTCTTGGGGTGCTCTACTCCTAAGGCGTGGTTGAGTTGGGCACTGGAAAACCCCACGTTGCTGCTGATTGATCACGCGCAGTGTGAAAAAAAAGCTGCATCAACGGCAATGAGTTTGCTCTATCGGTATGTTGATCAACCTTTACTGCTCAGCAAAATGTCACAGCTAGCGCGTGAGGAGCTTTTACATTTTGAACAGGTGGTTCAGCTAATGGAAAAGCGCGGTGTGACATATCGTCATTTAACCGCCTCGCGGTATGCCGAAGGGCTTCGACGGCATGTTCGGCCTAACGAGCCTGAGCGGTTGATCGATGTGCTGATTATTGGCGCGCTGATCGAAGCGCGTAGTTGTGAGCGTTTTGCCTGCTTGATTCCTTATTTAGATATTGAACTTGCCAAGTTTTATCGCACATTGGTGAAGTCGGAGGGGCGCCATTTTGAGGATTACCTGTTGCTGGCGGAACAGCAGACCCACGAGCCAATCAATGAACGCATTGCGTTTTTTGTGGCTTGCGAGCAGGAATTGATCATGTCGCCTGATTCGGTGTTTCGTTTTCATAGCGGTGTCCCGGCGTAACCCGCTATTCGCTTAGGCAGGATGTGTCCCATGCGCGATGTAAGTGAGTCTGATCAGCTGGTTCTTTTCGGCCATTTCTCCCTCTCCCAAGGTGAGAATATGCTGACCCACTTTAGCTACGATAAAGTGAAAGCGTTGCTGGTGTACCTTCTACTACACCGCCAGCCGGTAAATCGTGCGACACTCGCGGAGCTTCTGTGGCCGGATCAAGGGTTATCGTCGGGTCGTACTAACTTACGTCATGCGTTGCACTGCCTACGTCAATCACTTGGCGATAAAGCGGACCAGGTGCTTAACGTTTCCCGTCAAACGATTGCTTTTGACTTGCCTCTCCATTGGCAGGTGGATTTGCATGAATTGCAGCGTTTGCTCGAAGGCCCGCGTGATTTGGAAACGCTTGATGCAGTGCTGACCTGCTATCAAGGGGATTTGATCGAGGAGTTGCAGTTAACTAACTGTGCCGAATTTCAGCGGTGGCTGGTGCAAGTACGCAATGAATGGCGTCAGCGTGTTATTCGTTTTGCCGAACAAGTGCTAGACGCACACGCTGATATGCCGGATGCCATGTTAGAAAGCTTGGTAAGCCGCTTTTCAGGTTATGGCCCTTTCCATGAGCGGCTAGTGAAGCAGTTAGCGGAGCAAGATCAAATGGCCGCTGCCCATGAGCAGTACAACAGTTATTTGCAGCTGTTGGCGCTCTCGGGGCAGCAGCCAGAACCGAGCTTTTTACAGCTTGCCAACTATTGGTCAGATGGTCACCAAGACCCTCGTATGATCAGCCCGCAAGGGGCCTATTCACGCACCCTGGCGGCAGATAGCAAACCACTGCGCGAAGATGAAATTGAGCTTCGTCAACTTTCTGTGATGGCCATACGTTTGCGTTTGCAAGGCGACTGGCAAGACCGAGGAGCAACCCGCAGTTGCCTGACCTTGCAGCTTGAATTGCTGCGGTGGCTGGAGCAGCAGTGCCATCACTTGGGCGGTTTTTGGTTACCTGGCGCTACAGGCGGCTTGGGCTTAGCTTGCTTTGGCACACACGGACCTGCTCATCAACTGGCAGAGTTAGTGGCGCTATACGAGCACTGTCGCCAAGCGCTGCCACAAGAGTGTGAACGCCACTGGACGGGAGACGGTGAACCGCCAAGTTTTGAACTAGCCGCAGGCTTGCACAGTGGTCGCGTTGTTTACCTTCCCGAACGCCAGTTGGCAGACCCGTTAGGGCAAGTGACGCAGGTTTCATTGGAGCTAATGAGCGCAGCGGAGGGCAGTGAGCTTGTGATCTCGCAAGAGGCAAGCCAACACATGCCACCCGCGCTTGATTTGCAACCGCGTTTGGCTTCACGTTTGGTAGCAAGCGACGGACGCGTCCGCCTGCGTGCCTTAGCGTTAGGTAAGAACGAAGGCGGACGCGACGCCATGCCGCCAAGCCTAGTGGGTCGCGAAACGTCCCTTCGCACACTTCGTGACGCCTTAGCGCGGGCAGGCATTGGTTTGCGCCAAAGCGTGCTAGTGCGCGGGCCTTCCGGCATGGGTAAGTCGGCGCTCATGGTGGGGTTTCGGCAATTAGAGCTTAGCCGCGACGCCGCGATTTGCTGGCAGCCTGCGACTCGTTTATCAGTATTAGAGCCGTACGGTGTTGCTCGTACGTTGATCGCTTGGTATCTCGACGCTGAGCCCGATACAAGCTTGATTAAAGAGCTGCAGACGCGCTTGGGCATGCCTGAACTCGATGAGCCCCGCCAACGCCTTCTGGAAGAAGCGCTCGGGGTTCGTGATGTTCAGGAAATGACGCAATTAACCCAAAGCGGTGAAGCCGTTGAAATGGTCGTGAGTCTGCTGCACCGGTTGATTGAACGCCAAGCATTAGAGCGAACCTTGGTGGTTATGCTTGATGATTTGCAATGGCTCGATGAACCCTCTTTTAAAACGCTGGCAGGCCTACAGGCTCGATTGCCTATCAACACCGCTTTTATGCTTGTCGCCAGCCACCATGGCAGGGAAACGCTGCCGGTTAAACTGCACTGGGATCAGCAAATTACACTAGGTCGCTTGGACGCGCTTGAGTCATCTCGGTTGCTGTCGCAATTATCACGCCGCTACCGCATACACCTTAGTCCGCGGTTGCGCAATCAGATTATCGAGCGCTGCGACGGTGTACCGCTCTATATGCAGGAGATTTGCCGGCGTCTGGATATGGATCGTCGTGAGGGACGCACGATACAGTTTGATGATTTGCCTAAAGGGCTTTTTGGACTGCTCGCGAGCCGTATTGATCAGCTAGAACAAGACCGCCACTTAGCTCATGTGGCGGCCGTATTAGGCAAACGCTTCCGGCTAGATTTTCTCGCGGAATGCAGTGGTGTTGAGGCGTCAGCACTTCAACAGGCGTTGGAACACATGCGTCAGCTCGAAATTGTGGAGCCTGTTGAGAAAGAAGGTGATCAGCCTGAGTATCAATTTAGCCATCAGTTATTGCAGGAAGCGGCTTATCTATCATGCCCGCGCGATGTGCGCGTCAAACTCCACCAGCAAGTGGTTAGCTTGATTGAAGAGCGCTTTCCCATGTGGATTAGTCGCCACCCAGGCGATTTTGCCACCCATCTGCGTCGTAGTGGACATTACGCCCGTGGTGCACGCTACTTTGAGCTTGCCGCGCGCGAGGCATTAAAAGTCAGCGCTAATCGCACAGCGCTCAAAATGGCTGACTTTGGTCTTGCCACCCTGCGTCACGTGGATCATCAGGCGGAGCGTGAGGTCAGTTTGCTTACTGTGCGAGGCCAAGCAGCATTTGCTCTGGAAGGCCATGGCTCGCCAACCGCACATGAAAGTTTTGTCCGTGCTCGGGAGCTTTTGCGTAGCACTGATCAGGAGAGTGCCGATGAGCCAGAAGATTTAGAACAAATTTTTTTGGTGAAGTGGGGGCTTTGGGTGGGGCGAAGTCAGCGTTATGCGCATGCGGACGCCTTTGCTCTTGCTTCCACGTTAGCGGATATCGCCGCTAAGTTGGAAGACCCGCGCTATCAGCGCTTAGCGGATTACGCACGAGCTCACTGCGAATATTGGGCAGGACGTATTCAACAAGCGCATGATCACCTTGATGAGATTGACCCGCTCAATGCGCCCATGATGATTGAGTGGTTGCCCTTCTCGGATCATCCGCAAGTCACCGCAGCGTGTTTTCAGGGTTGGGCACTGTGTTTGCGTGGTGATTATCAGCGTGCCGAACATCAGGTCTCTGCGGCTATTCGCTTGGCGGAGCAAATAGGTCACCCCGGTACCCTCGCCATGGCGCTGCTATTTGCGGCGGCTCTTTATCGCCAGCTTGGGCATGTGCATTTGGCGACCCGCCACGCCGAAAGGGCTGCGGCGATGACCGGGACGCCGGATTTACAACTTTGGCAAATTGCCGCTCAATCGATCTTGGGCTGGCAGCGAGCCTTAGGGGGTGATCGAGCCGGCTTGCAAAAGCTAGAAGAAAGTCTCGATCAAATGGCTGAGCTGAATGGGCGCGATCGTTACCAACGTCCGGTTTTATGGTATGCCGATGCGTGCATAGCATTAGGTGAGCTAAAAGCCGCGGAAGACTACCTAGACCAATGTTTGGTGATTGCGCAGGAACGTACCACGCTATTTTTGCCTGAATTGGCCACTCAGTTAGCTCGGGTTCGTCAGTGGTTGGGGCATGCACCACGAGAAGTGAAAGCGCTTGCTAGTCTGGCCATTTCTCAGGCGCGAGAGCATGGTAATCGCCATCAAGAGTTAGCGGCTCTGGAGTTTTGGCTGACGGACATAGCGCCGGATGATGAAAAAGCTCGGAAAACCTTCCGGCGCTTGCTCAATGAAGTCAGCCACAGTGATGCGCCAGTGCTAGTGCGCTGGGTTAGCCTGCTTGGCCGTCGCTTGGCACCGGAAAGTTTAGAGAGCGAATAGTGCTATTGCGCCAATGCCCCTGCTTGAACCATGGTGGCTTAGCCTGTTGCGTTTTCCAGTTGGGTGAGCGCGGCGAGGGCGTCTTCACGTTTCTCGCCACAAAGCGCTGAATCAAAACGAAATTGCTCGCATACCGCTGGGCGCGTGGCATCGCCAAAGAGGCGACATAAATTATTCTCATCAAGCTGTACGCAACGCATGCCAGCCGGCTTGCCGTTTGGCATTCCTGGTATCGGGGTGCTGATAGAGGGTGCTATGCAGCAGGCTCCGCAACCGGGGCGGCACCCCTCTTTTGAGTTGCCTTGGTCGGATTGAATCAATGTGTTCATGGGGCAGCGATGGCCGTCGCGCCTTTATTGATCCCCTCATAAGCGACCACTTCAGTTTTTTGGCTCGTCTGGCCTGCAATTTGATTGGCTAACCATCGCGTAATATTTTCCACCGTGGTGGGAGACTCAAGTATCGCGCAGCGGTTCATTGGAAGCGTAAGTTCGAAGTTGCCCTGCGCCGCCGTATAGCTGCACGTTAACGTGTTGGCACATTGGTGTGTAATATCCGCCTCTTCAACTAAATAGCGGTGGTTTAACCACTCGGCCCAGTGAGCCTCAAGTATCGGCTGTCGTCGACCTTGTTGGTGAACCGATAAGCGCGAGCGGTGGCCGTGTGCAATACGCTGACAGTTGCCCGCATGACGTTTCAGCCCGTGGCTATAGCCGTAAGAGGCGCCGTCAATCGTTTCCTGTTGTGCCTTAATTTTAACGTGATCAACATTATCGGGGCGCGCTTGATTAAGCAATTCATTGGCATATGCCGCGAACACGGAAGCATCAATATGGCTAGCTGATATCAGAGTAAATGCGTCTTTCGGCCCTTTAATTTCAATTGGAAAGGGAATTTCCGCGCGAAAGCATAGTCCCTCTTGGCAAGGGAAAATCGTGATGCCCGGTGCCTGGGAAGGAATCAAGAGCGTGTGATCGGGACCATTGTCGAGCACGTTCTTGATCCAAGGCTTTACTGCACCAAAATCAAGCAGCATACCATCTTCGCCGAGCTGGCCTTCTAGTTGAACATCGACCTGCCAGCTCATCCCCGTCAAGCCGTGAGCAGTATCCCAGATCGATACATCGACATTGGTCAAGTTGTGAACAAAAAGCGCCATTATGCAAAGCCCGCGATTTTATGTATTTGCATGGAAAGTCGCCATTGCGGGTGGTTGAGGCAGTACTTCGTGGCCTGCGACACAGCCTTTTCTTGTGCAGAAGCGTCTGGGAGAAAAGAGGTGTCCATAGGCTGCAAGAGGAAGTGTGTAAACGCAAGGTCCGCAAACGCTTCTGGTGCCGCGTCATCCTGCGGATAAACAAGCTTGAGCTCTTGGCCCGTTGTGATAGCGAGAGAATTGAGGCCTTTGGGGCTGACACACAACCAATCAATGCCTTCGGGGGCGGGCAATGTGCCGTTCGTTTCTACCGCGATTTCGAAACCGCTGTCATGGAGTGCGTTAATCAAGGCGTTGTCGAGTTGTAACAGTGGCTCGCCTCCTGTGAATACGACATAAGGGGTGCCATGTGTGGAGTCTGGCCACAAGGCGTGAAGGTGCTGGGCAAGCGCCGGCGCATCGTGGAAGCGGCCACCATTAAGGCCATCAGTGCCGACAAAGCCGGTATCACAAAATTGGCACTGAGCGCTTGAGCGGTCTTTTTCACGTCCCGACCAAAGATTGCAGCCGCTAAATCGACAAAATACGCTGGCGCGACCGGCTTGAGCCCCTTCTCCCTGAAGTGTATAAAACGCTTCTTTAACGTGGTACATCAGTCGCCTCCTGCTTATAGGCGAGCGGATCTTGAACACCATTTTGCTCAAAGGCGGCAAGGCGTTCACGGCAACTGCTGCACACACCGCAGGCCAGTACATCGCCTTCGTAACACGTCCAGGTGTGGGAGTAATCCAGCCCCATGGCGAGCCCGTCGCGCAAAATGTCTGCTTTGCTGGTATGAAGGTAAGGCGCGTGAATCTTGACCGGCGTGAAGTTGGCAATACCAGCAACGTGATTCATGGCTTCGACAAACTCGGGGCGACAATCGGGGTACAGCTCGTGATCACTCCCGTGGGCGCCATAGTCCACCCGTTTTGCGCCGATATTGACGGCGTTGGCAATCGCTAGCGAAAGCAGCACCATATTACGATTAGGAACGACCGTCGCGGTGAGATTCTCGCTGTTGTAATCGCCGTTAGGCACGTCGCGTTCAGGGTTAGTCAGTGCAGAATTATCTATCAGCCCGTGTATGGCGCGGATATCAACTACCTGATGGGGAAGTGATAATGCTTGGCAAACATGGGTGGCAACGTCGAGTTCGCGACGATGGCGTTGACCATAATCGAACGATAAGGCGTGAACCTTGAGTCCTTCACGTAGGGCGCGATGGAGAACGGTAAAAGAGT
This sequence comes from Vreelandella vilamensis, assembly GCF_031451755.1. Lineage (NCBI taxonomy): Bacteria > Pseudomonadati > Pseudomonadota > Gammaproteobacteria > Oceanospirillales > Halomonadaceae > Vreelandella > Vreelandella vilamensis. The sequence goes on along the minus strand of NZ_JARWAN010000009.1, from coordinate 14,915 downwards.
CCATACCACCGGAGTAGATCACTACGGTGCTTTTTTCTGAGGGGTGGGGCATATCAGCGTATCTCTTGGCCGGAGAATTTATGTTTTCTCGCTCACTTGAAGATGCTGCAGAGCGAGAAAGGTTTCCGGGATCCGGTCCGGAAGGCGGCAAGTGTACGTAATGCACCAGTAAGTTGCCAGTCCTCGCAGCGCCTAGCCAGTGCAAGAGCGGCTTGGTAATATGCGTCCCATTTTTATAAACGGATAGTCACGATGAAAGCGCCTGAATTACTCTCGCCCGCTGGTACTTATAAAAACATGCGATACGCTTTCGCCTATGGGGCGGATGCGGTTTATGCGGGACAACCGCGCTATTCACTGCGGGTCCGCAACAACGATTTTAAAATTGATAACTTGCATAAAGGTATTGCTTACGCCCATGAGCGGGGCAAGCAGTTTTACGTCGCGTCCAACATCGCGCCGCATAATAGTAAGTTGAAAACCTACCTACGTGACATGGAGCCGGTAATTGAGGCAGGCCCCGATGCGCTGATCATGTCCGATCCCGGTTTAATTATGATGATTCGCGAGCGCTGGCCGGATCAAGTGATCCATCTTTCGGTGCAGTCCAACGTGGTCAACTGGGCGGCGGCAAGGTTCTGGCAGCAGCAGGGCATTAGCCGCATCATTTTATCGCGTGAGTTGTCGTTGGCCGAAATCGCTGAAATTCGCGCCCAGTGCCCGAGTTTGGAGATTGAGACCTTTGTTCACGGGGCGCTTTGTATTGCGTACTCAGGTCGCTGTTTGCTTTCGGGCTACTTTAATCATCGCGACCCTAATCAAGGTACATGCACTAACGCTTGTCGATGGAAATACAACACCGTTGCGGCTTCACAAGATGAAACCGGTGATATTGTTCCAGCCAACTCCGCACGTGCCCATTCGGCCAGCGGCATGTGGAGGCCCGGTGAAAACGGGGTGATTGCGGCTGGCAGTGGCAGTGTCGCGGAATCAACCGCTTCGGCAGGCGGTTTTGAAGGCCAGAACGAGCTCTCAGCATTAATCGAAGACCGCACGCGTCCAGGTGAGCTCATGCCGGTATTCGAAGATGAGCACGGCACCTATATCATGAATTCCAAAGACTTACGTGCGGTTCAGCACGTGCCAAAGCTGGCCCGCATGGGGGTGTCGTCGCTGAAAATTGAGGGTCGTACCAAGTCTCACTACTATGTGGCGCGCACGGCGCAGGTCTATCGTCGAGCCATCGATGACGCGGTGGCTGGGCGTCCCTTCGATATGCGCTTAATGGATGAACTCGATAATCTCGCTAACCGCGGCTATACCGAAGGGTTTTATCGTCGCCATGTTCATGACGAGTATCAGAATTATCAGCAAGGTAACTCGATTGGTGTGCATCAGCAGTTTGTCGGTGAAGTCACTGGCTACGACCCCGATCGGGGTGAACTTGAGATTGAAGTGAAAAACCGCTTTGAAGTAGGCGACGGCATGGAGTTGATGCTGCCCGGTGGTAACCGTCGCTTTGTGCTGGAGCATATTGAGAACAAGCGCGGTGAGTCTGTCGGTGTGGCGCCTGGATCGGGCCATGTGGTGCGCATCCCTGTTCCGGGCGAAACGATTGCGCCGGAGCGCATTGAGTTTGCCTTGTTGATGCGCGACTTGAAGTGACAGTGTGATGAATGACTATGCTAGCGAGTCACGCTATAGAGTCTCTAAGGCAAAAAATGCTAGGCTAAAACTCCATTAACGCGAGATGATTTTATGGCCACGATTCAGCACAGTGAGATCCTTTCTGCTACGCCCGACAGAGTGTTTGCTTTGCTGAGTCGAGTCGAGGATTTTACTGATTATTCCGACCTAATTCAGCGTATTGAACCACTCGGTGATGACCGTTATCGCTGGTACGTGAGAGCGGTAGGAATGGACTGGACGTTTGACGTAGAAGTGACGGAAACAAAAGCACCCGAAGTGCTGGCATGGAAGTCGCTTGACGGTGTGAAAAATCAAGGGCGGTATCAGTTGCGTTCTGTACCTAACGGTACTGAAGTTTCGCTTACGTTAACTTATGAAATTCGCAACCGTTTCTTGGAAAAGGCAGTCAATAAAGCTGTGAATCCGCTAGTGGGTAAGGTCAGTCGGCAAATTTTGGAGCGTGTTGAAGCGAGGCTTAACGCAGAAGATTAAGCGCTAAGTGATGGGCTCTTATGCCATGACTTAGCGCCGTTTAGCTAAAATCTGAGTTTGTCGGGCTTTTATTTGCGCTTATGCATTGAGGCATCTAGGTGGTCGACGACTTCAGCCCAATCGGCATCTTCATCAACTGCTTCACGCAGGAACTCTGCTTGACCTTCATTCCAGCAAGGGGCATCAGCGAGTGCCATCTCTTCGGGTAATGGTGAGTTTCTGTCGATAAAACGTTCAATTGAAGCTGCGTCATTAGCAAGCCCTAGCTGTTCAAATAGTTCGCTAAAGTGGTGAACTGGCTTATCCATCTGTTTTCTCCTTTTGATACAATCAATAACGTGAAATTCGTTGTTACCTTTACCTTAGCGTTTATGCGCACATTTTTCACTAAGACGTGACATTGCGTCACGACGAAATGCACTAGCGCTCGCCCACCAAGGATGTGACGAACTGTTGGCGGCGAGCAGACTCTGTGAGCGGCTGGGCAAGCAAGTGAACAAGTTTGGTATAAGCAGCCTCAGGCGTCATACCATCGCCTGAAAGTACGCCTGCTTCTACTAAATCATGACCAGCCGCGTAGGCGCCAAGATGGACGCTTCCTTGCGGAGCCTGGCTGATTGCCGCGATAAGCTTGCCTTCCCCGGTTGCTGTTGCAATCACTGACATAATATCCGGATCGTCGGTGATATTGCCTGCCCCCCAAAGTTGTAGCAGTGCGCCTCGCACTCGGACATCGTTTAACCATGCTGCCAATTGCCAGGCGGCTATACCCGGCCAAAGTGAGACGCGGATAACTTCGCCCTGGGCAAACGGCGTATAGTCTGGCAGTTCAAAACGCGGCGCGCCGCGCTGCTGATAGGAAAGACCACGGCTTGGATAATAGACGAAATCCTCTTCGACACGCTCACCTAGCCGTGGATAATTAGGGCTGGTGAAGGCATCCACGGCCTCGGTATGCTGCTTAACGGCTCTCGCACCGCGCAGTAGTTGTCCCGCGAAATAGATGACGACTTCTTGCAATGCCGATTGAGCGGCAAAATGTAACGCTCCTTGTATGTTTTCGAGCGCATCGCTATTGGCAACCTCCAGCGGTTGCATGGCGCCAGTAAGCACTACTGGTCTATCGAGTCCTTGTAGCTGATACGCAAGACTCGCGGCGGTCCAGCTCAAGGTATCGGTACCATGAAGTATTACAAAACCGCGATAATCACTTATTCTGGCATCAATATCGGTAGCAATGTGTTGCCAGGTAGCAGGGGTAGCGGCGCTAGAATCGATAAGCGTCGGGTAGCTGATGAGATCAAAAACGGGGAGCTGTTGGCGCTCAGCTAAAGGCAGTCGCGCTAACGCTTGGTCGAGTCGTTGGTCAAAATGACCGCTGGGAAGCAGGCCTTTGGGGGAAACTTCCATGCCAATCGTGCCGCCAGTGTAGATAATCAATATTCGCTCTTCGGATGGTGCGCAGGCGGCTAAAGGAGAGGATGTACTCATGGAAAAGCTCCGGTTTCGGATCGACCAGGCAAGAAACTAATAGCGTTGCACAATCAACTGTCCGTTTTCATTATCCAGCCGGCGATTACGTCCGGCAAAGAGGGCAAACGCACTGCACAGGGCAAGGATGGTAATTAGCAACCACGCTATGGTCGAGATGGTTGCTCCTGCTTGAAGCTGTAAGCCCACAAGGAAGGGACCACAGGATGCAAGGGTGTAGCCCCCGCCTTGAACCAAGCCCGAGAGTTGTCCAGCAAGGCGTGAATTGGCCGTGCGCAACACCAGCAAGCTGAGTGCTAGGCTGAAACTTCCGCCTTGACCCAGCCCTAAAAGAATAGCGCCTGGCCATTTCCAGGTCATAGGTGCCAACAGTAATAATGATAGCCCTGAAGCAGTGAGCAGCTGAACGAATAAAAGTGCAGGGCGCTGATCACGGCCCAGGCGAGCAAGCCATGGTGCGGTAAGTGCCGATACCAGCTGGAACATAATAGAAACGGCCATCGTCCAGCCAGCGGCAGCTTCGCTATAACCACGCTCTATCAAAAGCGAGGGGAGCCAGCCAAACACGACATACGCCATAGAAGACTGTAGCCCCATAAAGAGCATCACATACCAAGTAAGAGGTTGACCTAACAGTTTCAGCAAACCGCTGGCTTCTGGTTGTGTGATGGCTGCTTGGCGACGGCTTGGCATGCTGAAGTGCCACAATAGTAGCGCGACGATGGCCAATAGTGACCAGCTCATTAAACTTGCTTGCCAGCTTCCCAGTACAACGGTAAGCGGTACGCTTAGCCCAGCCCCAAGCGCTCCCCCGAGACAGAGCGCCATGGTATATAGCCCAGTCACCAAGTCAGCGCTATGCGGTAACTCACGTTTTACTAAAGCCGGTAGTAATGTGCCGCCTAATCCAATCGCACTCCCTGCTAGGGCAGAGCCGATAAATAAGGCTCCTGGTAATGGCAGCCCACGTAATATTAGGCCCGCGGTTAGTATGATAAGAGCGGTACTTAGGGCGCGCTCGCTGCCTAAACGATTAGCAAGTAGTGGTGCAACAGGCGCTGTTAAACCTAGAAACAGCACGGGCAAGGTGGTAAGAAGCCCCGCCTGTGCTGCCGTTAGTCCGGCAGTTTCCTGCAGGCGAGTAAGCAAAGGGGCAACAGACGACATCGCTGGGCGCAGGTTAAGCCCAACGACTACCATAAGCAGTAAAAATATAAGCGAGTGTCGCGAGAACATAACGGCAGTTAGGTCATGTGTGGACGTAAATCGCCACGCACTGCGTCCAATAGCGTGAGGAAGTGGTAGCCTTCGGACGCATGGATGCAATCAACCCTTGGGCTGGTAAGCATTCCCTTGTCCATTTGCAAACGGTCATAAATCTCTAATGTCACTTTTCGTGCAGGCTTGTCACCGGGTTGCATGATGCCGTCTTCAAGAGTAAATGTTTCCAATAGTGTGGCTCGCACGCGTGTTTGAGTGCCTTCACTTAACATGCGGCGGATAAAAAGCCACCCTTCACACACCAGTGCGTCTTCGTTGTCATGGCTGCGAAGAAATAACGTCCGATAGCACGCGCCTTCCGAGGCGGCTTTTTCGGCCATACTACGATAACCCTGAGCTACCTGGTTGGCGCTTGCCTTTGCTTGCTCTATGCGTTGCTCAATGCCTTGATGTTCACGGCTGAGCTGTTCTTGGCGTTGAAAAGTGAGCCAGCGGCGATAGTCCGCCATAAGTTGAGACGACGCCATTAATCACTCCCATTGTGGTGACTTAGCATGGTTGATAAGCACATAAGCGATACCATCGCATATTCCTTATACAGGGGCTAGCAGCAAGGGCTAGCGGCGTGAGCGCTTGCTCTGTTGGTTGCTGGCTGTTTTGCCTTGACGAGGGGCACGCTGCTGCCGGCGACCGTTTTCTATTGGCTGAGGTGTTGCGTTGAGATCGGGTTCAAAACCTGGCTCGGTATGGCGTGTGAGTGGCTGCTTAATCAACTGTTCAATGTTTTTGAGTAGGCTTTTTTCGTCAACACAGACAAGCGAGACAGCTTCTCCTTGACGGCCCGCACGACCTGTACGCCCAATGCGGTGTACATAATCTTCTGCCACATTGGGCAGGTCAAAGTTCACCACGTGGGGTAAGTCGTCAATATCGAGCCCTCGGGCCGCAATATCGGTGGCAACCAAAACTTGCAAGTCTCCGCTTTTAAAAGCGTCAAGCGCTCGAGTTCGTGCGCCCTGACTTTTATTGCCATGAATCGCCATTGCCGGAATAGACTGCTTTGAAAGCTGTTCCGCTAACCGGTTGGCACCATGCTTTGTACGGGTGAAAACCAGCACTTGAAACCAGCGATGTTTCTCGATGAGATGAGCAAGCAACTCACGTTTTTTATCGCGATCAACATGATATACCGACTGTTCAATTTTTTCGGCAGTAGTGTTGCGTGGTGCAACTTCGATAAAGGCTGGGTCGTTTAAGAGCTGCTTTGCCAGGGTTTGAATTTCATTGGAGAATGTCGCCGAAAAAAGTAAGTTCTGGCGTTGTTTTGGCAACAAGCGCAGCAACCGCTTAATGTCATGGATAAAACCCATGTCGAGCATGCGGTCAGCTTCATCCAATATCAGGGTTTCAATTTGCGAAAGATCGACATGTCCTTGCTGATGTAAATCAAGTAGCCGCCCAGGTGTGGCTATTAACACATCAACGCCACGCTTTAATGCGTCTACTTGGGGTTGCTGTCCGACACCGCCGAAAATTACCAGTGATTTCAGTGGTAAGTAATGACCATAATCCCGAATGCTTTCAGCCACCTGGGCGGCAAGTTCGCGCGTCGGTGTCAGTACTAATGCCCGGATGTGATGTTTTCGGCTATTGCTCGATTGGCTTAGACGCTGCAGAAGAGGCAGAGTGAAACCCGCCGTTTTACCGGTGCCGGTCTGGGCGCTGGCGAGCAAGTCCCGTCCTTCAAGGATGACGGGAATTGCCTGAATTTGGATAGGGCTAGGCTGTGTATACCCTTTGGCTTTAACGGCTTTTAAAAGCTCATCTGAAAGTGATAGATCAGAAAAAGATACGGCGGAAGAAGCGTGCATAGTGTCTCCGCGCAGCTATAGTTGCCACGCTTTTGAAGTGGTGAAGCCGAAATATCAGCATCTATTATAAAGGTGAGGAGCGTATCAAACTGTCTTATATTATAACATGCCAGGAACCTCGCAGGCATGAATCCTGCAAGGCTTACATTATGCTTAACGTGTGGCTACTGAAGTAAGTCGTTTCTCTGCGTCAGTGTGGTCGAAATATCGTTAGCGACTTCCCTCCAGCTTAAGCTAAGCGCGCGCACGAGTGCTGGATAGCCATCATTTTCTAGCGCTTTACGCGCTTGAAAACTGTCAAGGTGTAATAGCCTATTCTGCGCGTCACGTAGTTGCCACTGACCGCTCGTAATCGCGTAACCATCGTAGCGGCCATGAAACTCATCAACGTCTAGCTGTAACGTTAGAGCGTCGCCACTACTTGGGTTGCCATTGACCACTTGAATATCTTTTAGTGCAATAGCGAGAGCATCACGCAAGTTGCGCCCGAGTTGGCGGCTTAACCCTTCTGCCCATTGGTGTTCGCGGGCTTCACGGATTTCGATGTCGTCAAGTTGCATGATAATGCCGTCAACATCTAAGTAATGTGCCAAACGTACCGCTTTGATACTCAGCGCAAAGCGTGGCGACTCGGGAGCGTTGGGCTGATCGACATTGGGAAGCACATAGCGCGTAGATGGTGAAACGTTGCTAGCGCAGCCGCCCAGTAACATGCTTATAAAAAGTGCCAGTAGAGCTAAAAGAACGAGTGGCATTCCTTGGGGTGAATTTTTCCTATGCATCATCATTTCCTTAACCCTTTTATGAATAGCGTGCGTTAATCACGCGGCGCGCGAGGTGTCGGGTCTTTCGTGTCAAGGTTATCAAATAACAAGGCGCGAGGATTTTCGTTTAGTGTGCGTGTTAATGGCTGTAAATCACGGAGTAAACGGTCTACCCGCTCAGCAGTGGAAGTAAACGCCTGGTAGGCCGGCGAGCGGGGGGATACGCCCTCAAGGGCTGAGCGTAACTCTTCCAGCGTCGTATTGATGTTACCGCTGACCGCTTGCGTCTCTGGATCATTAAGGAGTTGGTTAAGCGATTGAGATACGTCGTTTACCTCCGCGAGCAACGCTTCAGACGCAGCTAAGTTACGGTTAATCCCGGTTAGAAGTGGCTCGACTTCCAGCCCGTTCAGTTTGTCTAATAATTCAGTAATTTGCGCTTGAATTTGAGCAAAATCACCTGCCACGGTTGGAAAAACGGTGTGTCCTGCAAACGTTTCAGCCTGGTACTCTGCGGTACTATCGCGCTGGAAATTTAGGTCGACAAATAGAGCGCCGGTGAGCAAATTGCCACTTTTCAGTGAGGCTCGCAGGCCTAAATTGAACATACGCTTAAAGCGCTCGTCCCATTCCTCCAAATCAATGTCAGTGCTTTCGATGCCCAGACGCTGCGGTTCAATGCGAATCAGTACAGGAATGGCAAAACGTGCACGAGAGTCAGGTTGTGGTGCCGTAAAATTCCACGGCACTGCTGCGACTGTGCCGACACGTACACCGCGAAACTCAACAGAAGCGCTTTTGTTTAGGCCTCTAACGGAGTCATCAACAAGCAAGACATATTCAAGGTAGCGATTAAAGGTTCCTTCCCGTGCACTTTTTTCATCGGCATAAAGGTTGAAGCGGGTGTTGGGCCCAACCGGCTGCCCCATTGGTAAATCTTCAGGAACGCCAAAAGTCGCCCCGCCACCAAGCAGAGCTTCTAGCGATTCCAGATTGACACGTACACCCTCCGCATCAAGTTGGAAGTCGATACCGCTAGCCACCCAAAAACGCGTACTGTCTGTGACTAAATTGGCGTAAGGCTCTTCGATGTAAATTTGATGGTGCATGGTGCGCCCTTCAGCGTTGAAATTGGCTTCTTCAACACGTCCTACGGTATACCCTTGGTAAGAAACCGGGTCGCCCACGTTTAACGAATTACCTAATTGACTCAAAAGGTTAAGCTGTAATCCAGCATCACCTGAGGGCGCGACGGGCGGTGTGTCACTAACACGAAATTCACGCTTTGGTTGCTCAGCAGTGCCGGGTTCCAGCTGTATATAGGCGCCTGAAAGCACCGTACCAAGGCCACTAATGCCTTCACGACCGATACGTGGCTTAACCACCCAGAATCGGCTCTCTTCGTTAAGCATGGCTTCGGCATTAGGATTAATGCGCGCGTTGATCACCGCGTGTGAAAGGTCTTCTGAGAGTTGAACGCTCTCTACGCGGCCAACCTCGACGCTGCGACTGCGGATAAGCGTTTTGCCGGCTTCTATCCCATCTGCGTTCTCAGTGGTGAGCGTGATGAGGGTACCGCGACTGGTGTAATTGTCATAAATCAACCAAAAGCCGATAAGAATGGCAACAAGAGGGATTATCCAAATAGGCGATAGTCTCGCCTGCGGGGAAGGCTTAGCGCGGTGTAGGTCCTTTCCTTCCGTGGGGTGCTGTGTTGAGTTCTCGTTAGTCATCAACCTTTCCTGAATAACGCGGAGGTGGGGTATCCCAGATAAGTCGCGGATCAAACGTCATGGCGGCTAGCATTGTGAGCACGACAACGCCGCCAAAGGCGAGTGCTGCGGGACCGGGGGTAATCGACATGAGGGAGCCCGCGCGTATTAATGCGACCAGAATGGCGACGACAAAAACATCCACCATCGACCAGCGCCCGATAAATTCAGTGACACGATATAGCACTGTGCGTTTATGGGCGTTTAATTCATTGCTTCGCTTGACCACTAAGCAAAGCCACGTAAGAGCGACCAATTTGCCAACAGGCACAATCACACTGGCGATAAAAATTACCGCTGCAATTGGCCATGAGCCCATCTGAGCAAGCTCAACGACGCCACCAATAATAGTCGAAGGCGTCGTGTTTCCAAAGCTTGTGGTATTCATAATAGGGTAAATGTTTGCAGGTATGTACATGACCGTCGCGGCAATAATCAGCGCCCATGTCCGCTGTAAACTATTGGGCAGACGGCTGTGAAGCGTCTCATGGCAACGTATGCAGCGCGTTTTTTTGGCGGTTGGATCCATACGATTGATTAAACCGCAAGTGTGGCATCCGGCCAAACCTTGTTCGGTTGCAGTAGCCGCGGTGCGTGTGCCATGGGGTGCTTGTGGTTCGCCGTTATCAAGTGAAAACCACATCCAATCGGCATCAAGCGATTGAGTCGTGGCAAGTAACAAGACAGCAAATGCACAGAAACTCCAAAATGAAGTCCCAAGCTCAATATTTGCCATGCTGGCAATTTTAATAAGGCTGACCAGCGCACCAATAATAAACACGTCCGCCATTAGCCAAGGCGCTAAGTGAGATAAGGCGCGTGCAATATCTCGGCTAAATGGCAAAGGTTGGTCACGCAGAAGCCCAAATTGAAGCCATACCACTCCTGTTAGATAAACGGCTGGCAACACCACTATGGTCATTATGACGGCAATGGCAACCAGTGGCTGATTAAATCCAATTAATGTTGTGGCCGTCTGTGTTAGCTCAATACGGTTACTCACGCCGCTCACATTAAAACTGACAAAAGGAAATGAAATAGCGAGTATCAGCGCAACCAGTGCCGACAAAGCGAGTGCCATGCTGCGTTGCGCTGGGTAGCGATGGCGTCGCACAAGCGTATAACCACATCGAGGGCAGTTGGCTTTTTCACCATATTTAAGTGGAGGCAATGCGCTGACCCAGTCGCACTCATGGCAAGTTCTCAGCCGTCTACGTTGAGTACGAATTTCTGGAGGTGCGTGATCGACGTCAGAAATCTGGAGTTTCCGCAGGCGTTGTTTGGCCAACCGTTTAGGCATGGAGCTAAAAAGACCTACATATTTAGGAGCTGATCGTAAAGAAGGGGAATGGAGATCACGCAATGAGTGCCTCATGAGGTTTCACCATACATGTTGCTAATATGACGGCCTCACTGTTCGAGTCAAGCTTTGCTGCAAATATCATAAATGACTTGACCTAAGGTGATGATTGCACAACGATGCGCTCTCGATTTTGCCTAATCCTATGATGAAAGGAAATAAAATGCTGCTTCCAATACTCTCTGTTGTTGGAGGATTAATTTTACTCATTTGGAGTGCCGAACGATTTATTGAAGGTGCGGCCGCAACATCGCGATGGCTGGGGCTGTCGCCACTTATTATCGGTATGTTAGTGATCGGTTTCGGGACTTCCGCACCAGAAATGACGGTTTCAGTTTTGGCTGCATGGCAAGGAAGCCCTGGCTTGGCGGTAGGTAATGCTTATGGCTCGAATATTGCTAATATCGGCCTAGTGCTGGGCTTTGTGGCGTTACTGGCACCACTTGCTGTTCATTCTAGTGTCATTCGTAAAGAGATGCCTGTGCTCTTTGGTGTCACTCTCCTAACTGGTCTGATGTTATGGGATGGATTTATAGCACGCTGGGAGGCTGTTGTTTTACTGTTGGCGCTGCTGGTGTTCATCATTATCAGTATCGTGAAATCACGCGGAGAACAAAACGATGCTCTGGTGGGCGAGGTGGCCGCTACGCTGGAAAGTCATCCCATGTCGCGTGGTAAAGCACTGGTTTGGACACTTACAGGCCTTGTTCTTTTGGTGGCAAGCTCTCGATTTTTGGTGTGGGGCTCCGTAGAGATTGCGCTTGCCTTTGGTGTTAGTGAACTCATTATTGGGCTTACTGTAGTGGCTATTGGAACCTCGTTACCTGAACTAGCTTCTTCTATTAGTGCATTAAAGCGTAAAGAGCACGATATGGTGTTAGGTAACGTTGTTGGCTCTAATTTATTTAATACGTTAGGTGTAGTGGGGTTGGCGGGGGTTATTACTCCCATCGAGACAGGTAATGAAGTGTTATCGCGCGATTGGGGAGTAATGCTCGCGATGACTGTGCTTATGATCTTGTTTGCATTTTCCTGGAGAGGCCGCCCTAGGTATATCAATCGTGTGGAAGGCGGGGGGCTTCTTCTGCTGTTTATTGCTTATACAGCCTATATGGTTTCGTTGGTCATTAATGCTTAAGGCTAGCTGCCAAGTCCCACGTTGAAAAAGCAATCGGCCAGCTATATTAAGCTGGCCGATTGTTCTAATTTACCATGTATCTATACATGTCTGCTTTTAGGGAAGTGCGGGTACCTCAAAATCTGGCATTTCGCCTGTCAGCGTGTGTAGGAAAGCAGTGATATCATTAATCGTGGCTTCTTCAAATTCACTGCCCAGCATTTCACGGCCCATGATAGCCACGGATTCTTCTAATGTTTCGGTCGCGCCGTTGTTCATATACGGGTAAGTCACAGCTACGTTGCGCAACGTTGGTGTTCTGAAGCGATATTTGTCGCTTTCTTCGCCTGTTACTGTATAGCGTCCAAGGTCAGTGGAGCCGGGAACCTGAATCGCATGGAATTGGCTGTCCGTTAGCTCAGGGCCCCTGTGACAAGCAATACAGCCGTTATCGACGAAAGCTACCATGCCGTCTTTTGCCTGGTCGCTAATGGCTTCCATATCTCCGCGCAGATAGCGGTCAAACGGTGAATGAGGAGTATTCAGTGTACGCTGGAACGACGCTAGCGATTTTGCCAGATTGTCCGCATTAATCGGATCTTCGTCATTTGGAAAAGCGGCCTCAAATTTACGCTGATAGAGGTCGAACTCATTTAATCGTGCTAGTGCGGAGTCAAGGTCCATTGCCATTTCAACGCCAGCTTCAATGGGGCCTAGAGCCTGAGCCTCAAGGTCGGGTGCGCGACCGTCCCAAAATTGTGATTCTAAAAAGCCACTATTAAGAACCGTGGGTGTATTACGTTCGCCCACTTGTCCGTCATGGCCTGTAGCGCGAGGTATCCGGTCAGCCCATCCTAAAGCAGGATTGTGGCAAGTGGCGCAACTGATGACGCCGCTTGAAGAAATACGGGGCTCAAAAAAGAGCATATTACCCAGCTCAACCTTTTCAGAACTAAGTGAGTTGTCAGAGGGAATGGGGGGAAGATAAGGCAACGCATCAAAACGATCACGGTAATCTTCTAGCCCATCCTCGGCAACGGCAAAGCTTGCTGGTATGAGTGCTGAGCTTGCTATTAGTGCGGGTAATATTTTTTTCATGCTGTGGTGCTTTTTCATAGATTGTTCCCTCTCATGCTATTTATTGGCCTTTTAAAGTGAAAAGCCCATAAATATCGTATCATCAACTACCATTTAGGTTGATTTGGTCGCAAAAATCAACCTAGCAAATTCCTTGAGAAAACGCTTAGGATGACCTGGGTCAATTTTTTATTATCTAGCGTTCAGTTGTCGTCTTGACGTGATTTTTTGTGTGGAATGCCATAGCGTATTGGTCTTGAAAACCGAATCATAAGGAGTCAACGAAATGCCCCGCTATCGCTACCCCTCTATTCCTGAGTCAGAAGTCACACCGAAAAGGCTTTTTGAGAAACGTCGGCGTTTTTTACGTCAAGGGGTAGCCTTGGGAGCTGCATCAATCCTGCCTTCGGGTTTGCTGATGCCTACGAAAGCAGAGGCCTGGGCAGATGAATTTAAGATACAGCTAAAAGAAAACATGACGCGTAAGGACTTTGCTGGCGATGAAGGTATTACCGATTATGGCGATGCGACGTCTTATAATAATTTTTATGAATTCGGTACGCGAAAAAGTGATCCGGAAGTATATGCCCATAAGTTGCCAACAGACCCATGGAGTGTGCGAGTAGAAGGGGAGTTCAATTTAACGGGTGACATTGCGTTTGAAGATATTCTGCAACGCTACAGCTTGGAGGAGCGAATCTACCGGTTACGTTGCGTTGAAGCATGGTCGATGGTGATACCATGGATAGGCTTTCCCTTACGCGAGCTTATAAAACATCATGATCCCACCTCTAAAGCTAAATACATTGAGTTTGAAGCCATTCATGACCCCGAAAAGTTGCGAGGGCAGCAGCGCTCAATTATTGAGTGGCCTTATCGCGAAGCATTGCGTATGGATGAGGCGATGCACCCATTAACGATGATAGCCGTAGGGATGTACGGAGAAAAAATGCCTAATCAAAATGGTGCCCCTATGCGTTTGGTGGTGCCATGGAAGTATGGATTTAAAAGCATAAAGTCCGTAACGGTTATTCGTGCCCTTGAGCAAAAACCGAAAACTTCTTGGGAAGAGCAAAATCCTGAAGAATACGGTTTTTTTGCCAATGTGAACCCCAATGTGGATCATCCCCGCTGGTCGCAGGCGCGAGAGCGTCGCATTGGAGAACCTGGTCGGCGCGAAACGCTGATGTTTAATGGGTATGCAGAAGAAGTCGCCCACCTTTATGAAGGAATGGATTTACAACGGCATCATTAGAATTGAGTGCTTTGATCTATGATAGATACGAAAGCGAAGATTCTGCTCTTTCGGTTTTTGGTATTGCTTTCAGGTGTTGTGCCTGCATTATGGCTTGGGTGGATGTGGTTGTCGGACAGTATGGGTGCGAACCCAGCAGAAACGGCGGTCCACTTTACGGGGCGTACTGGCTTAATCCTCTTGCTTGTCACTATTGCGTTTAGTCCTGCTTTTCGCCTCAGTGGGTGGGTGGGGATTATGATTGCGCGAAGGCAGATGGGGTTGTGGGCCTTTTTTTGGCTCACTGCACATATGCTGACCTGGATGGGGTGGGATCAGTATTGGGAATGGCGGTGGATTTGGCATGATATGTGGGAGCTTGAATATATTCGGTATGGTCTTTCAGGGTTATTGTTATTGATTCCACTTGCTTTGACATCCTTCCGCTGGGCTCCTGAGAAAATGGGCTGGTCCGCTTGGCATTGGTTGCATCGCCTCATTTATGTTGCGGCAGGATTGGGTGTTTATCATTTATGGGTGCTCACGCGTGTTGACTATCTACTCCCAACTGCTTTCGCCATCGTATTTCTTGCGCTTGTTGTTTTTCGCGTGGTTGATGCGATCTTGCATCGCCAATAGCTTTCCTCGGTAAAAAGTGATTGTCAGGCCTTGACCGGAATCGAAAAACAAGTATGATATGCACCCATCGAGAGGCAAGCGGTTTTGCCATCTCGCAGCTCTTTAATAATGTGATCAGGTAATTCATGTGGGCGCTTGCCGATGAGGGTGATAAATCACCGAATATCAAGGCAAGCGGTCATGAGAAC
>NZ_JARWAN010000008.1:0-134346 GCF_031451755.1 Vreelandella vilamensis | reverse complement strand
CTCAGCAGTGAAACCGCTCAGCGCCGATGGTAGTGTGGGGCCTCCCCATGCGAGAGTAGGTCATCGTCAGGCACTTATCTGAAAAATCCCCTCGGGCTCACGCCCGGGGGGATTTTTTTTTGGGAGGGGCTTTTTAAACGCTACCATTCAATAGGCTTGCCCGCCCAATCCCAAAAGCTCCCCGTGTCTTCTGGCGTGCGTTGGGCCATAACGTCGATAAGACTTTGCGCGACAAAGTCAGGAGTAAAGAGTTTGTCTTCTGGTACGCGTGCTTGGAATGGCTTGGATAGCTCCGTATCCGTCGTGCCGGGATGTAAGCAAAGCACAATTGATTGCTTATTGAGGCGTTTAAGCTCAATGGAGGCCGTTTTCAACAGCATATTATGTGCTGCTTTGCTTGCGCGGTAGCTGTACCAGCCGCCAAAGCCGTTATCGCCGATAGAGCCAACGCGAGCGGAAAGGCTGCCAATTAACGTAGGGTGCTTTTGCAATGAGTCTTTGATAGCTGCGATTAACAGCGCTGGCGTTGCGGCATTGATGTGCATTACGCGAGCAAGGGTGTCGGCATCCAGATCCTCTAAGCGCTTCTCAGGCGTGATGCCTTCCTTGCTATCTTGCAAGACACCGATGGCGTTAAACAGCAGATGCACAGGCTCGCCATTGAGTTGCTCTGCCAGTCGTTGCCGGCCACTCTCTTGCGTAATATTCGCTTGGAGACATTGTACGCGGGGATCAGCGTTGGTTTGAGAGCCGCTGCGGCTTACGGCTATGAGCTTACCAACTTGGGGGGAGGTTAAAAGGGATTGCACCATTGCGTGGCCAATACCACCACCGGCGCCTGTCACCACGGCCGTAAAAGCATCAGGAAGGTAAGGCAGCATATCAAGCTCCAAAATAGAAAACATGTGTTCCCATTGAAGCGGCTTGTATATGTTTTGTCTATCTTTTAAGGAAGGGGTTTTGCAGAGTTCTAAGCAGACGCGTTAATGCGGCCAGGTTGGGCGCTATTGCGACCGTCGGGCTTGTACAGCGTTTTCTCCGCAATCTGGCGAATATAGTCCAACATCTGTTGGTTATGTTTCATACGCAGTGAAAGCATTTGACCAGTTAACTCGTTCATGCGCGCGACACGTTCACTTTTGACCAGCAGTTGTTGCCAGTCAGATTGGCAGTTAGCGTCTTTTGCTGCCTGCTTAGCCCCAGTGATGCCATCCTCATAGCCAAGACGGCTTTGCACATCACGGCGAAGGCTTTCCATGCGATCCAGTTCTGTTAGTAGAGCTTGTTTCTCATGCGCTAATGTCGCCAGTGCATCGCCATCGATATCACCCTGGGTAAGTAGCGACTGCTCTTTTTCCATTAGCGTGATTAGCGTATCCATACGTTCTTGTTGATTATGGAGTAGGCGCGCAAGACTCATGAAAACGTCTCCTTACAGAATCTGGGCTAATTACTCATTGCCCAAGCTAGCAAGTAAACCGCTCGCAATGCGTTCAGGGTCAATATCAAGTTTCCCTTCACGGATAGCGTCACGGATTTCATCAACTTTCGCGAGGTCAATGTCCTGCGAAGTATCCACGTGCTGCTGGCTCAGTCGTGTCGCATCGGCCGACGCTTGCTTAGCGTTTGCAGCGTTACCGACGTTCGCTTTCTGCGTTTCATCACGCGGCTGCGTTTGACTGGGGCGAAGCAGCGAATTTACGTTATCCACTTTCACGATATTAGCCTCCGTTGAGCTTGGGTGGCGTTGCGCGCCAATTGAGTATGCTATCGGCGGTGCCTGCTAAAACTTTAGCGTCCGGTGGCAAAATTCGCGCTAAAAATCGATCTGTAAAACGCCCTCACCCGTAATGCGTGCTTCCAAGATTTCACGGGGGCCAAAACGCACCCGTATCCGCTCGTTCAAACCGCCGTCATCCATCGCTTCGCCCTCGCGAGCGATACGAAACGCGGGACCTTTGGCAATGACGGTAACGCGCTGGCCACGTTCGACCAAGCGTGGCGCCTGTATGTCGTGAGCTTGAAACGTACTGCCACGGCGAATGGGGCGGCGAGCTACATTACCGATAATCTCGTCGGCGTCGGTTAGCGCCCGCGAAGACAGCTCACCCAAATTGCCGCGCTGTGTGTCCAGCATGGCGTCAGTGATCGGTGTGCCGCGTGAGATATCTTCTGCGGCCACGGCGTAAGGCCCAATAACGTCGATCTGTGCTTGTAAATAACGAATTTGGCGCTGCTGTTCACCGCAGCGAACGCCAACGGAAACCCGCCCCAGTGGCGCTTGATCGGCATTGGGCAGAAACGGAGTTGGGTTGAGACAGGCGGGCAAATGGGGTGACGGCGCGCGCAGCTCGATCACGACTTCCTCGCCAAGCGTCTGAGTTTTTTGGTATAAAAATTGATGTACGCGTTGAGTTAACGTCTCGTCATCAGCGTCAGCCGTACCGGGTAAAAAAACAAGGCTGCCTAGCAGCATCAGGCACAGCGCCATCGCAAAACGGGGTATCCATAGAAGATAAACGGGCAACAATGCCGGCATGATCGAAGTCTCGGTCGTCAACGAAGTCTGGGGCGAGATAAAAAACGTATTTGGAAGTGTAACGAAAAGGCTTAGGCGGCATCAGCCGAAATACCGGGTGAAAAAAGGGCTGTTCCATGCTTTAGAATGACGTCAGGAAGGGTATTCTTCATCATCAGCAAATTCCCATTTATTTCGCCTCTCAGAGAGGGTCGGCATGATCGATAAACTAGAATCTGCCTTCAACCATCACCAGCAGGCACTTGGCTTGCGCCACGCGCGCCATGAAGTGCTGGCGGCTAATATCGCCAACGCGGATACGCCTAACTACAAAGCGCGCGATATTGATTTTGGCAGTGAATATAAGAAAGCGGTCGAGAACAGTGAGCGCTCGCAAGGCAACCGCGATGGCCTGGCGCTAACACGCACCTCCGCGAGCCACTTGGCGGGCGAAGGGCCTGCGTTAAGAAGCGGCGCCAATAATATGGATCTGCTCTACCGCGTGCCCGACCAACCCAGTTTAGACGGCAACACGGTGGATATGGATCGAGAGCGTTCACAGTTTGCAGATAACGCCGTGCGTTACCGTGCTGCGCTCACCATGCTCAATAGCCGCATTCAAGGGCTGAAAAACGCGATGCAGCCGGAATAACCGAGCTTAAGCCGCGAGGAGATTGACGCTAATGTTTTCCGCATTTGATATTTCCGGCTCCGCCATGAGCGCGCAGTCGCAACGTATGAACGTCACCGCAAGCAACATGGCCAATGCCGACAGCGTGGCAGGGCCGGACGGTGAAACCTACCGCGCCAAGCAGGTGATGTTTGAAACCCAATCGCAAAACAACCGCTACGGCGTTGGCGGTGTGCGCGTGACGGAAGTGGTCGAAGACGACTCGCCGCTGCGCATGGAGTACATGCCCAATCACCCCGCGGCGGATGAAGAGGGCTATGTGGCCAAACCCAACGTCCAGCCGGCGCACGAAATGGTCAATATGATCTCCGCCTCGCGCTCGTATCAAGCCAATGTCGAGGTGTTCAACACCAGTAAGCAAATGCTGATGCAGACGCTCTCGCTTGGGCAAAACTAAGGATTAAACCATGGCAATTGATACCAGCACGATAAGTAGTGCCAATGCGCGTGCCGCCAACACCTCAACGCCGCAGTTGAATCAAGGGCAGTCAGATGAGCTGCGCCAGAGTTTTTTGACCCTTTTGCTCACTCAGCTGGAGAATCAGGATCCGCTTAAGCCGATGGAAAACGCGGAAATGACCTCGCAGCTGGCGCAGATCAACACGCTTAGCGGCATCGAACAGCTTAACAAGACATTAAACGGCATTACCCAGCAGATGAACGCTAGCAAAATGCTTGAGGCGTCTGGGCTGATTGGCAACGCGGTGCTGGTGCCAGGCAATAGCGTCAAGGTCAGCGTTGATGATGAGGGTGCCTCTCATGCGACTCCCTTTGGTGTCGAGCTTGAGCAGCCTGCCGAGCGTGTCGAGATCACAGTCAGAAACCAAGGCGGCGTGGCGCTTTATACTCAGCAAGTTGAGAATGTCAGCGCGGGCGTGCAGTCGTTTAAATGGAACGGTTTAAGCAATGACGGTGAGCCGCTGCCGGAAGGTGATTATCGTGTTAGCGTGAAAGCTTTCGATGCCGAGGGCGAAGAGATGGGGGCCGACCCCTTGAACTACGCACTGGTGCAGGGCGTGACGCCATCACAAAACAACGGTGAAGTGCGCTTAGATTTGGGCGCTGTGTATGGCCAAGTAGCCATTGACCAAGTTAAACAAATTTTATAACCCGACAATCACGGGAAGGAGAACATTATGAGCTTTTCACAAGCGCTGAGCGGCCTTAACGCCCAGTCAGAAAACCTGAAAATTCTTAGCAACAACATCGCCAACTCTCAGACGGTAGGCTTTAAAAGCTCCGGTGCGCTGTTCGCCGATGTCTTCGCCGGTGCCAATAGCCAAGTCGGTTTGGGTGTTAGCGTTGCGGATGTGCGACAGGATTTCACCGCCGGGGATCTGGAAAACACTGGCCGCACCTTGGATCTGGCGGTTGCTGGCGAAGGCTTCTACCGCGTCGAACAAGTTAATGGCGAAGCCGCTTTCACCCGCAACGGTGAGTTTACCCAAGATAGTGAAGGTTTTTTGGTCAATGCCGCTAACCAGCGACTAACGGGCTACGGGCTTGCAGATCCGAATGAACCCTTTTCTGAGGTGGTGCCAGGTGGCGCGCCACAAGCACTCCGCATCCCGCAGGATGATATTCCCGCCAATGCCACGACCGAAGTCAATGCTACCTTTAACCTGAATGCCAGTACTCCGACCGGCGCCAACACTACACAAGCGGCAACAGTGCTGGACGAAAATGGTGTTGAGCAAACAGTTAATTATCATTTTTCTAATAGCTATACGATTTATGATTCACTGGGCAATGAACGTAATGTTACTAGTTACTTTACCAAGAATGCCACGGTGAGTAACAAGTGGGACGTTGAAGTGGCTTTAGATGGGGTAATTGGTGGTTTTGACGGAAACATAGGTAGTGGTGGGAATCACTTCACCACAGAATTCGACACGAATGGTGGGCTCAGCGGTATTGATGCAACGACTGGTGCTACTAGTGTAGCTTTAAGTTTTAATGACTCTGAACCCACCAACCCCGCTGTAGGCACCCCCTACGAATTAGATGGTGCAGAAAACTTAGCCATCACTCTCGAGTTAAGGGGGACCACACAGTATAACAATGACTCTGTGCAGAATACCCTGAGCCAAGACGGCTATACGTCAGGCAGCTTGGCAGGGCTGGAGATTACCAATGATGGCCGTGTGATTCGCCTATTTACTAACGAAGAGCGCCGTGATGCCGGGCAGATTGTGCTGGCCAACTTCGCCAATGTCGAAGGTTTGCAGCCGATTGGCGATAACGCTTGGCGCGAAACAAACGCCTCCGGTGTGAGCGTTATCGGTACGGCAGGAACAGGGGTCTACGGCACCATCGAGTCCGGCGTGTTGGAGAACTCCAATGTCGAATTGGCCTCGCAGTTAGTAGATACCATCGTCGCCCAGCGCGCCTATCAGGCGAACTCCACCACCATCAGCACCCAGGATGAGATTCTGCAGACCATCATCAACCTGTAAGGCGGTCTGACGCACAGAGGTAAAACACCATGGATCGAATGCTCTATACCGCCATGAGTGGCGCCAAGCACAGCATGGATCAGCAGGCAGTGGTCAGCAATAACCTGGCGAATGCCTCGACCACCGGTTTTCGCGCGCAGTTGGACGCCGTGCGCGCGGTGCCGATCCAAGGTGAGGCGCGTCTGGACACGCGCACTTCGGCTGTCACCACCACGCCGGGTACGGATTACTCCCAAGGCCCGCTGATGCAGACCGGCCGCGCGCTGGATGTCGCCATGGAAGGTCACGCCTGGATGGCGGTACAGGCAGAAGACGGTACCGAAACTTATACCCGCCGAGGCGATTTGCAGATCGATGCCGATGGTATTTTGTTAAGTGTAGGTCGACCCGTTATTGGCGATGCTGGCCCGATCAATTTGCCGCAGGGGGCTGAAGTGTTTGTCGGCGCTGACGGCACATTGAGCGCAATACCTCAAGGCGAAGGCCCTGAAGCACTGGTCAATGTCGGCCGTATTAAATTGGTCACACCTGAACAAGGCGAGCTGACGCGTGGTGACGATGGTCTGTTTCGCGCGCCTGAAAATGAAGAGGGCGTACCCGGGGTATTGGCCGCCAACGAAGAGGGGACGCTGGTGAGTGGTGTGCTTGAAGGCAGTAACGTGAGTGCCGTGGATGCCATGGTGTCGATGATCGACGTGGCGCGTCGCTATGATATGCAGATGAAAATGATTACCACTGCCGACGAAAATGCACAAAGTGCTAACAGCTTGCTCTCTATCCAGGGCTGATATACCTGATAGCCAAAGGAATTTTCTATGATTAAGTCCCTCTGGACGGCCAAAACCGGTCTTGAGTCTCAGCAAACTAAATTGGATGTTATCTCCAATAACCTAGCGAACGTCAGTACCAACGGTTTCAAGCGCTCGCGCCCGGTGTTCGAAGACTTGCTGTATCAAAATATGCGCCAACCCGGCGCACAGAACAATATTCAAGACCGCTTACCTTCGGGGCTGCAGGTCGGTACCGGCGTGCGCACTGTGGCGACCGAACGGTTGCACACGCAAGGTGAATTGGAACGTACCGATAACTCTCGTGATATGGCCATTAATGGTAAAGGTTTCTTTCAAGTACTGATGCCCGATGGCACCACGGCGTATACTCGCGATGGTAGCTTTCAATTGAATGAAAATGGCCAAATGGTCACGGCAAATGGTTACCCCATGGAGCCGGCCATCTTCATCCCTGAGAACGCACTGTCAGTCTCTATTGGGGAGGACGGCACGGTCAGCGTGCGAGAGCCAGGTAACCCGGTTGACAACGTAGTCGGTCAGGTTAATTTGGCAACATTTATAAACCCAACAGGGCTTGAGAGTATCGGCGGCAATCTTTATCTCGAGACGGGTTCATCTGGTGCGCCTAATCAAGGTGTTCCAGGGCAAACTGACATTGGCTCGCTTTTTCAAGGTTTCGTGGAGACCTCGAATGTCAGCGTAGTGGAAGAAATGGTCAATATGATTCAGACCCAGCGCGCTTATGAAATTAACAGTAAGGCAATTACGACCAGCGATGAAATGTTGGCGCGTTTAAGTCAGCTTTAATGGCCGTTATGATGAGGCAAGCGATGCGCCAGTTTTTTTTAGCTTTTAATAGGCGATTAATACTTTTGGGGTTGGGGCTGCTTATCGTCGCCATCGCCGGTTGTGCGCAAATCCCTCGTGCCTCAGTAGTCGGTGAGCAAGAGCAAATCGAAATCGTAGATCGGCCGCCGCCTGTTCCCAATGGTTCGATTTACCAAGCGCGGCGCGGCTATCAACCGCTCTTTGAGGATCGTCGGCCCAGGGCTATTGGCGATATCTTGACCATCGTGCTCGATGAAGAAGTGAGCGCGAGTAAAAACTCGCAATCCAATGCTGACCGTAGCGGCAGTGCGGGTTTAGAGCTTGAGCAGTTGCCGGATGCCTTGAGCACCCTTGCTGAATACGGTTTTGATGTTTCCGGGAATAGCGAATTTAGCGGTGGCGGGGGGTCGCAGGCAACGAACTCCTTTACCGGTACCATCACGGTCTCAGTACTGGATGTATTGAACAACGGTAACTTGCGCGTGCGTGGCGAAAAGCAAATCGCGATTAACCAAGGCACTGAGTTTATTCGCTTTTCGGGCGTGGTGAATCCCCGCACGATCACTGCGCAGAATACCGTCCCGTCGACACAGGTCGCGGATGCGCGTATCGAGTACGTGGGCGATGGCTATATTAATGAAGCGCAGCACATGGGTTGGCTGCAGCGCTTTTTCTTGAACGTATCGCCCTTCTGACGGTGATGTAACGCTAGCGAGAGTAGAGACACACGATGCGATACAACGGAGTATCACCTAAACGCGTATGGCGGCGCATTAGCGCTATCGCCTTGGTGTGCATGGCGTGTATCGCTGCATTGCCCGCGCAGGCCGAGCAGGTGCGCGAATTATCGAGCTTTGCCGGGGTGCGTAATAACCAGTTGGTGGGTTATGGGCTTGTCGTGGGACTTGATGGCACCGGCGACCAAACCACTCAGGCGCCGTTTACCAGCCAGAGCCTGGCTAACATGCTCTCGCAGCTCGGCGTGACCATTCCTCAAGGCACCAACATGCAGCTGCGCAACGTTGCCGCTGTCATGGTGACGTCGGATTTGCCGCCGTTCGCACGCCCTGGCCAAGAGTTGGATATCGTGGTCTCTTCCATTGCCAATGCCGGTAGCCTGCGTGGTGGCACATTGTTGATGACGCCGCTGAAAGGCGCCGATGGCGATACCTATGCCATGGCACAGGGCAATATGTTGGTGGGGGGCGCCGGCGCGCAGGCCGGCGGCAGCAGTGTTCAGATTAATCAGCAAGCCGTGGGGCGGATTCCCAATGGCGCCACGGTCGAGCGCGAAGTGCCGCTAAATCTGGGTGCCAACGGCGGGACGTTGGAGCTACAGTTGGATCAAGCGGACTTTGGCACGGCGCAGCGAATGGTCACCGCCATTAATAACGAATTCGGGCGTTCCGTGGCCTATGCGCGCAACGGTGGTGTAATCGCGCTGGACGGCCCCGCTGACGATAATGATCGCGTCAACTTTATGGCACGTGTTGAGAGCGTTAACGTTACCCCCACGCGCGCGCCGGCCAAAGTGGTGGTGAATGCACGCACGGGTTCGGTGGTGATGAATCAAGCGGTCACCCTGCGCGAAGCAGCCGTGGCCCACGGTAATCTTTCGATCATGATCGATACCACGTTTGGTGTCAGCCAGCCCAATCCGTTGGGAGAGGGCGAGACGGTGGTGGTGCCCGATGCCGATATTGAGGTTGAGCAGCAAGAAGCGTATTTAAGAATGGTGGAAGGCGCTCAGCTCAACGAAGTCGTCAACGCGTTGAATGCACTGGGTGCGACGCCACAGGATCTGATGTCGATTCTTGAGGCATTAAAGCAGGCAGGCGCCCTGCGCGCTGAGCTGGAGGTGATCTAGTGAGCGTGAATCAAGATATGACCGGCCAGTTTGCGCTGGATATGCAGGGCTTTCAGCGCTTGCAGCACACGGCGCGGGTGGACCCAGAAAAAGGCGTGGAAAGCGCGGCCCAGCAGTTTGAAGCGATTTTCGTACAGATGATGGTCAAAAGCATGCGCGATGCCATTCCCACGTCGGGCTTGATGAGTAGCAGTCAAACCGACTTCTATCAATCGATGATGGATAAGCAGTGGTCTCAGGTGATTGCTTCGCGCGGCATGGGCTTGGCGGATGCATTGGTCGATCAACTGGAACGCCAAGGTGCATTCACGCGTAGTGAGCCTGCAGTCGATAGTGATAATGCAATGCAAGAGTTGATCGCCGGTATTCCTCGCGGCACGCCACGTGAGCTCAATAATCCTGGCCCATTGCTTGCTGACGACAATAGCGGCGCTGCCACGCAAACCGAGCGACAGAGTTTCTTAGCTGAGCTTGATGCGGTGCGTCAGGCAGCGCCTTCGGTGGATAGCTCTACCTTGAATAATGAGAGAGCGTCGGTACCTGTCAATGGCAAAGCGGCGCACGATCATGTTGAGCAATTTAAACAAACGTTAATGGCACCGGCTCAAGCTGCTAGCGAGGCAACGGGTGTGCCTGCCGAGCTGATTCTGGCCCAAGCAGCGTTGGAAACCGGCTGGGGACGGCATGAAATCACTACCCAAGACGGCCGTAACAGCCATAATTTGTTCGGCATTAAGGCCGGAAGCCGGTGGGAGGGCGATACCACTGATATCGTCACCCACGAGTACGTGAATGGCCGCCGCACTGAGGTCACCGATACCTTCCGCGTCTACGATTCGTTTGAGCAGGCGTTTACCGATTATGCGTCGTTGATTGGCAATAATCCGCGCTATGCCAATGTGGTAACGGCCTCGGATGCGCACCAGGCCGCTCGCGAGCTCCAAGCAGGCGGCTACGCCACCGACCCTCGTTATGCCGATAAGTTAGTGGCGGTCATGCAAACCTTGGACCCAACGTCATCAGGCGACTTGCTGGCTTCATCGCGCTAAACCTTTAAGTTTTTTCACGCTTAGCCGATAAGTGAAATATCGGCTTAAGGAATCGAACCATGAGCATGTTTTCTATCGGGCTAAGCGGCCTCAATACGGCGCAGAGCGCCTTGAACACCACAAGCAATAATATCAGTAACGTCTATACGCCGGGCTACAATCGCGAGTTGCCAAAGCTCAATGAAGCGTCGGGCGGTACAGGCGGTGTTCAAGTTAGCGATACCGAGCGTCAGTTTAATCGTTATGTCGCGGATCAGCTTAATAGTGCCAAAACGCAGTCGAGTGCGCTGCAAAAGTACTCAGAGCAGGTGACGCAGATTGATAACCTGTTAGCGGATCGTGATGCGGGCTTGGCGCCGCTGATGCAGAACTTCTTCTCCTCGCTGGAAGACATGGCAAGCGCGCCTTCAGACCCCGCCTCGCGCCAAGGGGTGTTGGGCACAGCGCAGACATTAAGCGCTCAGTTCCGTTCTTTTGATGGCTATCTGCAAGATATGCAGAGCAACATCAAAAGCGAAATTCAAGACGAAGTCACCCAGATCAATAACACCACGAAGCAGATCGCGGGATTAAATCGAGAAATTGCGCTATCTCGTGCGCAAAACGGTGAAGCACCTAATAGCATACTCAATCAGCGTGATCACTTGATTTCAGAACTGAATGAACGCATGGATGTACGTCTTAATATCCAGGACGGTAAGACCTACAACGTCAGTTTGCCTAATGGTCAGCCTTTAGTAACAGGTAAAGACTCTTTTCAGTTAGAGCCAGTTCAATCACAGAATGATCCTCAACGTATCGTAGTCGGGTATAGCGACGGTAGGGGTAACGTTGTTGAACTTAAAGAAGATTTGATTACGGGTGGTGCTCTAGGCGGTTTGATGTCCTTCCGCCAAGAGACGCTAGACAAGACCCAAAACCAGATCGGCCAACTGGCAGTGTCTCTTTCCATTGCTTTTAACGAGCAGCACAAGCAGGGCGTTGACTTAAACGGCGACCAGGGCGAAGACTTTTTTAACGTCCGCCAGCCACAAGCTTACAGTTATCAAGGCAACACGGCTGACGTTGATAATATTCGTTTTAACACGGGTGGTATCGATGATCTAAGAGCAACGGATTACACCGTTACTTTTGATGGAAGTGGCCCGACTGTTACACGTAATGATAATGGATCAGAAGTGGATATTGAGTGGGATAACACCACACTATCTTTTGGTGGGGTGAGTATGGAATTTGATGCCGCACCAACTAATGGCGATACATTTGAAATCCAGCCTGTACGCCGTGCTGGTGCCGGGATGGAATCCAATATTGCCGATTTGGATAAGATTGCGGCGGGTAAATTAGTTGAATCTGAAGAGAATACGGCTATCTCCCTCGTGGGAGTCGATACCGGAGCATTCAGTGATGGTGAGGCCTATAACATCACTTTGGATGGTTCAGGCCAGTTAACATTTAGTGGTGCAGCCGGCTACACACAGCCGACGGATATCATTGTTAACGGCAATACACGAAGTGTAGATGGCAGCGGTATGGTGAGTGGTCTCCTTAATGCCGGAGACAAACTGGAGATCGACGGTGTGGGTTTTTCTATCGATGAGATTCTTTCCACTGGTTCGGGTGAGTTTGTATTTGAGAAAAGTGATGCTAACTCTGGCGACAATCGTAACGCCCTAGCTCTTCAAAACTTGCAAAGTCAAAACGTGGTAGGCGGCAGCGCTTCCGTCAGTGGCGCTTACGGTGCGATGGTGAGCGATGTGGGTAACCGCACCAATATCACCCAGGTCAATTTGGATGCGCGCCAAGGGTTAACCGATCAGTTGGAAGCGGTGCAGCAGTCAGAATCTGGCGTGAATTTGGACGAAGAAGCAGCGAACTTGATTCGTTATCAGCAGTATTACCAAGCCAACGCCAAGGTCATCGATACGGCGACCACCATCATGGATACCATTTTGGGTCTGCGCGGTTAATTCAGGAGCTTAAGTCATGCGTATTAGTTCGGTCACCATGTTTGAGCAAAGCACGGCATCGATTAACCAGCAGCAGAGCGACTTCCTCAATGTGAGTAAGCAGATTGCCAGCGGCCGCCGTGTGGTTAACCCGTCGGATGATCCGCAGGCGGCTGCGCGCGCCGTTCGCGTAGATCAGTCGAAAGCTGTGACACAGCAGTTTGAAGACTCACGAGTCTCAGCGCGCAACTCCTTGTCACAGACCGAAAGTATCCTCAATAGCGTCAGCGATGCGGTGACCAGCGCGAAAACGCTGCTGGTGCAAGCCTCTAGCGATACCTTAAGCAACGTTGACCGTGAGTCTATTGCCAGTGAAATGCGCGGCATTTACGAGACGATGATCGGCCAAGCCAACGCCACCGACGGTAACGGCCGCTATCTATTCGGCGGCTATGCCGATAACGCGCCGCCGTTTGTCAAAGAAACGAATGCTGACGGTGATAAATTCGTTACTTACCAAGGCGATAATAATACGCGCGAGCAGCGCATTGATTCCTCACGCCTAATGCCTGTTACCGAAAACGGCGACTCGATTTTCAAAAGCGTACCCACCGGTGCTGGCTATGTGGCTGAGGCGGATGGTGATAATAAAGGCAGCGTGACCTTTAGCGGGCCCCAAGTCACCAACGTCAACGATAATGATTACGGTGAAAACTATCGCGTTGGTTTCTCAGTTGATACTTTTGGAAATGCAACTTATCAAGTTGAAAGACATACTGGTGGTGTTACGTGGAGTAGCGACGATACTGATGGTAATGGTTTACCATCTGGTACTTGGACAGCTAAAAATGAAAACGAAGGTTTGGATTTATCATTTGGAGGCCTTTCTATTAACTTAGAAGGTGCCCCTGATAACGGCGATGAAATCCTAGTTGCTCAAGCAGGTAGCGACCAGCGCGAGCCGAATCTCTTCCGCACCATGGAAGAAGCCATTCGGGTGCTGGAAACGCCAGCCGATGACGCGGCCCAGAAAGCCGATCTACGCAATACGCTCAATACCTCAATGCGCGATCTCGATAACGCCTTGGATAACGTACTCACCGTGCGGGCTTCCGCCGGTGCGCGGCTTAACGAACTCGATGTAGTGGACGCCGTGGGTGGCAACCGAATGCTGAACTACGAGCAGACGCTTTCCGATTTGGTTGACTTGGATTATGTCGATGCCATTTCAGAATACAGCTTACGCCAAGTGGGGCTACAGGCATCACAGCAGGCGTTTGTGGATGTTAAGGGCATGTCGCTGTTTGATTATCTGCGTTAATACAGCTAATACATTCCACAATACATTCTGCGACTCGCAAGCGCATCTTGAAAACCCTGGGTTAATCGCCTGGGGTTTTTAGTGCTTAAGACACCTGAGCCATGAGCTCAATTAAGCCCTGCATAAAGGCGACACCGTTGCTGAACAGCCGTTGTAAAAAGCGCCCGATGTCAGTCATTAGCACCATCATCAGCGTTAGCCCAACGGTGAGCGAGGTCGGAAAGCCAATATTGAACACGGTAAGCTGAGGCGCTGAACGGTTCAAAATACCCAGGGCCAGGTTGATGATCAACAATGAGCCGACCAAGGGGAGCGCTAACAGCATGCCGGAAGCGAAGACGGTGCCGCCATAGCGGGCTAGTACTTCAAAGGCATTGGCATTTATCAGGTTGATCCCGATGGGTAGCGTTTGGAAGCTCATCACCAGTGTTTCCAACACCATGAGATGCCCATTCATGGCGAGAAACATCAACAGCGTTACCATGTACAAAATACGCGATAGCACCATGATGTTGGTGCCGCTGGCGGCATCAAAAAAGCTGGCAAAGGCCAGCCCCATTTGCAGCCCAATGAACTCCCCCGCGGCTTGCACCACGGCAAAGACAATGTGCATTACCAGGCCAATAGCGGCGCCAATGATGATTTGCTCAACAATAATCCCCGCGCCCACCCAAGACATCAGGGGGACATCGGGCATGGCAGGGAGCACGGGCGCAATCACCACTGCCACCACCGCAGCCAGCGCGACTTTGGCTTGATTAGGAATGCTAGAGTGGCCCCACAGCGGGGTAGCCGCCATAAACGCGGTGATGCGCACGAACGGCCAGAAAAAGGCCACAAGCCACCCGTGTAATTGCGCGTAGGTGACCTCAACCATCCGCTTACATCACCATGCTGGGAATATTGGTAAAAAGGCGTTCGGTATAGTCAGTGATTAGCCCCAATAGCCAAGGACCGGCAATAACCAAGGTGGCAAATACCGCGAGAATTTTCGGGATAAACGTTAGCGTCATCTCGTTAATTTGAGTAGCCGCTTGGAAGAGGCTGATCAAAAGGCCGGTGGCGAGAGCCGCGAGCAATAACGGGCCTGCCAAAAGCAGGGTGACGCGCATCCCTTGGTAGGCAATGCTCATGACCATTTCAGGTGGCATGGTGGAACTCCTGCACGGCGGTGTGCCAGTGAATAGGACGGTGTTTATATCATTAGGACGTTATATATCATTAGGCCTTACTTATATCATATAGAAGCTTTCGGCCATCGAACCGATGATAAGCTGCCAACCATCAACGAGAACAAAAAGCATCAGCTTAAACGGCAATGAAATCGTGATGGGCGGCACCATCATCATCCCCAGCGCCATCAGCGTACTCGCCACAACCAAATCAATAATCAAAAACGGAATAAAGATCGTGAAGCCGATTTGAAAGGCGGTTTTTAGCTCGCTAGTGACAAAAGAGGGGAGCAAAACCCGCATGGGAAGCTCTTCCGGCCCTTCCATTGGGCCAATGTCCGCTAGGCGTGCAAAAAGGGCGATATCCGGCTCGCGGGTTTGCGCCAGCATAAACTCGCGAAAAGGCTGCTGTGCGAGTACCAAAAACTCTTCAAAATTAATGCTTTCTTCTGAAAGCGGCACCCAAGCC
The DNA here is from genome assembly GCF_031451755.1 of Vreelandella vilamensis. Classification (NCBI taxonomy): domain Bacteria; kingdom Pseudomonadati; phylum Pseudomonadota; class Gammaproteobacteria; order Oceanospirillales; family Halomonadaceae; genus Vreelandella; species Vreelandella vilamensis. Next base: position 119,235 of record NZ_JARWAN010000008.1, on the reverse strand, counting down.
GTTTGATAAACCTGTTCCAACACCGGGGACATAATAAAAAACGTCAAAAAAAGCGCAATACCGAGAAGAACTTGGTTGGGCGGTGTGGCCTGCGTTCCCATGGCGGTGCGCAGTAAGCTCAGCACAATGATGATGCGCGTAAAGCTGGTCATCATCAACAACATGGCCGGCAAAAACGCCAGCGAGCTTAAAAAGAGCAGCGTTTGCAGCGACACCGACCACTGTTGACCGCCCCCTTCCATTGGCTCGCTGACGATGCCAGGAATCTCTTGGGCGTAACCGATATTTGGCAGCCCTAGCAGCGCGAAAAGCCCCAACAAGGCAATAAACACTGGTAGGTACTGAGACGGCTGTGCTGATATAGGCGTTAAAGCAGGCATCCTATTAGTCATGGCGTTGTATCGGAGTCTGAGGATGCAGAAGATCTGTCGCGTGCGGGTTGCTTGTGGAGCGCCTTAGCCAAGCGCTGCGCAAACCGTGAAGGTGGCACGTTATCCTGTGCGGCTTGCCTAGGCGCAGAGAGCTCGTGCAGTTTGCTAATGTGACCGTTACCCACGCCTAGCACCAGCCAAGTGCCTTCCACATCCACAATCACCACGCGCTCGCGATTACCGACGGCCGTGCTGCCGACCACATTGAGGTTCACATTTTGATGCAAGCCTTGTCGTGTCCAGCGTTTGAGCAGAGCCGAGCATAGAAAAATAATGACCAAAACAAAGGCGAGCGCTGCTGCGGTTTTGCCCAGCATCGCCATACCGATGAGCGCATCGCTGCTGCCGGCAGAGGTAATAGCCCCGTTGGATGTGGCCTCTGTGCTCATCGGTTCAGCTTATGAATACGCTCGGAAGGGGTGATAATTTCGGTAATACGGATACCGTATTTATCTTCGATCACCACGACCTCACCCTGGGCAATCAAATAGCCATTGATCAGAATATCCATTGGCTCACCGGCCAAGCCATCAAGCTCAATCACCGAGCCCTGAGCAAGTTCCAGCAGCTGTTTAATGGTGAGTTTAGTACGCCCTAACTCAACGGTCAGTTTGACCGGGATATCCATGATCATTTCAAGATCACGCGAAGCCGCGCTGCTATTTTCTTGATTTAGCGGTGGGAAGACCTCGCTGCTGGCGGATTTAGCCTGCGGCGGCTCTGGGGCAGGGGCTTCTTCCTGCTCAGTGGCGCTGTCCTCTTCAGCCGCTTGCTGCTCTGCCATGGCGGCCGCCCAGGGGTCGTCTTCCTCTTCTACGCTATCCGTACTTTGTTGCGCAGCCTGCTCAAAGGCATCGTCTTCTGTGCCGGTATCGCCATCAGTAGACGTTTGTTCCGACATGGCGGCCGCCCAATCGTCATCAGAGATATTTTGTTCGTCAGGGTTCTGATCGTCAGGCTTGTTAGGATCAGTCATGCTTTCGATTCCTTGGCGTTCTGTCGCGTAGACCCGTTAATAAAGTCATCGGACGACAAGTTATTCATGGCGGCGTGGTCATACATTCTTAGAACGCGCAGCGCGCGCTGCTGATTTTGGCTGCCAAACTGGCACTCCATGACAGGTACGCCATCAACGTGCGCGTTTACCTTTTCGGGTATCTCAACAGGGAGCACATCGCCTTTTTTGAGCCCCATAATCTCGGCAATACGGCTGGGGATATGGGCAAATTCTGCTACGAGCTCGACTTCCGATTGCCTAAGCTCGCTTGCCATGCGCTTGTTCCAGGTGCCGTCCTGATCATGGTTGCTGTCGTTGATCGGGTTGGCGAGCAGGTCGCGCAACGGCTCTATCATCGCGTATGGCATGCAGACTTGAAAATTGCTCGCTAAATTACCCACTTCCAAATTGAATTTGGTGTTGACCACGATTTCATTGGGTGAGTTGGTAATGTTGGCAAACTTAGACTGCACCTCAGAGCGTAAGAAACTAATATCCAACGGGTACACGACTTTCCAGGCTTCTTCGTACGCTTCTAACGCGAGGTTGAGTAAGCGCTGAATAATGCGCTGCTCGGTATTGGTAAATTCGCGACCGTCGGATTTGGTGACGAAACGGCCATCGCCACCAAATAAGTTATCCACCACCATAAAGACGAGATTGGGAGGGAAAACAACAAGCGCAGAACCGCGCAGTGGCTTCATGGCCACAATGTTAAGGTTAGTGGGTACCGGCACATTGCGCGAAAAGTCGCTGAAACTCTGGTAACGCACGGACTCTACGGTAATATCAGCACTGCGCCTGATCAAGTTGAAGAGCCCGGTACGGAAGTAGCGTGCAAAGCGTTCGTTAATAAAGTCCAACGCATGCAGGCGCTCGCGTATGACACGATGCTGCGTAGAAGGGTCATAGGGACGAATACGCGACTCATCACCTTGCGATTGGCCCGAGGAAGAAGACTCCTCGTCACCGCTGACCCCTTTTAGCAAGGCATCAATTTCTTCCTGGGACAGTAGATCGTCCTGAGACATGACGGCTCCGAGTTCCCGGGTTATTGCACAATGAATTCAGTGAAAAGCACTTCACGCAAATCCAGAGGCGCTTGATTTTCTGTTAGCGGCTCGTTCAGCGTGGTAATGATTTCTTGTGAAAGGGCTCTTTTGCCTTCCGGTGACGTAAGCTCGCTGACTTGCTTCCCTGAGAGCAGCATAAGCAAACGGCTGCGTACTTGGGGCATATGCTCGTCTAGAATCTCTTTGCTTTCTTCATTACCCACGCGCAGCGTAATGCCGGTATAAAGCAAACGAGAGCCTGAGCGATCGCTTTCAAGGTTGACCGTGAAAGGTTCGATATCGAGAAAAATGGGCGACTCACGCTCGGGCTGTTGTACTTGAGCTTCGGCGGTATTACCGTCGCCATTTTGGTTCATTACCATATAGATTGCCGCCGCGGCTCCCCCTGAAGAGAGCAGTACGAGGATAATCATTACCCAAAGCAGTTTTTTTGACCCACCGCTTGATTCTGCCATTGTGATTCCTGTGGTCATAAGGCGCGAGAGGGCATTATGCCCAATGCGCGTTTTCGTGATGAAATGAATAGGCTCGCTGTGCGAGCCTATCTTCTAGCTTAAGACTGACAAGCGTTAGTCATTAGGCATATAAATCAACGCGTCCGTCTATGGTGACTGTTCTTGGCTGACGTGATGCCTGTTCACTCGCGTCTTCATTATCCCCTTCAACGCTGCCAGCTTGACCGGCTGCGTGGCCATTGCCGTCTGCAAGCTCGGATTCAGCGTTTTGTTGGCGCTGCTCGCCAACAGAGGTGTCGCCTAAGGAAATACCCTGTTCGGCTAACGCCTCACGCAACTGGGGAATTGCCTGCTCGATCACTTGGCGTACTTGCGCGTTAGCTGAAAGGAAATGCGCCTGGGTGCCCTGCTCGCTTACTTTGAGCGAAATAGACAGCGGGCCAAGTTCAGCGGGGTGCAGTTGTAGCTGTACTTGCTGCTCACCGCCACGCTGGGCAAATTGCACGAGCTGCTGACCAAGATGCTGTGGCCACGCGGGGCTGGAAACCGGTGTGGCGACATTGCCTTGTGCTGCTCCCTGTGAAAGCCCGCTGGCGCTATTTTGTAGCGCTGCGGCAGGCGAACCGCCACCGTTTAAACTCGCTTGAAGTGCAGCTGGTAGCTCAAAATTAGGGGCGGGCGATGAATTATGGGTGCTAGACAACGCCGCAAATAATGCCTCGCTACTGATACGCGATGTGTTATTAGCACTCGTGCCATCCAATAGCGACAGCGCCCGGTTAGCCGCCTCACTTTGTGACGCAGCATCTGATGCTTGGGCATTGCCTCGCATGGCAGCAAGAGATGGTGAGAAAAGCGTGGAAGCGGAAAATTCGGTGCTGCTGTTAGCCGCTGCCGTGATGTTGGCACTGTTATTTTGCATCACGGCAACGCCGCTCAAAAGTGCCGTAAGCTGTTCAGCAAGCTCATCACTGTTGCCGCTAAGAGCCTCAAGGGCGCTAGCGAGGGTTTGCGCAAGCTGTTGCTGCTCGTTACTCAATATTGCACTTTCGCCTTCACTAGCGGCGTTAAATAGCGCCATAAGAGATCCCGCTTGTGGCTGCTGAGTCTCTAGACGCTCCAGGGCGCTGGCGAGGGTTTGCGCAAGCTGTTGCTGCTCGTTGCTCAGTATGGCACCTTCGCTTTCACTAGCGGCGTTAAATAGCGCCGTAAGAGATGCCACTTGTGGCTGCTGAGTCTCTAGACGCTCAAGGGCGCTGGCGAGGGTTTGCGCAAGCTGTTGCTGCTCGTCGCTCAGTATCGCACCTTCGCCTTTACTAGCGGCGTTAACTAGCGCCGTAAGAGATGTCGCTTGTGGCTGCTGAGTCTCTAGACGCTCAAGGGCGCTAGCAAGTTCTTGCTGTTCCTGCTGCAGTCTATCGCGCATTGACGTGTTGTCGGATGCGTCTTCAAACGCCGACATCAGCTGCAGCCGCTGGGAAATTTCCGCCAGTGGCGAGGCGCTATTTGACTGCTCACCTTGTAACAGTGCGGCGTCTAGCAGTGCGTCAGCGTCCGTGTTGCCATCTAAGGTGGCGGTCAGTGCGTGTAAGGCATTCATCAACGACGGTTGCTGGCGAATTTGCTCCATCAACGCCTGCATGTCCGCTTGCTGAAGCTGCTCTTCGCTTAATCCGAGCGCTTGGAGTTGATCGGCAATCTGCTGAAGCGAAGCGGTTCCAGTGCTGTTTTTTGCTTGGCCGCTGGCCGCTTGCGCGTTTTGATTGAGCGACGTGTGCGATGCCTGACTAAAAGCCTGCATAAAGCCATTCGTCTGCGCGTTATCGGAACGGCTTGCCGACGTGGCTTGGTGGGATTGGCCTTGTTGCATCGAAAGCAGAGCGTGAATATTCATAATTCGTCCCTGACACCGTTATTGCGGTGTCTCAGATTGCTGGCGCGCCATGCGGCTTGTGACCAGATCATCATTAATCTTCTGTTCTTGGCGCGCGCTACGGCGCTGCGCTTCGAGCAAACGGCGCGAGGCTAACGTGTCGTAGGAAGAGAGCTTGCGCTGTTCTTGGCGCCACTGTGCTTGGCTTTTCTCTACGCGGTTTTGCTGTTCTACAAGCGCTTGTTGAGCGCGTGTCAATGCGGCATCCAGCGACGCCAGAAACTGCTGATAATTGTACATGCTGGCGGGGTCAATGCCTTGCCGCATGGCCGTTTGAAGGCGCTCGCTATACTCCGCACGGTAGCGATGTAGCGCTTGTAGTTGCGCTTGCGTTTGCTGCTCGGTTTGGCGCTCCTTCGCCAGCACTTGCCCGGCTTGATCACGAGCATCTTTGGCGAGATTTGAAAGCATCTCGAGTTGCGATGTGCCTGTTTGGGACGTGCTCATGCTTGCCCTCCAGCGGCCTGTTTACCGGCCACGGCATCTAGTGCTTGCCGTGATGCCTGTATCGTCGCACATTCGTCAATATTCTGCTGTAAGAAGTGCTCAAGCTCAGGAAAACGCTTGACCGCTTCATCGAGTTGCGGGTCATGCCCCGGCGTATAGGCGCCAACGCTGATCAAGTCGCGGTTGCGCTGATAGCGCGAGAACAGGCGCTTAAAGTTCTGCGCATTACGTTGTTGCTGCGCATCGGTGATCGCGGTCATGGCGCGACTAATAGAGGCTTCTATGTCGATTGCCGGATAGTGACCCGCCTCAGCTAGTGTGCGTGATAGTACAATATGACCATCTAGAATAGCACGTGCTGAATCGGCGATGGGATCTTGTTGGTCGTCACCCTCGGTGAGTACCGTATAAAATGCGGTAATCGAGCCACCACCACGCTCCGCATTCCCCGCGCGTTCCACAAGGCTTGGCAGCTTGGCAAACACTGAAGGCGGGTAGCCTTTGGTGGCAGGGGGTTCGCCGATGGCAAGCGCTATCTCACGCTGCGCCATGGCATAGCGTGTTAACGAATCCATGATCAGCAGTACATTACGCCCTTGATCGCGAAATCCTTCGGCTAGGCGCGTGGCGTAGGCAGCACCCTGCAAACGCTGTAGCGGTGAGGTATCGGCGGGCGCGGCCACTACCACGGCACGCTGGCGTCCTTCGGGGCCGAGAATGTTATCGATAAAGTCTTGCACTTCGCGGCCACGCTCGCCAATCAACCCCACCACGATCACATCGGCTTGGGTATAGCGGGCCATCATGCCCAACAGCACGGATTTCCCCACACCGGAGCCGGCAAAAAGCCCCATGCGCTGGCCGCGACCGACGCTTAATAGCGCATTAATCGCACGGATGCCCACGTCGATTTGTTCATCGATCGGCGCGCGTGAAAGCGGGTTTAGTGGTGGGGTGCTTAGAGTGGCACGCGGCGCCTCTTCAGTATTTTCTTGACCATCCAACGGGTTGCCATTGCCATCAAGGACGCGCCCGAGAAGGCTTTCGCCTAGCGGAAAACGTCGTGCGCTGTTCCCGGCATCGCTTAGCGGCGAGACGCGTGCGCCAGGCATTAATCCGGATATTTCTTCCAGTGGCATTAAATAAAGCTTTTCACCGGCAAACCCGACGACTTCAGCTTCGGCATGATGTGCGCTCTGGCCGAGACGGCCATCGCTGCCGGGCAGTTCAATGTGACAAGCGCTGCCTACCGCCACTTTTAATCCCACTACCTCAATCACCATGCCAGTCGCGCGTACGACACGCCCGCTAACGCGATAGTGCGGTAGCTGGTCAACGCGTTTTAGCGTGCGTTGCAGTGCTGTTTGCCAACGCTGATGGTGGTGTGTAGCGGCAGTCGTCATGGTGTTACTCTTTCGCGTTCGCGTTATTCGACGATGCGTGATCGCTAGGCGTTAACGTATGACGCTGGCGCGTTTGCGACTGAATCGATCGCCAGCGACTTTCAAAGGTGGCATCAAGCTCACCTTGTGCGCTCGTTACACGGCAGCCGCCGCGAGCGAGTTGGTCATCGGGCTGTAGTTTCCAGTTGGCGGCACGCAGTTCGTCGCCTAGGTGTTGTTCCACAATCGCGTGGTCGTCCGGGTTTAACCACAGGCGTTGTTGACCCACTAACGGGGGCTCGGTGTGCAACAGTTGACGCACGGTATTGAGGATATGCTCGGGCGAGACATCTAACGCATCGCTAGCGAGCTTTTTTCCGGTAGCAAGGGCCAAGTCAACCAGGTCATGGGCCACGGTATCGTCGAGCAACGCAAGCGCCTCGTTAAATTCTTGGGTCAGCGTTGTCAGCGGCGTAATAGTCTGTTTTATCTGCTTCTCAAGCTCTTTGTTTGCTTGCTTGCGACCTTCTTCAAGCCCTCGCGTACGCCCCTCTTTCTGCCCGCGCTCAAAGCCGGCTTGGTAGCCTTCTTCTTCGGCCTGACGACGCACTTTATCGTAGAGGGTTTGGCGCTCTTGCTCTTCACGCTTGCGCGCGGCCTCTGCGGCTTTTTTAGCCGCTGCCACTTTGCGTTTATGCTCGGTGGCGGGCGATGCTGGCTCGCCGGACTGGCTCTTGCGCTGCGTGGGTTGACTTAGTTCGTCCATTTGCCAGCGCCGCCAATGGCCATGACGGTCAAATTCGGCGGATTGAAAATCAGACATACTCGTCGTCCCCGCCGGCTAAGACAATTTCGCCGGCATCGGCTAAGCGGCGTACCACCTGAAGAATGGCTTTTTGCTCGGTTTCCACTTGTGAAACACGGATGGGGCCGCGCGCCTCCATGTCCTCGCGTACCAAGTCTGCCGCGCGCTGCGACATGTTGCGCAAGAACTTGTCGATCAAGGCATCTTCTGCCCCTTTGAGCGCGACCACCAGTGAATTGGTATCCACTTCCTGAAGTACCATTTGAATCGCGCGGTTGTCGAGGTCGAGTAGGTTCTCGAACAGGAACATCTCGTCGATAATCTTTTGTGCCAAGTCTTCGTTGTGCGCGCGGACGGTTTCGATGGCGGTCTCTTCCTGAGAGGAGTTCATCAGGTTGAGAATCTCGGCAGCGGTTCTTACGCCGCCCATTTTGCTGCGCTTGAGGTTTTGGCCTTCCAGCATATTGCTGAGTACTTCAGTGAGCTCTTGCAGCGCGGCCGGCTGAACGCCGCTAAACGTCGCGATACGCAGAAGAACGTCATTGCGCAGTTTTTCGTCAAAAAGCTCTAAAATATCGGAGGCTTGGTGGCGTTCTAAGTGAACCAAAATAGTGGCGATAATCTGCGGGTGCTCATCGCGGATGAGTTCAGATACCATCGAGGCTTCCATCAGGTTGAGCGCATCAATGCCTGAGTTTTCGCCGGTGGTTTCGAGAATATCCTCAATCAAGCTAGACGCGCGCTCGCTGCCCAGCGCTTTGGTCAACACCGAGCGAATATGGTCGCTGGAGTTGAGGTTCAATGCGACGAACTCTTCTGTTTCCTCGTGGAACGCTTCAAGCACGGCTTTCATGTCTTCGTGAGAGACCTGTTGCAGCTTGGTCATTTCCATACTGATCTCTTGCACCTCGTTAGCGCCGAGGAACTTAAAGACTTCCGCGGCGCTGTCCTCGTCGAGGGCGAGAAGTAAGATGGCGCTTTTGCGCGCGCCGGTCATTTCTGCGACTGCACTGCTCATTTCGAATTCATCCAGCTGCGAATGATCATGGAGACCATGCGGGGGTCTTCTTGGGCCATTTCACGAAGATCATTGAGGTTGTGCTCATAAAGCGACGTTTTACGCTTACGTTTGGGCTTGCGGTACGTCTCATCCGCATCTTCACCACCTTCCGTGCTTTCCCCGCTTTCCTCATCGTCGTCTTTGCCCACGCTTGTGTGCAGCGTGCCGCCGCCTGGTGCTGCGGCCGCCATGACCGGCATCTGTGTGTAACGCTTGATTAACGGTCTCAAAATCAGCAAGTAGAGTAGCAATGCGGCAAGGGCGACAAGCAGATAACGGCCGAGAGTTGAGGCCATTTCCAGCATCTCGGGGCGCTGCCACCATTCTCTGATGTCTTCTTCTACACGCTCTTGGGCAAAAGGCGTGTTTACCACGTCAATGGCGTCGTCGCGCGCGGGTGAAAAGCCCATGGCTTGGCGAACCAGGCGCTCAATTTGCTGCACTTCCACGTCACTTAGCGCTACTTGCTCCCACTCGCCTTCTTCGTTCATCTCTTCACGATAGTTGACAACAACGGCGGCGGTTAAGCGCTCGATTTGCCCTAGACGGTGCTGTATATGCTCGACACTGCGATCGACTTCGTAATTAATAACGTCATCTTGGTTCAGACGGCGCAAATCGCCGGGGTTGTCGGCGTTTTCCTCGTCTTCGTTATCATCGGGTGCGTTGATAGGGGAAAACGCAACGCCTGGCGGCGTGTTGCTTAAGGCGCCAGGAATGCCGGTCGCGAGCGGGTCTTCGCCATCAAGGGAAAGGTTTGTCTGGCGGCTGCGCACAGCGGCTTCATTGGGCGGCTGGTTGGGCCCGTAAGTTTCGGAGGTTTGCTCGCGACGTGAAAAATCAATGGTTGCCGCGACCTGCGCGCGAACGTTGTCGCTCCCTAAGATAGGCGTCAGGATGTTCTCTATGCGCCGTTGGTAAGAGCGTTCAACTTCGGCGATGTACTCGAGTTGTGAGCCGTCCAAGTCGTTATTGCCGCCCGTATCCGCCGAGAGCAAACGACCGTCTTGGTTGACCACCGAGACATCTGCCGCCGCGAGTTCAGGCACGCTGCTTGATACCATGTGGACAATTGCGCTCACTTGGCCTTGGCCTAATACACGGCCAGGCAAAAGGGTGAGCACTACCGAGGCTTTGGCCGACTCACGATCACGGATAAACACCGATGGTTTCGCCATCGATAAATGAACACGCACATTTTCGACAGGCCCCAGCGATTCAATTGACTGGGCTAATTCACCCTCTAGACCGCGTTGGTAATTGACCTGTTCGGCAAATTGGCTAATACCGAACGCTTGGTCATCCATTAACTCCAAGCCAATATTGCCTCCTCGCGGTAGGCCTTGCTCAGCGAGCTGCAATCGTAACGTGTGCACATTTTCACTAGGCACTAGCAGGGCTTGTCCACCGTCGCTAAATTGGTATGGGACGCCGCGAGTGTCGAGCTCGGTAATAATGCGTCCACCATCGGCTTCACTGAGATTGCTGTAAAGCACGCGGTATTCAGGGCTACTTGCCCACATAAATAGCGCCGCGATAATTGCCACACTCGCCGCGCCTGCAATGAGAAGGACGACCAAGGGGTTGCCGCGAAGCTGTTGTGTGACGCGCTCAAACGCAGACGGGGCAGGCTTGTTGCTCGCCTGTGCCCCGTCTGGCTGGGAAGTTTGTGTCGTGCTATTTTGACGGCCCGTCGCTGTGGCGGTTTCGCTCATGCGCTCCTCCGAGAAGGCAAGCAAAACCGCTCACGACCCAGGCACATCACCAAAGAAGGCATAGGCTATATCCGTCAATCGCGATTGTCCGCTATTTTAGTCATGCGGAATTATGATGGACGCCATTATCCGGTGGCACGTCGAGCCTAAAGGAACGAAAAGCCTAGGTTTTTATACGCATTTGTTCGCATGAGGAAACTGACACCGGTGTTAGGCTTCATACATTATTTCATTTTTTAGCGCTTGAGGCATGTTTATGAGCTCACCGGCGATTCAATCTGCGTTGCAACAGATGCAACAGCTAGCCAGTCAGGCCAGTCAGCAACCCCTTCAGGGGTCGCAGCTTTCGACAGCGGCGGGGCAAGGGAGCTTCGGCAGTGAGCTTCAAGCGTCTATTCAGCGCATCAACCGTTTACAGCAAACGGCTAATAGCCAAGCCGTGGCGTTTCAGGCTGGCGATTCTGATTTAGCACTCAATGAAGTCATGGCGGACATGCAGAAAGCAAGCGTTGCTTTCCAAATGGGGATGCAGGTCCGTAACCGCGTGGTGTCCGCCTACAGGGATGTGATGAACATGCAGGTATAATGGCGCAATATTGGCCGTGTTATGCTTTCAAGTCCACCAGCCCGCCTTGTAACTCATTGAGGCGTTCGGCGATCCGTAATACTTCTTCTGCGGGAATTTGGCGAATCACTTCACCCGATTCACGGTCAACAACGCGTGTCACAACGCGTGTGTTCTCTTCGCTTAAATCAAATTCCAAGCCGCGTTGACTCATCACCTCGTTGATCCGTTGCAGCGGCTCAACCAGCGACGCCGGTGTTGTGACGGCGCTATTGCTTTCTGCTTGAGACAGCTGAGAGCCCGCTGCCGGTAGTTTATCCAAAGCGCTCTCAAGGCGTTGCCGAGGTGAGATATCGTGCAACGACGACGTCGAGAGCATATGAGTCGCGTCAATCAATGGTGAGCTCATATTAATTCCTCTTTTTAGTGCTCGTAGAGTGACTAGGTTAAGCACACCTTTTGAGCGTTTTTTATGAACTTTTTTTTGTGAACTGAAGTTACCTATCGGCAACATTTTTCAGATCTTTAAATTTACAAAACTTTAAATTTTGTCACATCATACAGAGTTTCAGCGCGTTTCTTCTGCACAGTCCTCCAATACAGCCTTCCAATACAGTTCTCCTGCACAGTCCTTGAAGCCATTCTCAAAACAGTATAGTGCTTAGCGCCAACGCTGCCAGGTAGTCACGCGTCTGGCTTGTGTTAATCGCTGGGTGGTGCTAGGCGCTGATGTGCATGGTGTAAATCGCCGTCAGGTAGAAAAGCAAAGGTGCTGTGGGCTAGACCATTGATTTCCGTATTAAGCGAGCTTGCCGATTGGTTATAACGCTGCATGCTGGCGGCGCTATCTTGGGTGGCGCGCTCGATTTCATTGATCGCTTGGCTGATTTGCTGAACACCGACATTCTGCTCTTGGGTCGCCGCGCTAATTTCACCCATGAGGTCGTTAACGCGGTAACTGGCTTCGCGAATACTGTCCATTACCGAGGCGGCTTCATCCGCGTTCGTGCAGCCGGTCGTGACGCTGGCTTGTGCTTGAGAAATCATGTCTTGCACTTGCTTTGCGGCCTTGGCGGATTGCTCGGCTAGTCCTCGTACTTCTTGGGCGACCACGGAAAACCCGCGCCCATGCACACCCGCGCGTGCGGCCTCAACCGATGCATTAAGGGCTAATAAGTTGGTCTGAAACGCGATTTTATCGATGGTGTCGACCATGCCGGCCATGTTTTGTGTTTGTTGCGTCATATTGGCAATGGCTTGGTTAAGCTTTGCCACGATGCGGTGGCCGTGTTCGACCTCTTCCACATTGCTGAGAGAGGCTTGGCTGGCAAGCTGAGCATTTTCTGCGCTCTGTGCCACGGTGGAAGATATCTGCTCGGCGCTGGCCGCGGTTTGTTGCACGGCGCTTGCTTGCTGTTCGATGCGACTCGCCATTGCGTGGTTGCTGTGGGTTAAATCGTCAACAGAGGGGCGTACCACCTCTACGCGGTGGCTGATTGAGGTAATGAGCGCTTCTAGCGATTGGCGCATAAAGCCCATGGTGGCCAGGGTGTGATTCATATCGCGGCGGTTGATATTACCCGGCTGAGCGGTGAGATTGCCTGCGGCGAGCTGTAATGAAAAATCGGCAGCAAGCTCCATAAAACGTGCTTGTCGCCGATGTGTTAGCCAGTGATGCACGCCAAGGACTGCCCCTGCCGCTACGCCGGTGGCCGCTATCCACCACGTTGAGTTTGTTTGCGTTATGTTGGCGCTGACGCCAATGGCCGCGACCGTCAGCGCAATGGCAATGCTGGTGATGGCGGCGCGTTGGTCTTGATTTCCGGGCGATGACCGGGCGGGCAGCAACCAGCGGTGCAAGCCCCGCCGGTAGGCAGTGCCGTGTTTGACCACGTAGCGCTTCTCCCCGCGCTGAAGGCTTTGGTATACCTGTGAGGCATGGGCGATTTCTGTTTCTTTAGCTTTTACACGAATGGAGACATAGCCTGTGATCGCTCCTTGGCTTCTGACCGGCACCACGTTCGCGCGTACCCAGTAGTAACTGCCATCTTTGCGCCGGTTTTTGACCACTCCCGTCCAATAGTGCCCATTTTGTAAATCGTGCCACATATCGGCGAAGACAATGGCCGGCATATCGGGATGACGCACAATGTTATGCAGTGAGCCGTGAAGCTCTGCATATGTGTAACCGGAAATGTCGATAAAGCGCTGATTGGCGTAGGTGATGCGACTAGTGAGGTCAGTTTTGGAGATAAGAACGTCGCCGTCCTGAATCTCTTGGAGCGCTGGGTCGGTGTTAAGCGTGTTAAGTGTGGGCATAAAATCTTCCTTGCGCGAACGGCTCGTCAAACTGAGAGAGCAAAATGAGTAAACGCGAATGACGAAAAGCTAGATAAAACCAATTGTTATATTTAGTAAATGACGTGACGTTTTGTACACGGCTGTTGAGGATTTATTCCGTTGAAAGGGCAGAAGCTTGATCTACGTCAGACTGAATTTGCGTGCGCGGGTGATGAATAGGCATCCGCCTAAGCGTGCTGAAGTTTTAAGCGAGAAATATTAAGTCAGCTATGCGTTAGGTATGACGGTTCTGGTATCCTGCAGCGCTCTGCATTAAGGCATTCACCTTAACCGCTAGAGGTATCGTTAAGGGATATATACGTAAGCGAGGCGAGGATGTCAGCGCAAGAAAATGAATATGAGCGGGTCGTAGGGCCGGTTGCAATTGAGTCATTGCTTGAGGGATTGATTGAAAGCGGTGGCGTTTCGCTATGCTTAGACGAGCCTGACGCGCGACCGGAGCCAATTGTGCTGATGGAACAGCATGCTGAAAAAGCATTGGTAATGGACCTTTCTTCGGTCGATCATTTGCTTGCTCGCTTGCAAAACGACACGCCCTTCTTTTTGCGCGGTCAAGCGCAAGGCAAAGTGGTGCGTACGCCGTTGCTTGAACTTACTGAAGCACGCCACGTAGGCGGGCGCTATTTATGCAGTAGCGAATATCCTAAATATCTTGATGTGTTGCAGCGCCGAGAAACCTTTCGTGCTGAGTTACGCATGGGGATGGAGGTGCCGGTCACGCTCTTTGGGCATGACAATTTGGCTGTCCAGGGTGAGCTTTGTGACTTATCCCAAGATGGCTGCCAAGTTGAGTTACCCATGACCGCCAGCGGTATTCTCGCGCAGGCGGGCGCGGAGCCGCTGAAAATGGGGTTTAAGTTCCCTGACGGCACTTATTTTGAAGTCCAGGGCGAAGTACGTCACCGCAAAACGGACCCTGACCATCAGTTGCTAAGGATTGGCTTTCGTTTTACGAATTGCAGCACTGAGCAAGAGCGGCAAATTTGGTATTTCGTCTGTGAAATTGAGCGTGAGGCGTCACGTTACAAGAAAGATAACCAGGCAGGGCGGCAGCCATCGCCTCTTTTTGAAGCGCCCAAAAAACGCAGCAGCAGCGGTAATATTGGTCAACGCGAGCTCAAAAACTACGCGACTCCGATGGCGCGTCGTCTGGCGAAAGTGGCCGCGTATCTCGATTCGCAAATGCTGCTATTACAAAACGGCAGCGACGTGAACTCTCGTCAGCTTTCTCACTACGCTGACCGGCTGCTGGTGCTGCATGAGGAAGACAGCGAAGCCTTGTTATTCGCCACCCGTTGCATGGCGCGCGAACCGCTTTTAGTGCGCCACAGTCTCTCCGTCGCCATTCACTTGTTGGATTTGGTCGGCACCAGTATTCCTCAGGACTTGCGTAAAGCGATCGCTGCTAGCGCCATGGTGCATGATTTGGGTAAAGCGCTCGTGCCACAAGTGCTTTTTCAGGCGCCTAAGTTTGAAGGGACGCATCGCAGCGTGATGAGCGAACATGTCGAATTGATTTTGTCGCGGCTAAATAACTGTCACTGGCTGTCAGCACGTATTGCCCAAGCCGTGATTGGTGGCATTAATGAGCGTATGGATGGAAGCGGCTACCCAAAAGGTCTAAGCGGCAGCCAGCTGCATGAGTTGGCAAAAGCCAGCGCGATCATCGATGTGGTCGAGGCGATGCGCCGTGACCGAGCCGATCGGCCTGCACGTACCGCCCAACAAATTTACCGTCACTTACTGCGCCATCCTCATCAGTTTGACCCGAGCTGGATGAAGCGTTACATCGAGCACTTCAAGGCCTTACCCATCGGCTCCTTGGTGCGTTTCTCAAGTGATCAGTTGGCTTGGGTGCTACGCTTAGATGCAAAAGGCAATGCGACTGAAGTGCAGATTGCAAAAGAAGCTGAACCCCCTTCTAACGAGAATTTAGGGGCGATCATCCGTGGAGATGTGACTGAAAGGCTAGGGCGACCTGTTAGCGAAGTGGCGGTGTCTACCTAATCTCGAGAGAATGCCAAAAATAAAAAATCGAGCGTCGCATTAAAGTCACCGTAGGTGGCGTCGATATGATAGTTACCAGCGGTTTATTTTATGACAGGAGTTTGTGTTTATGACTTACTCACGTGGCGCCAATGCCTACGGGCGAGGAGCCAATGCGTATGCCAGAGTCGGTGTCGAGAGCGGTGTGATGTCGGCCGACCCGCATCAGCTAATTGTGATGCTCTTTGACGGCGCTCAAGCGGCTATCCGTGCGGCGCGTATCCATATGCAAGCAGGCAATATCGGCGAGAAAGGCAAATCTATCTCAAAGGCGCTCGACATTATCAATAATGGTCTCGCCGCGGCGCTCGACCAAGAAAAAGGCGGTGAAATTGCTGAGCGCTTGGGTTCACTATATGAATACATCGCACGGTTATTGCTGGCTGCCAACCTGCGCAATGATGAAGAAAGCCTAAATCAGGCGGAGCAGTTGCTTGAAGATATCGCCTCAGCGTGGCGAGAAATTGGCCAACAGCAAAGCGCATGAGGCATGCATGTCAGCGTCTAACTCCGTTCACGACCAGGTAACGCAGCAATCATTGCTCGATGCTTATGCTGCGCTGCTTGATAGTGCTGCCTACATGCATGAGCTTGCGAATGCGGAAGAATGGACAGCGCTTATCGAACAGCGCACCCATTATGTCATGCTGGTGGAAAAGTTAAGGCAGCTCGACAGCACTCTGACGTTAGATGAGCGGGCGCAGAGGAGTAAAGCCGAGCTGTTAGAGGCGATCCTTGAGCACGATGTCGAAATCCGCCGCCAACTTGTTGCACGTCGTGATGAGTTGGGAAAACTGATTGGTATCTCCCAACGCCAGCGTAACTTGCATCGTGCGTATGCACCGCAGCAAGGTAATTCGGATGCATTTTATGCGCTAGGCGAGGCGGATACGAAGAGGTCAACGTGAGCGGTATCACGCCGTTAATTGATACCTTAATGCACCAAGTGCTGGGCAAGCGCGGGGATTCCTCGCCGCGGGTCTTAAATGAGCCGGTGCGCCCTGTAGACTCGGGTGAGGGGCCTCGTGCGGTGCATAGCGACTCACGCCTGGATGCACGTGCTTCTGACCCGCGTTTAACCGATCTGCGTCGTTTACCACCTCAGTTGGATATGCCACGTCAAGGGGTTCGTGGCGAGTTGCCTCCCCAAGGCCCTGGGTCGACGCAAACGCATTTTAGCCCTGCCGCACGCAGCATCGCCGATGTTTTGCTGCGCTTTCCTGCTCCCCCCTCGGTGTTACGGCCTGAAGCGCCGTTAATGTCGACAGCTGAAACTTCCTCGCCGCAGTCTGTTGCCACACGGCTTGAGGCGAGCATTCGCGATAGCGGTCTGTTTTACGAATCACACCTTAAGCGCTGGTTTCAGGGCGAAGGGTCTCGGCAACAGTTATTACGTGAACCTCAGATGCAGCCGGGTGTCCGGCCCACGTCTTCACTGGCTAATTTGCCGTTGGGGAATGCTAGTGGTTCGGCGGCCGGTACCGGAAGCTCGGGGTGGGGCGCGATTAACAACTCACTTTCGCCCAACGGGGCGCCACTTTTGTTACCGTCGCCCGTTCCTTTTGTGGTGCCGGAAAGGTCAAACCTAAACCTGATGCTTCAAGGGCTTCTCGGCGGCCAACTGGGGCAGGGTGGCTCCAGCAGTCCCGGCGGAAACGCCTTCATTCAGCCCGGTAGCGTGCTATTGCCAGTAACGGGCAATGCCGAAGGGGCGGCGGGGAGGGGTATTAACCTGCCGGGTGGCGCCCCGCTAAATGGGACGCCCGACGCCGCACGAGGGGAGTTAGCAGGGGCGCGTGAGATGCTGGAAATGGGGGTGGCGCGGCAATCCAGAGACGTGGTGAATGAAGGCCTGCAAAGCCTAGTGCGCCAGCAGTTAGAGATGTTGGTGATGCCGACGATTCGCTGGGAAGGTGATGTGTGGGCGGGAATCTTCATGGCGTTGGTGGTCAATCTACCCGGTCGTGAAGAAGAGAAAAGCGGTGAAGAAAAAGGCAACGAAGAGGCAGACAGCTGGCGTTCGGAAATGCGCCTTGAAGTGCCTAATTTAGGCGAATTAGAGGTGGCTTTATCGTTCTACCGGGGGGTGTTAAACGTTGATCTCACCACTGCGAGTGAGGCGGTTTATCAACGCTTAGAGGAGGGGGTGCCTGCGCTTGAAAAGCGTCTATCCGCCTTGGATTTGCGTAAAGTGCAAGTGCACGCGCGCCACATAACGCCAGAGGACGCCAATGAACTCTCCGGGTGAGCGACGGCGTCAGGCGGTGGCGTTAGCGTATCAAAGTGATGATAGGGCGCCGCGTGTTGTTGCCAAGGGGTATGGTGAGCTGGCGGAGCGTATCATGGCGGAAGCCCAGCGCCAGGGAATTTATGTACACGATGCCCCAGAGTTGGTCGCACTTTTGATGCAGCTTGATATAGATGAAGAAATTCCTGCCAGCCTTTACCAAGTCGTAGCGGAGCTGCTTGTGTGGGTATTTGAGCTTTCTACAGAGGGGGTTCAACCGCGCGATGCGTCTGAGTAGCCAATATCGCCATTGTATGTAACCATGAGGCGAATAGAGGTTCCCTATAAAGGGGGCTACAGAACGGGTAAATCATGTTTTTACCGTGTCGTTTTCATAGGGCAGCATGAGCCAAACCAGCTTTCTCGACGAAATCCAGGAAATCAATTTAGCCTACTTGCTACTTGCTCAGCGGTTGCTGGGAGAAGATCGCGAGGTGGGGATGTTTCGTCTCAAAATTGACGCCGAGATGGCGGATCTTCTTTTGGCGCTCAATGCACGGCAGCTTACTCAGCTGGCGCGCACCAATCAGCTGTTATGCCGCCTGACGTCCGTCAGCGCCGAGCAGCTTCGCCAAGTAACACATAACCCGCGTGACCAGGGGCTCGCTGGGTTGCATACCTCGCTACTGTTAGCCGGTGAAACACCCGAGTCACTGCCTAAGCATTCAAAGGCGTCTTCTGCAAAAACATCCGGCTCAGGTGGGGAGACTCAGTGAGTCAAAAAAGCTTGGTGGATGAAATGCACCAGGTGCAGCTAGCGATTGAACTGATTGAGCTAGGTGCACGGTTGCAAGTATTGGAGACGGAAACGGAGCTAAGCCGCACGCGTTTAATTAAGCTCTATAAAGAAGTGCGCGGTATGTCACCGCCGAAAGGCATGCTGCCCTTCTCGGCTGACTGGTTTATTACCTGGCTTCCGAATATCCACTCGTCGCTTTTTTACAATATCTATACACGCTTGATGGAAAGCGGCGATTGCGAACGTATTGATGCGTTTGTGAAAGCCTATCGCTTATATGACGAGCAAATCACGCTAGAGGGTGTCGAGCCTGCGTTGGGATTGACCCGCGCCTGGACACTTGTGCGCTTTTTTGAAAGTGACCTGTTACAGCTGAATGCCTGCACTCGCTGCTGGGGCCGCTTTGTGACGCACGCGCATAGCCCCGCACAAGATTACGTGTGCGGTATATGCCAGCCACCCTCACGAGCGGGAAAAACCCGCAAAGCTTCCGCTAAAAAAGGGGCAAACTAGCGCCCCAACGTTTCCATTGCGATTCAAGTTGGACAAAAAAGTGCCGACTTTATAGATGCAACGCAGTGGTAATGGTACTTTTTCATCAGCGCTATTATTAAAGTATTGCGCGTTTATTCGCTGCCGAAAGGCTCTTCTGGCGACAAAAGAATAGCAAGGAAATTGCCTGTGCTTATTCCTCTAGGGTATTTAGTAGTTCTGTTATCCGTATTTGGCGGCTATGTTTTGGCGGGTGGCAGCCTCGGGCCGCTTTTTCAACCACTAGAACTTTTAATGATTGGTGGCGCAGGCGTCGGGGCATTCATTGCCGCCAACAACGGTAAAGCGTTAAAGGCTACCTTTAAAATTTTCCCCAAGCTAAAGCGCACAAAAAAATACAACAAAGCCATGTACATGGAATTAATGGCGCTGCAATTTAAGTTGTTGTCTAAAATTCGGCGCGAAGGGATGCTCGGGATCGAGCGAGATATTGATGATCCGCAAGAAAGCCCATTGTTTCAAGAGCATCCGGCTTTACTCGCTGACCCGCATATCATGAATTTCCTCACTGATTATCTGCGTTTGATGGTGAGTGGCGGCATGGAGCCCATGGAAATTGATGAACTCATGCTGCATGAAATTGAGGCATTTGAACAGGAGTCGCACATTCCCATTGACGCTATTGCCAAAGTAGGCGATGCCATGCCCGCGTTTGGTATTGTGGCGGCGGTGATGGGGGTGGTGAAAGCGTTAACGTACGCCGATGCTGGCCCCGAGCAAATGGGTGAAATGATTGCCCACGCGCTAGTGGGGACGTTTCTAGGGATTCTGCTCGGTTATGGTTTTGTGAATCCCGTCGCAAGTTACTTGGAGCGTCAAGCGAAAGAAGCGGAAAAAATGCTGCAATGCATCCGCGTGACGTTGCTGGCGAGTTTGCACGGCTATGCTCCCCAAATTGCCGTCGAGTTTGGCCGTAAGGCTTTGTTTACTGCAGAGCGGCCCAGCTTTAGTGAGCTGGAAGAATACGTGCGCGATGCTAAAAAGGCTGGCAGTGCATGAGTCAAGGTGGGGATCGGCGTCCAATTGTTATCCGACGCAAAAAGGTGGTACACGCTCACCACGGCGGGTCATGGAAAATTGCCTTAGCGGATTTCATGACGGCGCTCATGGCGCTCTTTCTGGTGATGTGGATATTATCCACCGCCAACGAAGAGGAGCTTCGTGGCGTTTCAGAGTACTTCAGTACGCCGCTAACCACTGCTATTACGGGAGGGAATCGCTCAGGCAGTACCAGTGCAATACCCGGTGGTGGCCCAGACCCTATGCATGCGGATGGTGAGCGCGCCCGGATCGATACCCTTCAGCACACCCGCCCTAGCATGGAAGAGCGGCGCTTTTTCCGTGATGTACAAGAACGTATCGAACAAGCCATTGCGCTAGACCCTGAGCTTAACGAAATGCGCAACCAGATGCGCTTTGACCTTACCCGTGAGGGGCTGCGTATTCAGCTACTCGATACCGAGCAGCGACCTATGTTTCAACTCGGCAGTGATCAAGTCGCGCCCTACATGCGTGACTTGTTAAGAACGATTGCGCCGCTGTTAAGCGAGCTACCCAATGATCTGAGTATCAGCGGCCATACCGATAGTGTTCCTTATGGTGGCGGATATCGCGGCTATAGCAATTGGGAGCTGTCAAATGACCGGGCAAATGCGTCGCGACGCGAACTTATTGCCGGCGGACTTGACCCGGGTCAATTGCTGCGGGTTTCAGGTTTTGCTGACCGCGTTACTCTACCCGGCACGGAATCGGATAACCCGGTCAATCGCCGCATTGAACTCGTGGTATTGCTGCCAGAGATCGCCGACGCCATCCGCAACCCCAGCGTAATGTCGGAGATGTCGTCGCCGATTCCCCAGCAGTTCCCCAGTTTAGAGATAGAAACTGGCACAGAAGTGGACGCTTTGAATGATAACTTTTCACAACCGCTAGAGACCGCTGAGTAGCTGGCTGTTGACATAAAAATACGACGTACAAGGTGGGATGGTGCATGGATATCACGGATTTTTTTGACACCTTTTTTGAAGAAGCCGAAGAGTTGCTTGCGGATATGGAGCAGCACTTGCTGGAGCTGGATGTCGAAGATCCGGACAGCGAACAGCTAAACGCCATTTTCCGCGCCGCCCACTCGATCAAAGGGGGCGCAGGCACGTTCGGCTTTACGGCGTTGCAAAAAACAACGCATATTTTTGAGAATCTGCTCGACCATGCGCGTAAAGGCGAGCTCGCGCTACGGGCTGACCTCGTTGATACGTTTTTAGAGGCAAAAGACATCATGCACGACCAACTTAATGCCTATCGAAGCGAGGAAGAACCCGATCAAGAAACCTTTGAGCGTATTTGCCAAACGCTTCAGCAGATTGCGTTAGAGGAAATTGGTAAAAGCCTCGAAGCGGCAGAAGGCGCACCGGTTGCCAATGCTGCTTCATCAAGTGACACTAAAGCGGCATCTTCCCAAAAGGCATCGGAGGAAGAGGCTGGCGGCGCAGGTGATTCGTCAGCAGCGTCTGGCGACATGCTTAAAGTCGCCTTGTTAAACGTAGGGGAAAAAGACCGCACCCTGCTGGTAGAAGAGCTGGAGCAGCTGGGCGATGTGCAGTCTCACTCGGGAGATGAATCGCGCTACGAAATATTTCTCCAAGGCAACACCAGCGCGGACGATATTGAAGCCGTGATGTGCTTTATTATCGAGCCAGAGCAAGTTGAAGTTACCGCTATCGAAAGCGAGGCACCGGCGCTCGCTGACACTCCAGAACCGGCGCAAGCGCCGGTGCAAGCGAAGTCGCAAGACCCTGCCCCAGAAAAACCGGCGGAAGCTGCCCCAAAAGCCGAGAAAAAGCCCGAGAAGAAAGCCGAAAAGCCGAAGTCTAAAAAAGCCGCCGCCGAGTCCTCTTCAATTCGTGTTTCCGTTGACAAGGTGGACCAGATTATCAATCTGGTGGGCGAGCTAATCATTACCCAGTCAATGCTCGATCAGACGGTGAGCGACCTTGAAGACGCTAATAGTTCACTGCAAAACGGCATGAGCCTATTACAGCGTAACGCGCGGGATCTGCAAGAGTCGGTGATGTCGATCCGTATGATCCCGATGGAGTTTGTTTTCAGCCGTTTCCCCCGCGTGGTGCGTGATACGGCAGGTAAGCTTGGCAAAGAGATCGAGCTTGTCACCGAAGGTAAGTCCACCGAGCTTGATAAGAGTCTTGTGGAGCGCATTACCGATCCGTTAACGCACTTGGTGCGCAATAGCCTCGATCACGGCATTGAAATGCCAGACGAGCGTGAGGCCGTGGGCAAGCCTAGAACCGGTAAGTTAACGCTTGCCGCGCGTCATCAGGGCGGCAATATTTTGATTGAAGTGAAAGACGACGGCGCGGGCATGGATCGTGAGCGGTTGTTGGCCAAAGCGCGGGAAAATGACCTGAACGTGTCCGACACGATGAGTGACGAGGACGTTTGGCAGTTAATTTTTGCTCCCGGCTTTTCCACTGCCAAAGAAGTGACCGATGTGTCCGGGCGTGGTGTGGGCATGGACGTGGTGAAGCGAAACATCCAAGGCATGGGTGGCCGCGTCGAGATTCAGTCGAAAAAAGGCGAAGGCACCAATACGCGCATTGTGCTGCCGTTGACGCTGGCGATTCTGGACGGCATGTCGATCAAAGTGGGCGCAGAGAAGTTTATCCTGCCGCTTTCTGCCGTGCTTGAGTCATTACAGCCGGCCAAGGGAGACATGTATGCCATGGCTGGTGATGATGTGGTGCTTAAAGTACGCGATGAGTATCTGCCGGTTATCGCCATCCATGAAGTGCTTGACGTCGAAAACGCCATTACCGACCCGACCAAAAGTATCGCTGTTATTGTGCAAGGCGAGGGGCGTCGCTATGCCATGCTCGTTGATGAGTTAGTCGGCCAGCAGCAAGTGGTGGTGAAAAACCTCGAAGATAATTATCGCAAAGTGCCAGGCATTTCAGCAGCGACCATCCTTGGTGATGGTAGCGTGTCGCTGATTCTGGATATTACAGGGCTGCATCGTTTAAGCCAGGCGAAAAAAGAGTCTGGTAGACCGGTCAGTCAGCAAAACCCGAAGTACTTTAAGGAGGCAGAGCCGTCATGAGCCAGGCTAACAACGATGCGGTGCTGGCCGCCGCAGAAGCAGATAACCGTGAATTCTTGGTTTTCTCGCTTGGGGACGAAGAGTATGCGATTGATATTCTCAAAGTCCAAGAGATTCGTGGTTACGAAAACGTCACGCGTATCGCCAATGCCCCCGACTTTATCAAAGGGGTCACCAACCTTCGCGGTGTGATCGTGCCGATTGTGGATCTTCGCATTAAGTTCCATTTGGATAGCGTTGAGTACGGTGGTCAAACGGTCGTGATCGTGGTCAACGTCGCTGATCGTATTGTCGGCATCGTGGTAGATGGCGTCTCGGATGTGATGACCCTTACGCCAGACCAAATTAAACCCGCTCCCGAATTTGGCGTGACGTTGTCTTCGGACTTCCTTAGCGGTCTGGGCAGTCTCGAAGATCGCATGCTGGTGTTGGTGGATATCGATAAGTTACTGACCAGCGAGGAAATGGCACTAGTGGATAGCACCAGCAACAAATAACCGCAGTGGTGACGCAGGGAAGCGTTAAACGAGTGATCAAGTTGCGTCGGTATTATCGCGCTCGCGCTAGGAATGAAAAGCCAACGTTAAGTATTTAACAGATAAGTATTTAACACGCAGAGAGCGGTGTGCGTGACACAGCTAATAAGGCAACTAATGCAAAACTTGACGGTTCGGCTCAGCTGGATCCTCATTTTATTGACGTTTTCCGTACTGGTGTTACTGGCGTGTGGCGCAGGTTTTTACGCGCTGCAGCAAGGGGCGGAGATCGTGGCTAACGGGGGTGACACCGCGGCACAGCAAGCCGCGTTTGCTGAGGTCTCTCAAGGGTTGCAGTGGATGTTGGTTGCGCTGGTGTTGATCACCGCGGGGACGGTCATCGCGGTAATGTGGGGAGTGGCGGCCAACGTGTTGCGGCCGTTGGATAACTATGCACACCTTGGTGGAAGCGGTGGAAGCGGTGGAAGCGGTGGAAGCGGTGGAGCGTGTCAGCGACATCATGGATGAAATTGCCACCGCATCTGAAGAGCAAAGTCACGGCATCGGCCAGGTCAATCAGGCGGTGACACAGATGGATCAGGTGGTCCAACAAAACGCTGAATTGATGCAGCAAGCCGCCCTTAGCGCCAATGAGCTGGAAAATGAAGCAGCGCGCCTGCGAGACGCTGTTGAACGTTTTACGCTTCAAGCAGAGCACCCCCTCAAGCTAACGTAAAGCGCCCCGGCTCCCGGCTAAAAACGACAATACCCTGACGAAAAAAACGAATAAGTAAGGCATAAAATGCGCAATAATCAACCGGTGACTCAACGCGAAGTTGAGCTTAATGATGACGATTTTCTGGTGTCCCGAACCGATTTAAAAGGCTGTCTGACTTACGCTAACCCGGCGTTTATTGAGATCAGTGGCTTTGCCCAAGATGAGTTAATCGGCTCCCCACATAACCTCATTCGCCACCCTGATATGCCGCCGGCTGCGTTTGAAAATCTCTGGCAAACGGTTAAAGCGGGGGAAACCTGGCGTGGTTTGGTAAAAAATCGGTGTAAAAATGGTGATCACTATTGGGTGGATGCCAGTGTGTCACCCATCACGGAAGGCGACGACGTCGTCGGTTATGCGTCTGTCAGGGTTAAGGCAAGCCGTGATGCTATCGATTATGCAGAGCGCGTTTACACTGAGATGCGCGAAAATCAAAAGCCGCGCGTGTACTTGGATAAAGGGCGCATTCGAAAACGCGGTATCGTCGCGCGTTTATCGCGGGTGCGTCTAGACACGATTCGCGCCAAGTTAACCGCCATGATCGTGGTGGCGGGCCTTTTGCTGCTCGTGAGTAGCGGGATGGGGTTATACGGTTTACAGGTAGCGGGTGAGCGTTTAGAGCGGGTTAACAATGACGGCCTACTGGATGTGATTCGCTTGCAGCAAATCGACCAGACCATCGCGCAGGCGCGACAGGCGATGATTGAACCAGAGCGGATGACGCTTATCGACCAGCGCTTTGATATAGGCGAGGCAATAGAAGCACAAGCGGCTGAAGTGGAAACCGCATGGGAGGCGTATTACGGTCGCGAGGTAAATAGTGGCGAGCTCTCGCGTGAATTTGATCAGCAACTGCAAACGTTTTTAGCCCAAGGAATGAACCGCGCGGCTAACGTGCTCCAGTCAGAAGATACTTACGACGCTTTCGTTGGGCTTGATGACGTGATTCGCGTGATGAACCGCGATGGTCAAACGATTTCAACGCTGGTCAATCAGCTGATTGAGCAAAAACAGCGTGCCGCAGAAGCCATGGCCACCGACGCGGAGGAAGGGCAAACCTTGATGCTTTCCGCGCAGGCGGTAGTGACGATTGTAGGCTTGTTATTACTGGGGTTGATCGGGGTGCTGACCCTGCGCGCGATTACCCGGCCTCTGAACAGTGCCGGACGCTTCACCCTGCAGATCGCGGGCGGCAATTTGGCGGCGCAAGTGCCGGCACAGCGTCGTGATGAAGTGGGCTATTTGATGGACGCGTTGAATACCATGCGCAAAAGCCTCGGGAGCATTATTGGCGATGTGAAAAACGGTATTGATGTCGTCACACCGTCAGCGCGTGAGATTGCCAACGGCAATGAAGAGCTGTCAGCGCGCACGGAGCAGCAGGCAGCGGCCTTGCAGCAAACAGCGTCGAGCATGGAAGAGATGACCACGACGGTGCGTCAGAATAGTGAAAACGCACAGGAAGCACGGCGTTTAGCCGAAAACAACAACGCCCAAGTGACCCAAACAAGTGACTTGATGGGGGAGCTTGTGGCGAACATGGAACGTATTACGCATAGCGCTAATAAGATGACCGAGATCATCGATGTGATCGATTCCATTGCCTTTCAGACCAATATCTTAGCGCTCAATGCGTCGGTAGAAGCCGCGCGGGCGGGCGAACACGGGCGCGGCTTTGCTGTTGTCGCTGATGAAGTACGAAAGCTTGCCGGACGTAGCGCGGACGCTTCGGGTGAAATTCGCCAGCTTATTGATGGTTCTAACCGCGATATCAACGCTGGCGCCGGTCTGGTGAAGAAAGCCGAAGGGGCGATTACCGAGGTGATTCAAGCGACGCAAAGCGTGACACAAATCATGCACGAAATTTCCTCCGCGTCTGAAGAGCAGAGCAGCGGCATTGAAGAAGTTAATCAAGCCGTGGTCGAGATGGATCAGGGGACACAGCAAAATGCGGTGCGCGTGCAGGAAACGGCGCGGGCAGCGGTGGCGCTAGAGCAGCAAGCATCTTTGTTGGCGTTATCAGTGGAAGCCTTCCGTTTGAAATCAAGCGGTTCGTTGCGTCCAGCTGCGTTGCAGCATACTGTTAATACAAGCGCACATTCGCCTGACAATTTGTCGGGTCGTCAACATGAAGGCGATGTGCGCGACGAAACTCGGCCAACATTGTCGAATAAACGACAACCGGCCGTTGTGGATGATTGGGAGGAGTTTTGACACAGCAACGTGAAGGAACGGACGCCGGCCAGTGGGCGTCGAGTAGCCAAATCGAACGCGATCTGGTGCTGACAGACGCTGACTTTACACGTATTCGCGAGCTGATTTATCAGCGTGCGGGTATCGTATTGGCGGAGCATAAGCGTGAAATGGTCTATAGCCGCTTGGCTAAGCGGCTGCGCCATCATGGCCTTACGCGCTTTACTGACTACCTTTCGCGTCTTGAGCGCCAGCCAGATGCGAAAGAGTGGGAGGCGTTCACCAACGCGTTGACCACCAACCTCACTGCGTTTTTTCGTGAGGCGCACCACTTCCCGCTATTAGCAGAGCACATTAAGCATCAAACTGGCCCCGTGACCATCTGGTGTGCGGCCGCGTCTACAGGTGAAGAACCCTACTCAATTGCCATGACGCTCCTGGAGACGCTAGGCCCCAAGGCCAGCCAATCCAAAGTGGTCGCAACCGATATCGACACCGAAGCGCTGCAAAAAGCGCGCACCGGTGTCTATCCGCTTGAGCAGGTTAATAAGCTTGATGAGGTGCGTGTTAAGCGCTTTTTCCAAAAGGGAACCGGTCGCCGTCTGGGGTTGGCGCGCATACGCCCGGAAGTGTCGGAACTGGTTGAGTTTCTGCCGCTGAACTTGCTAGCACCACAGTGGCCGATCAAAGGCCCGTTTGATGCGATATTTTGTCGCAACATCATGATTTATTTTGATAAAGATACGCAGGCAAAAATTCTTAAGCGCTTTGCACCGATGCTAAAACCTGACGGCATCTTGTTTGCCGGGCATTCGGAGAATTTTTCTTATATCAGCAGCGAATTCAAACTACGTGGGCAAACGGTGTATGCCTTAGCACCTAAATAACGTGAGCACCTAAATAACGCGTGTCCAAGTGGTAGATGTATTACAAACAGCGTAGGGGCGTGTCAACCGATGATGGTGGCCAGCTTAACTCTCGTATCAACACGAAAGGAGGCGTGCATTGAGCGCATCTAAAATTAAAGTCTTATGCGTCGACGATTCAGCACTCATTCGCGACTTACTGACCGAAATCATCAACACTCAGCCGGATATGGAAGTGGTGGCGGTAGCCCCCGACCCTATCGTGGCGCGGGATCTCATTAAGCAGCATAACCCGGACGTGCTCACGCTTGATGTGGAAATGCCGCGCATGGATGGCTTGGACTTTCTTGAACGCTTGATGCGCTTACGGCCCATGCCGGTGCTGATGGTCTCTTCACTGACCCAGGCAGGCTCCGAAATTACCCTGCGCGCACTGGAATTAGGCGCACTGGATTTTGTCGCCAAGCCGAGCTTGGGCATTCGCACCGGCATGATGGAGTATGCCAATGAGATCGCGGAAAAACTGCGCGCAGCCGCCCGTTCACGCCCCCGCCAGGCGCGGCACAAGAACACGCCACCGAAACAAGAGCTGAAGGCCCCGCTGGTCTCTAGTGAGAAGCTGATTATTATTGGTGCCTCTACCGGCGGTACTGAAGCCATTCGTTCGGTATTAGAGCCGCTGCCTGCCAATGCCCCCGCCATTTTGATTACCCAGCACATGCCCGGTGGCTTTACACGCTCCTTTGCTGAGCGGCTTGATCGTCTGTGCCGCATGACCGTGAAAGAGGTAACCGATGGCGAGCGCGTTCTCCCGGGCCATGCCTACATTGCCCCTGGGGATCAACATATGGAAGTCGCGCGCAGCGGCGCGAACTACGTGGCACGCTTAAACGATGGTCCGCCGGTCAACCGCCACCGTCCCTCGGTTGATGTGTTGTTTCACTCGGCTTCTAAGCAAGCCGGGAAAAACGCCATTGGGGTGATTTTGACCGGCATGGGTAAAGACGGCGCCGCCGGGCTTTTGGAAATGCGCCAGGCCGGGGCTGAGACGATTGCGCAAAATGAAGAGACGTGTGTCGTCTTTGGTATGCCACGCGAAGCAATCGCCCTGGGTGGGGCATCCGAAGTGGCCGCCCTGGATGATATTCCCGGCCGCTTGATGTCGCTAGTGGCTGCCTCCGGTCGCGCGCAGCGCGTTTAAGGATGATGTTTGTAATGAGTCAGTACGCCGCTTAACTGATATTATAGATGAGAATTTTGCTGCTTCCACGCAATACACCCACACCGTCGTCATCGCACGAGCATGATGAGTGGGAAGCATTTTAAAAGCTGATACTGATAGAGGATGACCCATGGCAGATAAGAACATGAGCTTTTTGGTAGTGGATGACTTTCCTACCATGCGCCGCATTGTACGCAGCCTACTCAAAGAGCTTGGCTTTACCAACGTGGAAGAAGCCGAAGACGGTCAAGATGCGCTCAACAAACTGCGTGCTGGCAGCTTTGAATTTGTGGTCTCTGACTGGAACATGCCCAACCTTGATGGGCTCGAAATGCTCAAAGAGATGCGCCAAGACGATGCGCTCAAAAACCTACCAGTGCTGATGGTGACCGCGGAAGCCAAAAAAGAGAACATTATCGCGGCCGCTCAGGCGGGTGCTAATGGCTACGTGGTGAAGCCCTTTACCGCCGCGACCCTTGAAGAGAAGTTAAACAAGATCTTCGAGAAAATGGGTAAGTGAGCAGTAGGACGGCACGGCGTCTGAATAACGAGGAGACAACACCATGAGTCAGAATGAGCAGGACGGCTCAGATCAGCTGTCTGAGGAGGCCTCTGAGGAGCTTATCCACCGCATTGGCAAGCTCACGCGGATGTTGCGTGAGAACATGCGCGAACTCGGCCTAGACAAGGAGATCGAGAAGGCCGCCGAGGCAATTCCTGATGCGCGTGATCGTTTGCACTATGTGGCGGCAATGACCGAGCAGGCAGCTGAGCGTGCGCTCAATGCCATCGACCGTGCCCAGCCGATGCAAGATCAGCTCACTGAGCGAGCCGAGGCGTTGGATAAGCGCTGGGCGGAGTGGTTCGAAGCACCGAAAGAACTTGATGATGCCAAGGCGTTGGTTAAAGATACGCGCGGTTATTTAAGCGACGTGCCGGACATGACTGCCGCGACCAGTAAAGAGCTTCTTGAAATCATGATGGCTCAGGATTTCCAAGACCTGACAGGCCAAGTGATCAAGAAAATGATGGACGTGATCCGTGAGATCGAACATCAGTTGGTGCAGGTACTGATCGATAACGTGCCCGAAGCGCAAGCGCGGCAAACCATGCAGCGTAAGGCCGAGGATCAGTGGCAAAGCGACAAAGCGCGCCGCAATGAGGAACTCCTCAACGGCCCACAAGTTAAAGAGGACGTGCCTGACACCGTCTCTGGACAAGACCAAGTGGATGATTTGCTTGATGAACTTGGCTTCTAGGCGCGCGATGAATTGATCGCATCTGTGCTCGACACATTGGTAACTGGGTTCAGCCGCCCCCGTGGGCGGCTGAGTCCGTCTACGCCTCGCCAAATGGTAGATACCTTGCATGGCAGAAAACG
The DNA here is from genome assembly GCF_031451755.1 of Vreelandella vilamensis. Classification (NCBI taxonomy): domain Bacteria; kingdom Pseudomonadati; phylum Pseudomonadota; class Gammaproteobacteria; order Oceanospirillales; family Halomonadaceae; genus Vreelandella; species Vreelandella vilamensis. Next base: position 89,360 of record NZ_JARWAN010000008.1, on the reverse strand, counting down.
ATAGCGACGAGGAAAAAACCGAAGAGGCCACGCCCCGACGCGAGGAAAAAGCGCGCGAGGACGGTCAGGTTCCTCGCTCGCGCGAACTGACCACGTTTTTGATGCTGCTGGGGGGTGTCATTGGCCTTTGGAGCATGGGCAAGATGTTGTATGACCAGTTGGGTATGGTCATGGAGCAAGCGTTCTTGTTCGAGCGCCGCGAGGCGCTGGAAACCACCCCCATGCTAGTCTCGGCGCTGGATTTAGGCGAACGTACACTGTACGCCATTTTGCCGCTTTTTTTGCTGTTGGTGATTATTGCGCTGGTGGCCCCCGCCCTTTTAGGGGGCTGGCTTATCTCTGCTAAATCAATGCAGCCCAAGATTTCCAAACTCAACCCAGTGAAAGGGCTGCAGCGTATTTTTGCCCTGCAGGCGCTGATTGAACTGGCCAAAGCGCTCGCTAAAACGGTGTTGGTCGGCGGTGTCGGCGCGGCATTTTTATATTTTAATATTAGCAAGTTTTTATCGCTGATGGATCAGCCGGTGCAGCAGGCGCTGACGAATGCTTTGAACATGGCAGCGCAGGCGGCTGGGTTGATGGTGTTGACGCTGATCGTGGTGATTTTGATTGATGTGCCGTTTCAGCTCTACAGCCATGCAAAAAAACTGCGCATGACCAAAGAAGAAGTTAAACGCGAGCATAAAGAATCAGAGGGTGACCCTCAGGTTAAAGCGCGCATTCGCCAGCAACAGCAAGCCATGGCGCGTGGGCGGATGATGAGCCAAGTACCCGACGCCGATGTTATCATTACCAACCCGAGCCATTATGCCGTCGCATTGGTTTACCAAGAGGGCTCGATGGGCGCACCGCGTCTAGTCGCCAAAGGGGCGGATGCCGTCGCGGCGAAAATTCGTGAAGTGGGCGAAGACGCTGGCGTGCCGCGCTTAGAAGCGCCCCCGCTGGCGCGAGCTTTGTATCATCATGTTGATCTGGAAGAAGAAATACCCGCCCAGCTGTACAGCGCTGTGGCAGAAGTCATGGCTTGGGCGTATCGCCTGAAGCATGTAACCGACCAAGGAGGCGAGGTGCCCCCCACCCCTGACAACCTTCCGGTACCGCCGGAATTGGATAGCCGCCCAAGTCGCGGCAACGAGACACCGTCATGAAAGGGCTGAGTCAACTGCTGAGCCAGCGTGATCGTCTAAGCGATGTACGCATGAAGATGCTCGCCGGGCCGATCTTGATCCTCATGATTCTTGGCATGATGATCCTGCCGCTGCCGCCGTTTGTGTTGGATTTACTTTTTACCTTTAACATTGCGCTGGCGATCATGGTGCTGCTGGTCAGCATGTTCACGCAAAAACCGCTCGACTTTGCCGCGTTTCCCGCGGTACTGCTGTTTACCACGTTACTGCGCCTTTCATTGAACGTGGCCTCCACCCGTGTGGTGCTGATGAACGGCCACGAAGGCGGCGACGCCGCGGGTAAAGTCATCGAGGCGTTTGGTACCTTCCTCGTCGGCGGTAACTTTGCCGTGGGCTTGGTGGTGTTCCTGATTCTGGTGGTGATCAACTTTATGGTAATCACCAAGGGCGCGGGGCGTATCGCCGAAGTGGGCGCGCGCTTTATGCTTGACGCCATGCCGGGTAAACAGATGGCGATTGATGCCGATTTGAACGCTGGGCTGATCGGCGAAGAGGATGCCAAGCAACGCCGTGCCGAAGTGTCCCAGGAAGCCGATTTTTACGGCTCCATGGACGGTGCCAGTAAGTTCGTGCGCGGCGACGCCATGGCGGGCCTGGTGATTATGGTGGTTAACATCATTGGCGGACTGCTGATTGGTATGATGCAGCACGACATGAGCTTTGCCGCTGCGGGGGAGACCTACACGTTGCTGACCATTGGCGATGGTTTGGTTGCGCAGATTCCCGCGCTGGTCATCTCCACCGCGGCAGGTGTTACCGTCTCGCGGGTAACGACCGACCAAGACGTTGGCCAGCAGATGCTGAGTCAGCTGTTCGTTAACCCGCAAGTATTGATTCTCGCCGCTGCGGTGATGGGGCTTCTGGGGATGGTTCCCGGCATGCCTAACCTAGTGTTTTTGATTTTCACTGCGCTGCTTGGTGGTTTGGCTTGGTTTTTGATTCGGCAAAAGAATCAGCTGTTGGTGAAAGAGGAAATCTCCGCGGAAGCGCCGCCGCCCTCCCAAGAGGCACCCGAAGCCAGTTGGGAAGATGTGCAGTTGGTCGATACGCTAGGCCTGGAAGTGGGCCACCGGTTGATTCCGCTGGTTGATTCGCGCCAGAAAGGCGAGCTTTTGGGGCGAATTAAAAGCGTGCGCAAAAAGTTTGCCCAAGAAGTCGGTTTCTTGCCGCCGGTGGTGCATATCCGCGATAACTTGGAGCTGTCGCCTAACGCTTATGTGCTGACCATGAAGGGGGCGGAAATTGGTCGTGCCGAAGCCCACCCAGGCAAGTGGCTGGCGATTGACCCTGGCCAAGTCTCGGGCGAGCTGCAAGGCACGCCGACACAAGACCCGGCGTTTGGCCTTCCCGCGGTCTGGATCGAAAGTAACCAGCGCGAACACGCTCAGGTGTATGGCTATACGGTGGTGGACGCCAGCACCGTGATCGCCACCCATCTCAACCATCTTCTGCACCGCCATTCACCCGAAATGCTCGGGCGTGCCGAGGTGCAGAAACTTCTCGACAAGCTCAGCGACGAACAGAAATCGCTGGTCGAAGAAGTGGTGCCCAAGGCGATTTCGCTGACGGTGCTGCAGCGTATTTTGCAGAACTTGCTCGACGAGGATGTCTCCATCCGCGATATGCGCACCATTCTCGACACCTTGGCCGAGTACGCGCCGCAACAGCAAGATGCCAACGAGCTCACTGCCCTGGTACGCGTGGCGCTTGGCCGTGCGATTACGCAGCAGTGGTTCTCCGGGCAAGACACACTCAACGTGATGGGGCTGGATGCGCAGCTTGAACAAGTGCTGATGCAGGCCATGAACGGCAGCGGCGCGCTGGAGCCGGGTCTTGCCGATACGCTGATGACGCAAGCCGAGCAGGCGCTGGAGCGCCACGAAGGCGCGGGAGAGCCGCCGGTACTGGTTGTGCAGCACTCGCTACGCGCGGTATTGGCGCGCTTCTTGCGCCGACGGTTACGCCACTTGGTGGTGATGTCGCAGGCAGAAATTCCCGATGATCGCACCCTACGGGTGATCACGCTGGTAGGCGGGCGTCAGTAATGGCGCTAACGTTTTTTATTCTACGGCCAGAGGGTGAAGCATGAGCGTAAGACGTTTCGTGGGCGCCAATAGCCGCGATGTAATGCGCCAGGTGCGCGAGTCGCTAGGCGACGACGCACTGATTGTCGCCAACCGCCGTACCGAAGGTGGGGTCGAAATTCTTGCCATGGCAGATTCGGCGGTGGATCATTTCGAGCCCGCGCCGGAAGAGCCCTCGACGGCGACGCCTGCGCCCGAGTCCTTCACCCCCGCGACGCCTCCGTCTGCCACGGCGACATCGCCGCCACCGTCTTCCGCCGCTGCTACTGCCCCCGACCCGCTGCAGGCGATGAGCGAGCGACTGCTCAAAGAGATGCAAGATATGCGCGCGCTGCTCGCCAGTAGCGGGCAGCCGGTCGAGGCGCATACGCCACCCAAAGGTTGGGCGCAGCGTCTGCACCAGTTGCTGTTTGAAGTGGGCTTTAGCGTTGAAATCGCCAATGAAGTGCTGGCGGGAATGCCGCCGGACTTCGCCGCGTTGGCAGAAGACAGCGAGCGCCCGCTGACGTGGCTGCGCGAGCAATTGATTAACCGGCTTTCGGTACTCAACGCGGAAAACGCCTTTTTTGATGAAACGGGTATCGTGGCCCTGGTGGGTCCCACCGGGGTAGGGAAAACCACCACCACGGCCAAGCTCGCCGCGCGCTTCGTGATGCGTCACGGCACGCGCCCGGTGGCGCTGGTCACCACCGATAGCTTTCGTATCGGCGCCCATGAGCAGCTACGCATCTACGCTCGGCTGCTGGATATCCCCATGTACGCGCTGGACGCTGAGCAACCCATCGATTCGCTTTTGGGGCGCCTGCAAGGCAAGCAATGGGTGATTATCGATACCGTGGGCATGAGCCAGCGCGATCAGCGTGTGATTGAGCAGATCGCCCACCTGCAAGGCGGCCGTTCGCGGGTACGGCTGGTGCTGCTGCTGAATGCCGCAAGCCAGCCGGAAACCCTTGAAGAAGTGGTGCTGCGCTATCGCCAAGCGGCCCGCGCGGCCGGGGCAGAGCTTGATGATTGTATTATCACCAAGCAAGACGAAGCGGGGCGTTTAGCGCCGGTGCTGGATATCATTATGCGCCACGGCATGCGCGTGCTGTTTGGTTCTCACGGCCAGCAGGTGCCAGAGGATATGAGCGTCGCCGAGGCTGATGGACTTATTGAGCAAGCGCTGAAAACGCGCACGCCGCGCTCCCCGTATGCCGACGACACGCCGAACGAGTCGTCGCTGGCGCTGCCGCGTTGGTCGCGAGATGTGCTGGGTCAAGGGCGGCGGCTGTCATCGCTGTTAAGCCGCTTGCGTCAGCGTGTTGGGGGCTTTGCCCACTTGGAAGCAAGCTGGGATTTGGCCGCACTGCCGGCGGCCGTGCAAGATCAACGTCTGGATCAGCTGCTTGCAGATTTCCCGCCCGCCGGTGCCACGTTGGGAATGCAGTGGTCACCGCGGCGCAACGAGCGTAATTGCGATTGGGCAATGCCGGATATCGGCCTCGACCCGGATGGCGCATGGCTTGCGCTGACGTGGTTACAACACCGTCACCCGGCGGGTTGGCAGCCACGCTTGGCGGCCCTCACGGCGCAAAGCGGTGTCGCGGTGCATCTGCTGCCGCTGTTGCCGGACGCCGCGACGCGCGAGTGGCTGAATGCCGAGCGCCTTACCTGGGTTAGCCAAGTGCGCGCCTCGCAGCGGGTTATCTGCCGGGGCGAGCGCACCACGGTAAAGCCGCTCTTTGCTGAAAGCACCTTAACCCATCGTGTGGATGTGCGTTTTCGCGGCCAGCCGCTGGAGCTGTGGGATGTTTACACCGAAGTAGAGAGCGACGACGGCGAGGCGCTTTTGGCGTGGTACGGGGAAGTCCGCGACCCGGAAAGCGCCAAGACCGTGGTGCGCCGCTACTGGCTAACGCCACGTCACTTAGGCGCCGATGTGCTGTCGCTATTGGTCACTCAGCTGCAAGGTGAGGGGTTGGCGCCGTTGACCCGTCGCGCCTGGCAGCAGCTCAAACAGGATGATGGCGGCGAAGTTAGCGCTGAAGTGCGCTTACTGATGGCAAGCGGCTGCGCCGCCGTGGCGGCGCACCTGGATGTGGCCACCGACGAAGCCGCGGCCTCACTACGCAGCGATTTGCTCGGCTTGCTTGGTGGTCGGCGTCGGCGGCGCGATACGGCGCTGTTGGATGCGCTGCTGTATGCGCTGATGGCCCGCGATGCGATTCGCCAGCTAGGGAGCGTTAATCGGGAGGGTGTCGTGTGACGGGCTCGCAAGATCAAGCGTCGGGGCTGCGTAAATGGGCCAACCTGCAGCGTCAACAGCAGTCGGATGCGGCCGGTGACGTGGTAGACGACCCGCAGGCGATCGAAGAGGAAGCGGTAGACAGTTCGGTCGAAAATGCCGAGATGCTGGGCGAAACCGAAACCGAAACCGAAACCGAAACCGAAACCGAAACCGAAACCGAAACCGAAACCGAAACCGAAACCGAAACCGAAACCGAAACCGAGTCGCGCGAGGAAAGTGCGCCGGACGAGCAAGCCGCGACTGCCGCGGCCGGCGCAGAGCCGGAAACGGTAGCGCCGCCAAAGCCCAAAACGGTGTTGATGGTGGTGGGCTTACCTTCCCCCAGCACGTTGCAAGCGAATCGCGTTAAGGCGCGGTTAGGGCAATGGTCAGCGCTGGGGCGGCGATGGGCCGGTGACCCGGATGACTGGGACGTGCGGGTCGTGATGCCCGATGATCCCGCCTTGCACCGCTTGGCACGCGAGCACTCGCGCTGGGCGCTTTGGGTGAGCAGCCACGCCGATGCCTTCGCGGATACCTACCGCACGTTGCGCCAACTGCGTCATGCCGGTGGCCCCAGGCGGCTTTTGGCGCTGCACGAACCTCACTTGCCGCGCGCCGGGCTGTTGGATAATTTGCACGCGGCCGCACAGACTTATTTAGGCGTTGAGCTGCTAATTTTGGCCCAATAGACGCCGTTTGGCGTAAGCTTAAGTGATGAGATAACGAAAACGAGGCAAACGCCATGCAACGACACCATGATAGGCAGCGTTGGGCAAGTATCTTTGCCTTGTGCGCAGTGCTGTTAACGGGTGTGGCCCAGGCCGCCCCGGGTAGCTGGGTGGCGCAGGTGCCGGGTATGATGGTGGCGATGAGCGACCGTCAAAGCACCTCTCAACACGCCGCGCCGTCGCCGGATGCCCCCGTTCAGGGCGGGGAAATCAACCGCATTCAATGGCGTTTTCAACACCCGCCGGGGCAGACGGTCAACGCTTGGCTGTGTCAATCTGAGCGCTGTACAGCGTTAACAGGAATGCGCGGAAGCACGCAGGCGTTTGCTGGCGAGCCCGCCGCGGCGCCGCTGCATTTTCGCTTCACATTGCCCGCGGGAACGCGGCCGGTGCGGGTGAGCGGCATGCAAGTTATCGTCAATTACCAGTGAAGGTGCCAGCCGCGAGGCGAAACGATGTACACAGCACAGGGTAGATTTGAACAGCAAGATCAACTGACTCAATACATGCCACTGGTGCGACGCCAGGCGTTAACACTGCAGGTGCGGCTGCCAGCGAGCATCGAACTTGATGACTTGATCCAAGCCGGCACGGTGGGGCTGTTAGAAGCATTAAGCCGTTTTGACGCCAGCCAGGGGGCCACCTTTGCCACGTTTGCCAGTCAGCGTATTCGTGGGGCGATGGTGGATGAGCTGCGTACCCGTGACTGGTTACCACGCAGTGTGCGCCGTTCCGCGCGGGCAGTGGATGGCGCCGTGCGTGAGTTAGAACAGCGTCTTGGACGCGCGCCGGAAGAGCACGAAATTGCCGCTGAGATGGAGATACCGCTTGGCGAGTATCAGCAGCTGCTTCACGACACCAATAGCGGGCAGCTGCTGCCGTTTGAGGCCCTAGTGGAAGAGAGCGGTGAACCCGCCGCCGGCGAAGGCGCGCAGCGCCAGCCGTTTGAACAGCTGCTCGACAGCCAGCAGCGCGAACGCCTCGTGGCCGCCATTGACATGCTGCCCGAGCGCGAAAAGCTCTTGATGGCGCTCTACTACCAAGAAGAGCTGAACTTAAAAGAGGTGGGAGCGGTGCTCGGCGTGACCGAGTCGCGGGTATCGCAACTGCACAGTCAGGCGGTGAGCCGTCTACGCGCAAAACTAAACGATTCCGCCTAAGCGGAGCCGATAATCATCCTCGCCGTGCCGAGGGTACGACATTTTTTGACTTCAAGTGACCGGCAAGGAGCCGTTGATGAACCCTTCAACGCTAATCGGTATGTTTGCCAGCATTGTCCTGCTGGTGAGTGTGCTTTTTTTTACCGCAGAGTCGCCCGAGAGCTTTCTCAATTTGCCGGGGCTGGCGATCGTGATTACCGGCACACTCGCCGCGACGTTTATCAGTTACCCCCTGCGCGAAGTGCTGCGCGTGGTGCGTTTGGTGGGGGTGGTTTTCCGGCGTGAAAATACCTACGTGCGTGACGACATCAAAGAGCTTGTGGACATGTCGCGGTTGTGGTTCAAAGGCGATGTTCGCGCGGTTGAAGAGGCGCTGGAGTACACTCGCAACCCCTTTTTGCGTACCGGGATTCAGCTCGTGATTGCCAATACCAAAGAAGACGAAATCTTCGATATGCTGCGCTGGCGGATCGCGCGGCTTAAGGCGCGCGAACACGCCGAGGCGCAAATCTTTCGCACCATGGCCACCTATGCCCCAGCGTTTGGGATGATCGGCACCTTGGTGGGGCTGGTAAATATGCTGGAAGTCATGGATGCCGGCGACTTAGAAATTATCGGACCGCGTATGGCCGTGGCGCTGTTGACCACCTTTTACGGCATTTTATTGGCCAACCTGATCTTTAAGCCCATCGCGGTGAAGCTTGAACGTCGCACGGAAGAACGCTTGATCACCATGAACATGGTGCTGGAAGGGATCTCGCTGATTACCAAGCGTCGGCTGCCCTCGTTTATTGAGGAGACGCTTAACTCGTTTATCGCGAACTATCACGATGAAATTCGCGACCCTAACGTGAAAACGCGTAAGAATAAGGGGTAGCGGCCATGTTGGACCGCGATACGCGCCGCACGTTGGAGCCGTCGCCCTCAGGAGATGGCGACGATGAAAGCTGGCTGACCAGCTACCTTGACGTGTTAACGCTTTTAATCACGCTGTTCGTTTTGCTGCTTGCACTCACCCCCCCAGGGGGCGGCGAAGCAAGCGATAGTGATCGTATGCGCCCGCCCAGTGCGATGCCCTCGATGTCGCTTGCGACCATGGCAACCGGGATACAGCCTCGCCACGATGGTTTGCAGCCGCAGTTTTCCGGCCTGACGGTGCCGGGCGTCAATGTTGAGCAGGGGCGTGAGGGCATTACCTTGCGTATTGATGACAGCCTGCTGTTTGCCAGCGGCGCTGCACAGCTGACGTCGCAGGGGCGCGGGGTGATTGACAGCTTGGTCGAGGTGTTAGAATCCTTTGACGGGCAAATTTCGATTGAAGGCCACACCGATAATATTCCCATTTCGACCGTACGTTTCCCTTCTAATTGGGAGCTTTCCGCGGCCCGGGCGATTGCCGTGCTACGCCATTTACAAGATGAGGGGCTTAACGCTTCTCGTATGCGGGCCGTTGGCTATGCTGACACCCAACCCATGGAAAGTAACGACACACCAGAAGGTCGCGCGGCTAATCGGCGTGTTGAACTACTACTGCGCCAACCGGTAGGTCGGTAATCTGTTTTCGAGGCAACGCTCTTGACGTCATTGTGTGCAAATAACTCGTCAGCCAATCCGTTCTCTACCCGCGCATTAGCTGCCCAAGCTGCCCAAATTCAGCCTTTTGGCGCGGTGGTAGCGGTGGATAGTGCGTGCCGTCAGGTGCACTCGGTAAGCGCGAACCTGGGCGCGTTACTCGACATTGCGTTGCCCGCGCCCGATACGCTTTCCTTGGCGTGTCTTCTAGGCAAGCGGTTGAGCCAGCGTTTGCGTCGTGCCATGCAAGGACGTGAGCATTTGCCGGCACCACTCACCTTTGTGCGCCAAACGCACGGGCGCAACAAACGCTACCAGGTTCATGCACTGCGCAGCGGTTCGCAGGTGTTGGTCGAAATCGAGCCGCTGCAACCGCTTGGCAAGTGGCGCTTGCTTGGGGCCGTTAATGAACGGCTGATGCAGCTCGCTGATGCCACACACCAGGAAGAGTTACTTGATAACCTGGTGAAGTCGATCCAAGAGTTAACCGGTTACGATCGGGTGGTGGTGTGCCATTTTGATAGCGATTGGCATGGCTTTATTCTTGCCGAGGCACTCGGGGGGCGGTTGCCTACGCTCCTGGGTCAGCGCTTTCCCGCCAGCGAATTCCCCGTTGGCTTGCGCCATGCCTACGAGCGCAACCCTATTCGCTATATTCAGGATATTGAGGCGCCTGCCGTGGGGTTTTTACCCAAGCCGACGGCGCCTTCACTGGAAGATAGCCTGTTACGTGCCCCTGCCGCGGATCGCGTGCGTTACTTACAAAAGCTGAATGTGCGCGGCTCACTAAGCCTCGCCATGCAAGGGGATGCCGGGCTTTGGGGGATGGTTGTTTGTCATGCGGCGACGCCTTACCCCACGCCACCGCCGGTGCGCGATGCCGTGCGGGCGCTGGTGCAGATGGCAACACAGCGCTTATTGCTGCTGCAGGCGCGGCAGGAAGCGCGCTACCTTCAGCGCGTGCAAGATAGCCTGGTACTCTCCAGCACTACCCGGAAAGAGCCGCAAAGCCCCGCGCAGCTATTGAAGGCGCAGGCCGAGACCTGGATGGCGCTTTTTCGCGCCCACGGCGTAGCGCTCTGGATTGACGGCAATACCTACCTAGCAGGAAGTGCCCCGGCGCCTACCATGATTAGCCAACTCGTCAAACGATTGGCGCGCACCCATGACCATGCTGGCCCCTGGTGCAGCCGTGAGTTGGCGAAAAACCCGCTGACCAGCTCCTTGGCGATGGGCGAGCATTGCGGTTTGCTGGCGGTGCCGTTACCGCTTAACTTGGAAGCGCGTGGTTGGTTGCTCTTTTTTCGTCCGCAGCAGGTTGAAGCGCTTTATTGGGCCATGCAGCTTTCGCCCCGTGACCCTAAGACTCATCACCCTAAGACCCATCACCCTCACCCTTCACCGAGCCAACCGTCTGTGCTGACGCTACCTTCGCCGTGTGCCGCCTGGTGCGAAGAAGTCATCGGCAAAAGCGAGGCGTGGCAGCGCGTTGAGCGGTTAGCCGCGATGGATTTGGGCGAAGACCTGACGCTGGCGATATCGGCGTATGAGATCAGCAAGCTAAACGGTTACTTAGAGCAAGAGCGTAAAGCCCTGGCAGACGCCAATCAGCGCCTAGAGCAGCTGGCACATTTTGACCCCTTAACGCAGGTATGGAACCGCTACCGTATTGAACAGGCCATCGACGCTGAGCTGGTGGCGGCGAAACGCTATGGAGCGCAATTTGGGCTGCTGTTGTTTGATGTGGATCACTTTAAAGAGATCAACGATACGCATGGCCATGCCTTGGGCGATGACGTGTTGATTGCCCTGGCGAGCTTGGTGGAGAACTCACTGCGTGGTTGCGACCATTTAGGCCGCTGGGGCGGTGAGGAGTTTGTTGTGCTCGCTAAGCATGCCGATATTGAGGCATTAATCGGCCTCGCAGAGCGCCTACGCGAGCTGATTACAACGCTCAACGTTGAGGGGCTGCACAAACCGCTAACGGTCAGTATCGGCGTGGCCGAATGGCAGCCGGATGATAGCTGCAAAAGCATGGTAGCGCGGGCGGATAAGGCGATGTACCGGGCCAAGCATGAGGGGCGAAATCGAGTGGAAGTTGCGACGAGGGAGGTGTCGTGACGTTACGCTCATTAATTGGAAACTGGATGTCACCACGGCGTGCCACTTGGAGCGCGGGGGTGATGTTTGTGGGCTTGTTGCTACTGGTAGTGTGGGAAATGCGCCACTTTTACCACAATCAGCAACAGCAAGCGCAGGCGCACACCGCCGCCAATGCCGAGATGGTCGCGCAATGGATGGAAAGCGTGCTTGATGCGTCGCGGCACTCGCTGCAAGGCGTGGCCGAGCTTTACCGCCTCAGGCAAAACCAAAGCCTAGCGCAGCAAGATCTAGCGAATCTGTTAAATCGCCGCCGCGATAGCCTGAGTGTGTGGCAAGACGTTGCCGTGCTGTTACCGGAAGGAGGTATCGTGGCAGCAACGGCGCCGGGGTCGTTTTCTTTTGACGACTCGCCATGGCTGCAAGCGCTGGCCTCCAATGATGCCGGGTCGGAAAGTGCGGTATCACCGCTTTACCGTGAGGCAGACAGTGGCACGCCGTATCTGCTTCACGCTCTGCGGATTGAAAACGGTGGCGGCGAATTGGAGGCCTTGGTGGTTGCCCGGCTATCGCCTGGCTATATCGTTCACGTGGTGAATCAGATGCCGGTGCGCCGCGGTGAAAGCGTAGCGATATTAGATATAACGGCGCGCGTAGTGATTCAGCGTAGCGATCAGCAGCGTGAGGCCGAAGCGCTACGGGGGAAAGCGGTTAGCACCGAGCAGCTGAACGCCTTTTTGGATTCCTCCGTTGTGAGTGATAGCTGGGTGCGTCAGTCACCGCTGGACGGGGATCAACGGATGTTCACCGGGCGCAAGTTGCAAGCGGCCCCGTGGCTTGTGATTGTCGGCGAAAATACCACCGTTTACCTGCACGACTGGTGGCGACGTTTTTGGGCGCTGTTGATCGGCATCCTCTTGCTGTTGGCACTGGGATCTCTCACGCTGCGCCACTACCGGCAACTTTATGTTGCCGAGCAAACCTTGCGCGAACACCGTAACCGGCTATCAGAGGAAGTCGCCGCGCGCAAAGAAATGCAGCAGGCCAGTGAGCTAAAAGCGGCACAGCTTAAAATCGCGGCCTTGGCGTTTGAAACACATTTGGGCATGTTCATCGCGGATGCCAATAATCGTATTGTGCAGGTCAATGATACGTTTAGCGAGATCACCGGTTATCGCGAAGAGGAAGTGCTCGGGCAGACGCCGGCGCTGTTAAATTCCGGGCGCCACGACGCCGATTTCTATCGCGCCATGTGGCAGCAACTTGACGAGTCTGGTCGCTGGCAAGGGGAAGTGTGGAACCAGCGCAAAAGCGGCGAGGTTTACCCGCAGTGGCTCACCATTAGCGTGGTGCGCAACGATGCCGGTGAGGTAACGCACTATGTGGCCACGCTTAGCGACATCACTCAGCGCAAAGCCGCTGAGAAAGAAATTCATCAACTGGCGTTTTTTGATTCCCTGACGGGGCTGCCCAACCGGCGTCTGCTGATCGACCGGCTAGAGGCCGCGCTGAAAGACACCCAGCGCGAAGGCCACTACAGCGCGGTGATGTTTATTGACTTGGATAACTTTAAAACCATCAATGACAGTCTTGGCCACTATTTGGGCGATGCACTGCTAAACGCCGTGGCCGCGCGGCTATCCGGCATTATCCGTGATAACGATACCGTGGCGCGCTTAGGCGGCGATGAGTTTGTGGTGATGCTGCACAAACTCGGCAGCAATGAGCAGGCGGCGACGCATAGCGCAGAAGCCGTGGGGCAAAAGTTGCTTAAAACGCTACTGGAGCCAATTGACGTTGATGGGCACATGCTGCAAGTCAGCGGTAGTATCGGTATTACCCTGTTTCACGGCGAGGAGGTGGGCGTTAGCGCGATTCTCCAGCAAGCTGACCTTGCCATGTATCAAGCGAAGGCCGCCGGGCGCAATGCCCTGCGCTTTTTTGACCCGACGATGCAGGCGGCGGTGATTGACTGCGCGCAGCTTGAAGCCGACTTGCGCCATGTGATCGAGCGCCAAGAGTTAACGCTATTTTACCAAACCCAAGTGAACGCGCATGGCGATGTTGTGGGCGTTGAGGCGTTGGTACGCTGGGAGCACCCTAGCCGCGGCGTGGTCTCGCCGGGAGTCTTTATCCCCTTGGCGGAAGAGAGTCACCTGATTGGGCCAGTGGGGGCGTGGGTGATGGAAACGGCCTGCGAGCAGCTGGCACAGTGGGCGCGTGACCCCTCAACCGAGCCTTTAAGCATTGCCGTGAACGTCAGCCCCAATCAGTTTCGCCAAGTGGGATTTGTCGAGCAGGTCGAAACGGTGCTGGCGCAAACCGGGGCGAACCCGCAGCGGCTTAAGCTTGAGGTTACCGAAAGCTTGCTGATGGAAGATTTAGAAGCCGTGTGCGAGCGCATGGAGCAGCTGCGCGAGCTTGGTGTGCGCTTTTCGCTGGACGATTTTGGCACCGGTTACTCGTCGCTTGCCTACCTGAAACGGCTGCCGCTGGATCAGCTTAAAATCGATCAATCCTTCGTGCGCGATGTGCTTGATGATCCTGCGGATGCGGCCATTGTGCGCACCGTGATTGCGCTCGCGCACAGCTTAGAGCTTGAGGTCATCGCCGAGGGCGTTGAAACGCAGGCGCACCGTGATTGGCTCTATTCCGAAGGCTGCATGGCGTACCAAGGTTATTGGTTCTCGCGACCCGGGCCGGTGGAAACGCTGTCGCTATAACACGCGGTTTGCATTCGCGTGAGGGCAGCATCGGCGCCGTCTAGGCTGAACGTCATGTGCCATGGTTCGCGTTCGTCCTGCTCGGAGGTCGACATTTCAAAGGCAAGAAAAAACTGCGCGCCCTCGCGCATGTCCGTCAATACGGTGTCCAGCGCGTTGATATAAAAGTGCGCATAGAAGCCGTCATCTCCGCGCTGGGTAATGAATTCTGCAACCGCTTGACGGATCTCGCCATCATCCACGCGTACCAACGCTGGCACGACGTTTAGCGTATCGCTGTTGCCTTGGTGCTCCTCCAGCGTGACGCGCATTTCCAACCAGGGTAAATCGCACACATCGCGTGTGGCGTTCACACTGAGGGTCGCATCGGTATAACTGTGATCTTCCACGGCGCGAAAATGGCGCTCATCGCCGAGGGTGAGTGTCATGGATTGCCAGTGAGCGTGGCGCTGGGCATCGCTTACATTAAAAGACGTCGCGAACGCGAGAGCCGGCAGCAAACTGATGCCAATGATTAGGCGGCGTAGCAGCGGGCGTAAGAGGCGTAAAGGCATGCGGGGCTCTTTGTCCAAACAGCTGGATTGAGGAAAACGGTGCAAAACAGCAGCCTATAATGGTTAACGCTCAGGGAAAAGCTAACGCGCTGATTTTTCTATATCTAGTAGATTTTTTACCAAAAGATAGCCTATATGGTGGCTGTCAAGTCTATACTTCACCTCGGTTCGCCGTATAATGCCCTTCAATTTCCGCTCTACTGTTCTCAGTCGCCACGTTCCCGTCGGGAAGGAGTTAAGCCCCATGAGCACTGCTGCCAACGCCGTCAAAACGTCCAAAGATGTTCCGCTACAAGCGCCGTCGCGGGAAATTTGGGACGCCAAATATCGGTTAAAAAATCGCCATGACCAGCCGGTCGATCAGGACGTAGACGCCACCTTCGAGCGCGTCGCGCGCGCGTTAGCAGCCGTGGAAGAGGATCAGGCGGAAGAGTGGTTGCCCAAGTTCCGCTGGGCGCTGGAAAACGGTGCGGTTCCCGCGGGCCGGATTCTCTCCAACGCCGGCGCAGAGGCGTACAAGCCCGCCGTGAGCCTGATCAACTGCACCGTGTCGCGCACCATTCGCGATTCCATGCGCGATATTCTCGATTCCGTGGTCGACGCGGGCATGACGCTGAAATCCGGCGCGGGCATTGGCTATGATTTCTCGACGCTGCGCCACAAAGGGGCGTTCGTGTTTGGCGCGGGCGCGGGCACCAACGGCCCGCTAGCGTTTATGGATATCTACGACAAGATGTGCTTCACCGTCGCCTCAGCAGGCGGGCGTCGCGGCGCGCAGATGGGAACGTTTGATGTCGGCCACCCGGATGTGCGCGAGTTTATCCAAGCCAAGCGCGAAGCCGGGCGTTTGCGCCAGTTCAACCTGAGCCTTTTGATCACCGATGAGTTCATGGAAGCGGTGAAACAAAACGCCGACTGGCCGCTGGCTTTTCCGCTGCACCCGGGGGAAAAAGAGGACGTCAACCCAGAAGATTTGATTTACCGCGACTGGCCGGTGATCGAAGAGGGGTACACGGTGGACGACGAAGGCCGCGTCGCTTGCCGCGTTGTTGAGGTGATCAAAGCCCGCGAGCTATGGGATACCATCATGGCATCCACCTACGATTACGCGGAGCCGGGCTTTATCCTGATCGATCAGGTCAATCGTATGAACAATAACTGGTTCTGCGAAGATATTCGCGCGACCAATCCCTGCGGAGAGCAGCCGCTGCCGCCGGAAGGCGCATGCTTGTTGGGGTCGATCAACCTGACCAAATTCGTCATCGACCCGTTTGGCCAAAAGCCCCGCTTTGATTGGGAGCGCTACCGTAAAGTGGTGGCGATCTTTACCCGCATGCTGGATAACGTGGTCGAGATCGCCGGCTTGCCGCTGGCGCAGCAGCAGCGCGAAATCGAGCACAAGCGCCGCCACGGCATGGGCTTTTTGGGGTTAGGCTCTACGCTGACCATGCTTAAAATCCCTTACGGCTCTAAAGCGTCGCTCGCTTTCACCGAAGAAGTCAGCCGTCACCAAGCCATTGAGGGTTGGAAGCAGGCGCTAGAACTCTCCAAAGAAAAAGGCATGGCGCCGGTGCTGAGTGAGGAGCACACCATCACGCCGAAGATGATGCGCGAGCGCCCGCAACTGAAAAAAGACGGCTACGAAATTGGCGACAAAGTGCCGGGGCGCATTTTGCATGCCCGCTATAGCCAGTACATGGCCAAAGTCGCCGAGCACGAACCGGAGCTGGTGGCGGCCCTTGCCGAGCACGGCGCGCGCTTTACTCACCATAGCTCGATTGCGCCGACCGGCACGATCTCGCTCTCCATGGGTAACAATGCCTCCAACGGCATTGAGCCGTCGTTCTCGCACCGCTATTTCCGCAACATTATTCAGTCGGGCAAAAAGACCAAGGAACAGGTGGAAGTGGTCTCCTTTGAGCTCGCAGCGTACCGCCATTTTATTGCCGCTGACGCAGTCGAAAGCGATTTGCCGGACTACTTCATCACCGCCGATGCGGTCACGCCAGAGCAGCACGTCGCTGTGCAGGCGGCCGCGCAGCAGTGGGTCGATTCGGCAATCTCCAAAACGGTCAACGTGCCGACCGATTTTCCCTTTGAGCAGTTCCAAGATCTCTATCTGCAGGCGTACGAAAGCCGCTTGAAGGGCTGCACCACCTTCCGTTTCAACCCGGAAGCCTTTCAGGGCGTGTTGGTCCGCGAGGACGATCTTAAAAACACCACCTATGTGTTTGAGCTGGAAAACGGCGAAACCGTCGAGCTTAACGGTGATGAAACGGTGGTTTACGATGGCGAAGAGCACAACGCCGCTAACCTGTTTGATGCGTTAAAAGAGGGCACTTACGGCAAATGGTGATAGCGAATGTCACCTGAACGCATCCCCCTTTTGACTAGTAGTGGAGAGTAAAATGGCCGTTGAAATTACCTCGAAGATCGTCGGTTACCGCATCAAGCAGGATGAGCCTGTTATGCCCGAACCGGCGCTGCAGGATGAGAACCCGCTCACGGTACGCATCCCCTCGCGCCCGGAGGGCACACTGGAAGCCGTTTCGGAGAAAATCTCTTACGTCGGTGCGGAAGGCCGTAAGAAAGTCTACCTTTTGGTCTCGTTTATGCCCGTTGAGGGCGTGGTCGGCGGCAAGCGCGTGGTGATCGAGCGCCCAGTGGAGTTTTTCTTCCCTTCCGGGCAGCTCTCAAGTGAACACCAATGGATCACCGCCACCATGCGCAGCCTGTCGTTGGCGGCTCGCGGTGGTTACGTTACGCAAGCGGTCGCCGACTTGCGCAAGGTCGCGTGGGATAAAGGCTTGGTGCGCTGCGGTTGGAACCGTTGGGGCAAACCGATGTTTCACGATTCGGAAGTGGCGGCGATTGCTTGGTCGATCCAGCAAATTCTTTATCGTCGTGGTTTCCTCGATCAAGACGGAAACCAAGTGCCGGTAGAGTCACTTGTTGAGCGCTATCAGCACCGTATGCAGCACGGCCACGCCTGGCAGCCGCCGGTTGACGAAGAAGAGAGCGTGCCTAACGGGGCGGTCGAGCCGATTGGCGCAGGCTCAGAGACGGAAAGCACGCCAAAAAAGCCTAAAGGCAGTGGCCCGGCCACGGTCGGCCACTGCCCCGAATGCCGCGGCGAGCTGATTATGATGGACGGTTGTCCTACCTGCTACGCCGGCTGCGGCTGGTCCAAATGCGGGTAACGCCTTGAGAGTGTTGGTGAAGATAGCTTTGCGTTTCGTTTCCCCTCGCACGTGCGGGGGGAAATTGTTTTGGGCGCTCAGCGGGCTTTTGGGGCCGTTGCCCTTGTCCGCCGATACGCTGTGGCTTGCAAACGGCGACCGTATCACGGGCACGGTGCTTCGCCATACGACGAGCGCGTGGCAAGTCGATACCGAGGCGGCCGGTATCTTAAATATCGCGGCCGAGCACGTGGCGCGAGTGGTGTGGAGCGGCGCCGAGGTACCGATGAGCGACCCGCTGGAGTTGGTAACTACGCCAGCAAGCAACCTCCCAGAGAACCGGTCCTTTTCCTCCAGTGGCGGCGTCGATGTGGCCCTTGAGTACGAGAACAGCGCCGTGGATACCCACGAAGTCGATATTGACCTGCGCCAAAATGTGGCCCAGGGCGTTTGGCGCCACCGCTGGCGGGGTCGCTATCATCGCGAGTACCGTGATGGCGAACGGCGCGATAACGATTGGGAGCTGGCGTATTCGCCGGAGCGTTTCGTGTCTCGCCAGCGCTTTTGGCATGGGCGCGTAAGCGCAAAGCGTGACTGGGAGGAGGATATCTCGCGGCGCTTTGCCCTCGGGCTAGGGCCGGGGTATCAGTTCTGGGATACCGAGCAGAGCGCGTTTTCGCTCTCGGCGCTGCTCACTCGCAACCGTTTTAGCTATGCAAACCACCCCGAGGAGCGCTTTTACGCCTGGGCATTGCAGTGGCAGTTTAATCGCTACTTCTGGCAGGAGCTTTTTGAGCTTTACGCCACCGGCCGCACCGGCCGCGCTTTCTCCGGCGCCACCGGCTTTCAATTTAACGCTGAAACCGGCGTGCGCTACCCGCTCACTGAGTGGATGTCGCTCAATATGGCGGTCGAGGCCGACTGGGTTGAAAATAGCGCCGAAGATCTGCGCGATACCCTCTACCATATCGGCCTCGGAGTGAACTGGTAATTTAGCGCGCCAGCAGCGGCTTGAGAAACCGCCCGGTGTGGGATGCGTCCATCTTCGCGACCTGCTCGGGCGTACCTTCGGCGATGATTTTCCCGCCGCCGGAGCCGCCCTCTGGGCCTAAGTCGATTAGCCAGTCGGCGGTTTTGATCACGTCCAGGTTGTGCTCGATGACTAATACCGTGTTGCCGTGGTCGCGCAGGCGATGCAACACCACCAGCAGTTGGCGAATATCCTCAAAGTGCAGCCCCGTGGTGGGTTCGTCGAGAATATACAGCGTTTTACCGGTATCGCGTTTGGCCAACTCGCGCGCGAGTTTTACCCGCTGCGCTTCGCCACCAGAGAGCGTGGTGGCACTCTGGCCAAGGTGAATATACGAGAGCCCTACATCGAGCAGCGTTTGCAAACGTCGGGCGATGGCGGGCACCGGGCTGAAAAATTCCAGCGCATCCTCCACCGTCATTTCCAGCACTTCGTGGATGGTCTTGCCTTTGTACTTGATGTCTAAGGTTTCGCGGTTGTAGCGCTTGCCTTTACACACGTCGCAGGGCACATAGATATCCGGCAGGAAGTGCATTTCGACCTTAATCATGCCCTCGCCCTGGCAGGCTTCGCAGCGCCCGCCTTTGACGTTAAAGCTAAAGCGGCCAGGCTTATAGCCCCGTGAGCGTGCTTCCTGGGTGCCGGCAAATAATTCCCGAATCGGCGTGAAGATGCCGGTATAGGTAGCCGGGTTGGAACGCGGTGTACGGCCGATGGGGCTTTGATCGATATCAATGACTTTGTCGAGTTGATCAAGCCCGTCGATGTGTTGGTAGGGCGCCGCCTTGAGCGTGGTCGCGCGATTGAGTTCGCGAGCGGCAATTGGCATCAACGTGCCGTTGATTAGCGTCGACTTGCCCGAGCCGGACACCCCCGTGACGCAGACAAAACAGCCCAGTGGCAGGTTGAGCGTGACGTTTTGCAGGTTGTTGCCCGTGGCGCCGCTGAGTACCAATTGCTTTTCCGGGTTGCCGGGAATACGGTATGGGGGCACGGCGATCTCGCGCTTGCCGGATAAGTACTGGCCGGTAAGTGAGTCAGGGTTGTCCATCACCTCTTGCGGGGTGCCCTGGGCGACAATTTCGCCGCCGTGAACGCCCGCACCGGGGCCAATATCCAAGACGTGGTCGGCTGCGCGAATGGCTTCTTCGTCGTGCTCGACGACGATCACGGTGTTACCCAAATCGCGCAGGCGCTCTAGGGTTTTTAAAAGCCGGTCGTTGTCGCGTTGGTGCAGGCCGATGGAGGGCTCATCGAGAATGTACATTACGCCGACCAGGCCGGCGCCAATCTGGCTTGCCAAACGGATGCGCTGGGCTTCCCCGCCGGAGAGGGTATCGGCACTGCGCTCCAGGTTAAGGTAATCCAGCCCCACGTTGACCAGAAACTCAAGCCTTGCATGGATCTCGTTGACGATCTTTTCCGCGATTTCGCCCTTGCGACCGGGGAGCGAAAGCGCGGCAAAATAACGCTGGGCTTCGCCAATCGGAAAGCGGACGATTTCGGCAATGTTGTGATCATCGACGTAAACGTGGCGCGATTCCTTACGCAGCCTTGAACCTTGGCAGGTGGCGCAGGATTGCACGGCGATGTACTTGGCCAAGTCGTCGCGCACCATGCTCGATTCGGTTTCGCGGTAGCGCCGCTGCAGGTTGGGTAGCACGCCCTCAAACGGGTGCTCGCGAATGACCTTGCGCCCGCGGTCACTGACGTAGCCAAACGGAACTGCCTCGTCGCCACTGCCGTGAAGGATGATCTCCTTCTCGTGGGGGGCGAGGTCTTGCCAAGGCGTTTCCAGGGTAAAGCCGTAGTGCTCGGCGAGTGCTTGTAGCTGGGTAAAGTAGTAGACGTTGCGCCGATCCCAGCCCTTGATCACACCCTCGGCAAGCGATAGCTCCGGGTGGCTGATCAGCTTATCCGGGTCGAAATACTGCTGTACGCCGAGGCCCTCGCAGGTGGGACAGGCGCCCGCTGGGTTGTTGAACGAGAACATGCGCGGCTCAAGCTCGGCGAGGGAGTAACCGCACACTGGGCAGGCGAAACGCGAGGAGAAGGCAATGTCTTCGTGGCCGCCGTCCATAAAGTGGATCATCGCCGTGCCGTCGGCAAGGTTCAGCGCGGTCTCAAACGACTCCGCAAGGCGCTGGGCGATGTCATCGCGCACCTTGAAACGGTCGACGACGACGCTGATATCGTGTTTTTTACGCTTATCCAGCGGCGCGATGTCGTCGAGTTCGAGCACCTGGCCGTCGATCAGCACGCGCACAAAGCCCTGAGCACGCAGTTCAGCGAGAAGCTGCAGGTGTTCGCCTTTGCGTCCCTTAACCACGGGGGCAAGCAGCATCAGCTTGGTGCCCTCCGTCAAGTTCATCACCTGGTCAACCATCTGCGAGATGGTTTGCGCTTCTAAGTCTTCGCCGTGTTCGGGGCAGCGTGGCGTACCCGCTCGCGCAAACAGTAGACGCAGGTAGTCGTAAATTTCAGTGATGGTGCCGACGGTAGAGCGCGGGTTGTGCGAGGTGGATTTCTGCTCGATGGAAATGGCTGGTGAAAGCCCTTCAATGTGGTCGACATCGGGCTTTTCCATCATCGACAGAAACTGCCGCGCATAGGTGGAGAGTGATTCCACGTAGCGGCGCTGGCCTTCGGCGTAAAGGGTATCAAACGCCAATGACGATTTACCCGAGCCAGAGAGCCCGGTGATCACAATCAGCTTGTCGCGGGGAAGCTTAACATCGATCTGCTTGAGGTTATGGGTGCGGGCACCCCTGACCAGAATGCTGTCCATTAACACCTCGTGTCGCGCAGCAAAAGAACGATTATACGTTTCTTATACCCTGTTCGGCAAAGTGAGTGAGGTTTGATGCAAGTGGAGAAAGGTTTTCGTTGGCCGTTTCTACGAGTCGTTTCCAGTGCTGAGGCAACGCGCTAGAATAGCGGACTATCTCAGCGTATTGTCACCCTCGCTGATCAAAACGTTGGTTCCCCACGTTCACTGCGTGTTTTCATACATACGTACTTTTATACGTACTTTGATATAGACGTTTACACAGACGTTCAACCGTTATTGCCACAAGGATTCTATGCGTAAGGTTTCCGCACTGTTGCTGGCCTCTGAGCGCCGTGCTATTAGCGGTCTCGCCGGGCTCTATGCGTCGCGTATGCTCGGGCTTTTCATGGTATTGCCGGTGTTGGCGATCTATGCCGATGCTTTAGCAGGTGCCACGCCGTTTCTTATCGGTTTGGCACTAGGGATTTATGGGTTAACGCAAGCGTGCTTGCAGATTCCGTTCGGCTGGCTTTCTGATCGCTATGGGCGCAAGCGAATGATTGCCTTGGGGCTTTTGTTATTTGCCGCGGGGAGTGTAGTCGCCGCGTTAGCGGATTCGATTGCCGGGGTGATCATTGGGCGTGCCTTGCAGGGCAGCGGCGCGGTCGCAGCGGCTATTATGGCGCTGCTGGCGGATCAGACCCGCGAGCAAGTGCGTACCGCGGCGATGGCAACGATTGGTTTGTCGATTGGTCTCTCGTTTGCGCTGGCGATGGTGCTAGGGCCGTGGCTTGCGGCGTGGCTTGGGCTTGCCGGGGTGTTTTGGTTTACTGCCGCGTTAACGCTCGTGGGGCTTTTGGTGCTGTGGCGCTGGGTGCCGCCGGCACCACGACGGGTTAAGCATCGTGATGTGGGAATGGACCGCCAACAGCTGCGTCATGTGATCACGCGCCCGGATTTATGGCGGCTAGATCTGTCGATTTTTACCCTGCATTTAGTGCTAATGGCGATTTTTGTCGCCGTACCGTTTCGCTTGATCAATGCCGGTATCAGCATTGAGCACCACGGCTTGGCTTACTTGGGTATTATGGGCGCGGCCTTTGTGTTGATGATTCCGATGGTGATTATTGCCGAGAAAAAGCAGCGCATGAAGCTCATGTGTCTCGTGGCGATTGGCGCGATGGTGCTGAGTTTGGCGGGTCTTGGGTTGCCGGTCTCGCAAGGCGCTGGGCTATTTGTCTGGCTATTGATATTTTTCACCGGCTTTAACTTGCTAGAAGCGACGCTGCCTTCCATGCTCAGTAAGCTCGCTCCGGCGGGGGCTAAGGGTACGGCGATGGGGGTGTACTCCACCGGGCAGTTTCTCGGCGCTTTTTTGGGCGGAACGCTCGGCGGGTGGCTTGCGCATACGTGGGGGTTAGAGGCGGTGTTTCTCGGCGCCGCCGTGCTGGCGTTTTTGTGGTGGGTGGCGATGTGGTCAATGCCCTCGCCGCCGCCGCTCTCAAGTGAAGTGGTCGCTTTGAGCGAGGAACACCCGGATACGCTAGACGCCTTGTTGGAGCGGTTAGCTGAGGTAGCCGGCGTAGAGGACGTGATGGTAGTACCCGAAGAGCGGTTGGCCTACTTAAAGGTCAACCGCCAGCAGCTGGACCAAGCGGCGTTATCACGGCTTTTATCGCCTCCCAAGCACTAGCCTTCATTTGGCAGTAAACGCATCAACAGTCGATGCATCATGATTTAACGACAGCTTTATAAAGACACACGAGGAGCAGCTTTTATGGCGCGCGGCATCAATAAAGTCATTTTGATTGGCAACTTAGGCCAAGACCCTGAAGTACGTTTCACCCCATCGGGCACCGCGGTGGCGAACCTTAACTTAGCGACGACCGATACCTGGATGGACCGCCAAAGCGGTCAGCGCCAGGAGCGCACCGAGTGGCACCGCATCGTGCTGTTCAATAAAACCGCCGAGATTGCCCAGCAGTACCTGAAAAAAGGCTCCAAGGTTTATATCGAAGGGCGCCTGCAAACGCGCAAATGGCAGGACCAAAACGGTCAGGACCGTTTCACCACCGAGATTGTCGGCAACGACATGCAAATGCTGGATTCACGCGGTGGCGGTGATTTCCAGGGTGGCGGCATGTCGCAAGGCAACTATCAAGGTGCTCAGCCAGGTGGCGGCTACCCGCAGCAGAATACCCCGCAAGGGAACCAGTACCAGGGCGGTGGTCAGCCTGCGCAAAACGCGCCTCAGCCCGCACCGCAAGGCGGTCACCCCAATCAACAGGGTGCTCCCGTGCCGCCGCCGCAAGGCCAGCAGAACAATCAACAACACAGCCAACAAAACAATCAACAAAACAGTCAGCAAAACAATAACTACGGCGCGCCGGACCCGGGTAATTTTGACGATTTCGACGACGAGATTCCATTTTAGCGCATGGTTTGAGACGGTCGAATGACGTTATTGCCGCGATAGGGGGAGAGGCGATCGTGAAGCTGCTGATTTTAGATGCGGGCCACTGTTTGAGCCTGGCGTTGGCGCGGGAGGCGAGTCGTCGCTCGGATACCGAGCTGGTGATTGAGCAAGAGACCGACCTAACACCCGAGCGCCTAAAGCGTGTGGCCCCGGATGCGGTCATTATCCCGCCGCTGGCGCACCCGCTTTCCATGGCGCCGGCCGCGGTTACCGCGCACGCCGATGCGGTAGATGCGTGCCTGAAAGCTTGCTGCGCTCAAGGGGTGCCGTTGGTGTGGTGCGTGTCGGATCAGCTTTATGAAGACGGGTTTGACGTGCCGATTGATGAACACGTTGTCCCAGCGCCGCGAGATGAAAGCCTGCGCCGTTTGGTTAAAACCGGTGATCGGATTCGGGCCGACTATCCGCGCCACTTGATCGTGCGTTTGGGGCCGCTTTTTGCGTTAGAAGGTAGTCACGCGTGGGTGAATGAAATTATCGATAGTTTGGTGGTGGGCGATAACGTGCGGGCGGCGGAAGACGTCATTTTTTGCCCCACCTCGGCGGATGCGGTCGCGTTAGCGCTGGTGGGCATGCTGCAGCAGCTTTGTTGCGGCGCTAATGCCTGGGGCGCGTATCACCTGGCAGGAACTGAGCCGGTCAGTGCTTTTACGTTTACCTCAATGGTGCGTACGCAGTTGGCCACGCACTTAGAAGGGCGTGGTGAAACGATTACGCTCGGCAGGGTAGAAGCGCTGAATCATCACCACGATGCCAAGCTTCGCCGAGTATTGAACTGCCGCCGCGTGTTGGATGTGTTCGGTGTTCACCAAAAGCCGTGGCGGTTAGAAGTGGGAAGGCTTCTCGATGCGTGGTGCTTAACCCGTGATGCGCAAGAAGAAAATGGCGCGGAGGGTGCTTCTTTATGAACACCGTGCGTAGCGCGATTTTTTATCTGGGGTATTTCACCGCGATGTTGATATGTGGCGTGCTATTTCTACCGATCTCCCCGTTTTTGCCACTTTCTGCCCGTTATCGGCTACTTAACCTTTACAACCACTTTATTGTGGTCTGGTTTGGCATCGCGTGCGGCGTACGCTATGAGATCAAAGGTCGGGAAAACTTACCCAGCGGCGCCTGCGTGATTCAAGCGAACCATCAATGTGAGTGGGAAACGGTATTTTTGCAGGTGATGAAGCCGCCGGTCTGCACGGTGCTCAAGCAGGAGCTGTTAAAGTTTCCCATATTTGGTTGGGCACTGCGGTTATTGCACCCGATTGCATTAGACCGCTCTAGGCCAGCGCGGGCGATGAAACAGGTGCTAACGCAGGGGGAGGCGCGTTTAAGAAGTGGGCTTTCGGTGCTGATCTTTCCCGAGGGCACGCGGGTCGACCCAGGCCATCGTCGGCGCTATAACAAAAGCGGTAGCGTGATTGCTTGCCGCGCTGGGGTGCCGGTGCTGCCGGTGGCGCACAATGCCGGCGAGCGTTGGCCGGGGCGTCATTGGGTGAAGCGCCCGGGGATGCTGCGGGTGCGTATAGGGGCGCCGATTGATACGAACGATAAAACTCCGGATGCGGTGATCGCAGAAGTGGAAGCTTGGGTGGAAGGGCAGCTTAAGGAGATCTCCGAGGTGCCACGCCCCGAGTAAGCGAACACTTATGGCGCTTTGCGGTTCGGTCCATCGAATGCCAGGATAAAAAAAACAGCGCGGCTGCATCTGCAGCGGCGCTGTTTTTATCGTGCTGGTTTTTATCGTACTGGGTTCGTCGCGCTTGGCGGTTAGTCGACGTGGCGCTGGAACACCAAGCAAGCGTTGGTGCCGCCAAACCCGAAACTGTTCGATAGTATCCGGTTTAACGTCACGCCATCGCGGCGCTGAGTCACGATGTCAAAGCCGTCAGCCTGCTCATCGAGGTTTTCGATATTGGCAGAGGCGGCGACAAAGTCATTTTTCATCATCAGCAGCGAGTAAATCGCTTCCTGCACACCGGTGGCGCCCAGAGAGTGGCCGGTAAGCGATTTGGTCGAGCTCATCGCGGGCGTGGTGTTGCCAAAGACCTCACGTACGGCTTTGAGCTCGGCGACATCGCCGACAGGCGTGGAGGTGCCGTGGGTATTGATGTAGTCGATATCGCCGTCAACCGTGGCCATCGCTTGGCGCATGCAGCGCATTGCGCCTTCGCCGGAGGGCGCGACCATATCGTGGCCATCTGAGGTGGCCCCGTAACCGACTAGCTCGCCGTAAATTTTGGCGCCGCGGGCTTTAGCATGCTCAAGCTCTTCGAGCACCAGCATGCCGCCACCGCCGGCAATGACAAAGCCGTCGCGAGCCTGATCGTAGGGGCGCGAGGCTTTTTCTGGCGTGTCATTGTAGTGGGTCGAGAGCGCACCCATGGCGTCGAAAAGGCACGACAGCGTCCAGTGTTCTTCTTCACCGCCGCCGGCAAAGACCACATCCTGCTTGCCCATCTGGATCTGTTCCATGGCGCTGCCGATGCAGTGTGCCGAGGTCGCGCAGGCCGACGAGATCGAGTAGTTCACGCCTTTGATTTGAAACGGCGTGGCCAGGCAAGCCGACACGGTGCTGCCCATGGTACGCGTAACGCGGTAAGGGCCAACACGACGCAAGCCTTTCTCGCGCAGTACGTCGGCGGCTTCCACTTGGTTGGCGCTTGACGCCCCCCCGGAGCCAGCGATCAGGCCCGTACGCTCGTTGGATACGTGTTCAGCCGTTAAACCAGCGTCTTCAATGGCTTGAGCCATGGAAACATAGGCGTAGGCCGCTGCGTCACCCATAAAGCGCAACAGCTTGCGGTCGATGAGCGCTTCAAGGTCAATATCCACGCTACCGGCGACGTGGCTTCTAAAACCACGTTCGACATAGTCGTCTTTAAAACGAATGCCGCTGCGCCCTTGTTTAAGCGCCTCTAGCACCTGTTGCTGGTCGTTGCCCAAGCAAGAAACGATGCCTAGGCCGGTGACTACCACTCGTCGCATGGGAGCCTCCTGTTAAAAATTCGCAGTGGAGGTAAATAGGCCAACGCGCAAGTCGTTTGCCTGGTAAATATCACGCCCGTCGACAGCAACGGTGCCGTCGGCGATGCCTAAAATTAGGCGTCGGGTAATAATACGCTTGACGTTGATGCGGTAAGTGACTTTTTGCGCATCGGGCAAAATTTGGCCGGAAAACTTCACATCGCCGCAGCCGAGCGCACGGCCACGGCCGGGGTGGCCAAGCCAGCCAAGGTAGAAGCCAACGAGCTGCCACATGGCATCTAATCCCAGGCAGCCGGGCATGACGGGGTCGCCAGGGAAGTGGCAGTCAAAAAACCACAGGTCGGGGGTGATGTCCAGCTCGGCGATCAGCTCGCCCTTATCGTGCTCTCCGCCATCTTCCGTAATAGCCGTAATGCGGTCGAGCATCAACATATTGGGAGCCGGAAGCTGGGCGTTTCCGGGGCCAAAAAGCTCGCCGCGCGAGCAGGCCAGCAGTTCGTCGCGATCAAAAGAGTGTTGCTTGGTCACTGAGTCGTTCCGAGTGTCGAGATGATTGTGGGCCTAGTCTACTTCCCGAAGCGAGCGAATGCACGTAGCGCCGTACTCTTTCCCTTTGCGCTTGAATGGCATCGTGCATGCGAGGCTTACTGTTCGGGGGTTATGGTGGCGTCAGGCAGCACGAAACGTTCGACCCATGGCAGTATTTCGCTTGCCGGCATGGGGCGCGCAAAGGCATAACCTTGGCCGTACTCGCAGCCGAGAGCCAGTAGTGCCCGCGCATGGGCGTAGGTTTCCACCCCTTCGGCAATCACGCGCCGCTGAAACGCTTTGGCGAGGCTGAGCACGCCTTTGAGCATGACCAGATCCTCTTCGTTGTCGAGCATATTGAAGACGAAGCTGCGGTCGATTTTAAGCTGACCGACAGGTAGATAACGCAGATAAGCGAGCGAGGCATAGCCAGTGCCGAAGTCGTCCAACGCGAAGTGGGCGCCCAGCCGTTGACAGTGTCGCATAATCTCCGCCACGCAGTGAATGTCGTCTAAGGCGCTACTCTCTAATACTTCGATTTCGATATCGCCTGGCTTCACCTGAGGGTAGCGTGAAAGCGTTTGTTGCAGCCAGTCGGCGAAGCCTGGGTGCTGCAGGTGAATGCCATCGATGTTGATGCTGACCGGCAAGTGCACGCCGCGCGCTTGCCAGGCGCAAAACTGCGCGATCGCCGTGTTTACCACCCATTCGCCCACGGCGATCGCGAGCGAGTGCTGTTGTAAGTCAGACAAAAACGCGGCCGGTGGTAGCAGGCCTTTATCGGGATGCTGCCAGCGAATCAGCGCTTCGACGCCAATGACCTCACCGGTCTGCATATTAATTTTGGGTTGATAGAAAAGGACGAACTCATCGTTATCCAGTGCTTGTTGCATCCGGGCGATGCTTTGATGATGGCCGCGTACGGCACGTTCGTGCGCGGAATCAAAAATGTGGTAACGGTTTTTGCCTAGCTGTTTAGCCTGATACATGGCGTGGTCGGCTTGGCGAATAAACTGATCCGGCTCGATATCATCGTGATCCTCGTTTGGTTGGCCAACGTAGTAAGCAACGCCAACACTGGCGGACACGCGAAGTTCATGACCGGCGAGCCACATTGGTTGATTAACGCGCTGAATAAGGGTCGTGATGACGCGCTGCATGGCGTCGTCGCTGTGCTGGTGCAGCAGCATGATGACGAACTCATCGCCGCCAAGACGCGCGACGGTATCGCCGTCTACCGTGCCGCGCAGCCGCTCAGCGATCACTTTCAATACCTGGTCGCCGAGAGGGTGACCGTAGGTATCATTAATTTCTTTGAAACCGTCAAGATCAAGGTAGGCAAGCACCACACGATGGCCGTGACGGCGGGCATTCGCCATGGCTTGGGCGAGATGCTGGGTTAAGCGCTCACGGTTGGGAAGGTCGGTCAGGCAATCAAAGTAAGCGAGATGCTCCAGTCGGTTTTCGTACTCTTTTTGGCGGGAAATATCGGTAAAGACAATGACATAGTGCGCACTGCGGTCAGCTCTGTTATCCACGCGTGAAATGGTCACAAGGGTGGGGTAGTGCTCGCCGCTTTTGCGCGTTTGCGTCACCTCGCCCTGCCACACTTCCTGCCCGTCGCTTAAGTGGTCGAGTAGCGTCGCGCGAGTGTGAAGAACTTCCTCGGCCCCTATCCCGGAGATAAGCGTAAACGCCGCGTTGGCATTCAGGATCATCCCTTCGCTATCGGCGAGCAGGATGGCGTCGTGGGCGTTGTGAAATACGCTGGCGGCCAAGCGCAGGTCTGACTCGGCGTGGCGCTCGGTGCTGATATCAATGCGTGTGCCGGAGGCTTTCAAGGCTTGGCCCTGGGCATTGCGGCTTGTGACCTTGCCGCGATCCAGTACCCACAGCCAATGACCATCGCGATGGCGTAGGCGGAACTCGCAAGAGTAGCTAGCGGTGTGGCCGCGTAAGTGGTTATTTAGCGCTTGTTCTGCCTCCTCAAGGTCATCTGGGTGGACCCAGCGCCGCCACTGCGCAACGCTAGAGAGGGTGAGCTCTTCGGGGGCGTAACCCAGTATCTCCGCCCAGCAGTCGTTAACGCGCAACTGCCCGCTGGCGACGTCCAGCTCCCAGGTGGCCGTGCGGGTGGCGTGCAGTATTTCCGTCAAGCGTTTTTGGTTGTGGCGAAGCTCACGGGTTTTGCGGCGCACGAGTTGGCGCAAGCGCAGGTTCCAGGCGATCACCCAGAGCGCGGCAACGATGACAATCAGCGCATGGGGCCAATAGTCGCGCCAGTTGATGCGTGCAGAAGGTAGCACCTGACCAAGCCACTTTTCATTGAGCCGATCCAGCGTGCCTTGTGCCCGGGCCTGGTCGATGCCTTTGTTAAGGATGCTCTGCAGCGGTTGATTGCCGTCGATCACCGCCATGGCGTTCAAACCGGTATAGAGCGGCTCGCCCACCCGCTTCATCTCATCGTTTAGCCCTTCACGGTAAAGATGGTAGAGCACGATTTGCTCGTCGCCGATCATGGCATCAGCCTCGCCATTAATCACCGCCTGGGCGGCATCGGCAAAGTTACGGGTGGAGACAAGCTCGACCTCGATATCGCTCTCTTCCAGATACTCTTCGGCGTAGTCGTCGCGTTGGGTGGCCACCCGGCGCCCGTCGAGGTCTAAAAGCCGTGCCATATCGGGGCGATCCGCGCGCACAAAAATCGCCGCTGGCACCTCGAAAATCGTTTGCGTGAAATCAAAATGTTGGTCACGGCTTTTGCTGTAGAAAAAGCTGGTAAGTACGTCGGCGTCGCCGTTTTGAATCTGGGCTTGGGCGGTGCTGAAGTCAGTGTTGACAAACTGAGCGTGAAAGCCGGCTTCGGTGGCGATCCAATGCGCAAGCTCCACCATCATGCCTTGGCGCTCGCCATCATCATCGACAAACTCAAACGGCGGGTAGGCGCGTTGGCTGACAAAAACGATGGGCTCGTTTGCTTCCAAATAGGCTTTTTCGGCGTCGCTTAACTGAATGCCGGGCTCAATGGCGTGAGCCGGGAAGGTGATCAGCCAGCCGATAAATCCGGCGGTAAGCCAGCGCAAGCAAAACGATTTTGCGGTGCAGTCCTTGCTTTCAGCCACGCGAAAGCCCCTCTTGGTGATGATGGTGCCGCCATTAGATTGATGGCATTCAGTAGCCTCGCGTAACTTTTGGCTTAGGTCTAGAACCTGGATCAACTTTTCGTCTACGTTTTTCGATGCGTTACCTAAGCGTTAAAGCGTATTGCTAATGGGTATCGCTAATGAGTATTGCTAAAGAACATTGCGCAAGGGGTTAGTGTTCCCTAAAATCATTGAACTCGCTTGACGGGGTGCCGGTGAATCCGGCTGAGATGGCGCAGGGCTTTCGTTGATGAACGATTCGCCAAGCGCTGGTCCCGTTGAACCTGATCCGGCTAATTTTCTGGCGCTATGCCAGAAAGGGTACCGGCGTAGGGATCAAGCACTGGCACGCGCCTTCCCGCGCACTCTTAAATTTTTTGCCAGTCCCTTCGCCTCCCTGGCCACCACCACGGGAGCATTCCACATGAGCAAGACACAACATTTTCTCGCCGAGACCGCCCAGGTCGACGCCGCCAGCGTCCAGCCGCTGCCCGGCTCGCGCAAGGTCTACGTTGAAGGAACACGCGCGGATATCCGCGTGCCTTTTCGCGAAATATCGCTTTCGCCCACCAAGACCTCGGGCATCGACGAAGAAAATCCGCCGCTGCTGGTCTACGACACCTCCGGCCCCTATACCGACCCGAACGCCGAAATCGATTTGAGAAAGGGCCTTCCCGAGCTGCGCCGTGGCTGGATCGAGGCCCGCGACGATACCGAGTTCCTCGCTGGCCCCACCTCCGAGTATGGTAAACGCCGCGCAAGCGACCCCATGCTGGCCCAGCTGCGCTTCGAGCTAAAACGCACGCCTCGGCGCGCCAGAGACGGAAAAAACGTCACTCAACTGCACTACGCGCGCCAAGGCATCATCACGCCGGAGATGGAGTTCATCGCCATCCGCGAGAACCAGCGTCGCCAAGCGCTCTCTGCCAAGTACGCGGGCACGGCGGAAGTCGAGCGCATTCTCGGCCATCAGCATCCGGGGCAGGGGTTTGGTGCTCGGCTTCCCGAGGAAATTACGCCGGAATTCGTGCGCGATGAAGTCGCCGCCGGTCGGGCGATCATCCCGTGCAACATCAATCATCCGGAGTCCGAGCCGATGATCATCGGGCGCAACTTCCTGGTGAAAATCAACGGCAACCTGGGCAACTCGGCGGTGACGTCTTCGATTGAAGAGGAAGTCGACAAAATGACCTGGGGCATCCGCTGGGGCGCGGATACCATCATGGACCTCTCCACCGGGCAGAACATCCACGAGACCCGCGAGTGGATCATCCGCAACGCTCCGGTCCCCATCGGTACCGTGCCCATTTATCAAGCGTTGGAGAAGGTCAACGGCATTGCCGAGAACCTCACCTGGGAGGTGTTCCGCGACACCCTGATCGAGCAGGCCGAGCAAGGCGTGGACTACTTCACTATCCATGCCGGCGTGTTGTTGCGCTACGTACCGCTGACCGCCAACCGCGTCACCGGCATCGTCAGCCGCGGTGGCTCGATCATGGCCAAGTGGTGCCTCTACCATCACCAGGAAAGTTTTCTCTATACCCACTTCGAAGACATCTGCGAGATCTGCAAGCAGTACGACGTAGCGTTCTCGCTGGGGGATGGCTTGCGGCCGGGCTCCATTGCCGATGCCAACGATGCCGCCCAGTTCGCCGAATTGGAAACCCTAGGGGAGCTGACCAAGATCGCCTGGAAGCACGATGTCCAGGTGATGATCGAAGGCCCCGGCCACGTGCCCATGCACCTGATCAAGGAAAACATGGACAAACAGCTTGCCGAGTGCGACGAGGCGCCTTTCTATACGCTTGGGCCGCTGACCACCGACATCGCGCCGGGTTACGATCACATTACCTCCGGCATCGGGGCGGCGATGATCGGCTGGTACGGCTGTGCCATGCTCTGTTACGTCACGCCCAAAGAGCACTTGGGCCTGCCCAATAAAGACGATGTTAAGACCGGCATCATTACCTACAAGATCGCCGCCCACGCCGCGGATCTCGCCAAGGGCCACCCGGCCGCCCAGCGACGCGACAATGCGCTCTCCAAGGCGCGTTTTGAGTTCCGCTGGGAAGACCAGTTCAACTTAGGCCTCGACCCCGACACCGCGCGGGAATACCACGACGAGACCTTGCCCAAGGACTCCGCTAAGGTGGCGCACTTTTGCTCCATGTGCGGGCCCAAGTTCTGCTCGATGAAAATTAGTCAGGAAGTGCGCGACACCTACCGCGACCGCGGGATGGAAGAGCAAGCGGAGAAGTTTCGCCGCGAAGGCGCCGAGCTTTATAAGCCGGTGTAGCGCGCTTAAGCGTTATACCCCACGCCACCTAGCGCGCTAATCGGGTTTTCATGGGGCCGCTCCTCTGTGCGTTTGTGATAGTTTGACGTATTCTCATTGTCTCCGCGAAAGAGGGTTTTACGAGTCATCGCCATCGCTTTCTCAACACTTGCCCGGCCATACCATAAAAACGCCGAGCTGTATAAAGAGGTATAAGGAGGCGCGGCCGTGGAAAACAATGCGTTTTATGTGGCGCTATCACTACTGCTGAACCTAGACGCCACGCTATTTCAGATCGTCGCCCTATCGCTTAAGGTGTCGTTGTTAGCGGTTCTCGTCGCCGCTGTGCTCGGGTTTCCTTTAGGGGCGGCGGTGGCGCTGTGGCGCTTTCCTGGGCGCGGTGCGGTCGTCGTGGCGCTCAACGCACTAATGGGGCTGCCACCGGTTGTGGCGGGGCTATCCGTTTATTTGCTGCTCTCACGCGCTGGGCCGCTGGGCGAGTGGGGGCTTCTGTTTACGCCATCGGCCATGGTGATGGCGCAGGTGGTGCTGGTGCTGCCAATTCTGGCCGCGCTCTCGCGCCAGAAGGTAGAAGAGCTTCTGGGCGAGTACCGTGAGCAGTTTATGTCGCTGGGCATGTCGCGCGCGCGCATGATGCCGACCCTTTTATGGGATGCCCGCTTTGCGCTTTTGACCGTGCTGCTTGCCGGCTTTGGCCGTGCCAGCGCCGAGGTGGGGGCGGTAATGATGGTGGGCGGCAACATTGAGGGCGTTACCCGGGTGATGACCACCGCCATCGTGCTGGAAACCAGTAAGGGCAACTTACCCTTGGCGTTGGGGTTGGGGATTGTACTGCTAACGCTGGTGATGCTGATTAACGCTGGCGCTTATGTGGTGGGTGAGCTGGCTAAAAGGCGGATGGAATGACTTCATTTAATACATCGCTCACTGCCGCGACCACGCTATTGGCGCCACCAGCGCTAGGCTTCGATGACGTCACGTTTAGCCACCAGGGTAAACCGCTATTGGGGCCGTGTTCGTTTACCCTGGCAGGCGCCGGCCCAACCCTGGTGATGGGCGCGAACGGCGCGGGAAAAAGCCTGTTGTTGCGCTTGGCGCATGGCTTGCTGTCACCGACGCAAGGGCAAGTGACGTGGGACGGGCCAGCGCCGCGCCAGGCGATGGTGTTTCAAAAACCGGTGTTGTTGCGCCGCTCGGCCTTGGCCAATCTCACGCATGCCTTGGCGGTGAATCACACCCCACGCAAGGCCTGCAAGCCGCTTGCGTTTGAGGCCTTGGCGCGCTTTGGTCTCACCGCCTGCGCGGATACGCCTGCGCGCGTGCTCTCCGGCGGCGAGCAGCAGCGCCTAGCGCTGGCGCGGGCCTGGGTGCTTGAGCCCGAGGTGCTGTTTCTGGATGAACCCACCGCCGCGCTCGACCCGGCGGCGATTAAAGCCGTAGAGGCGGCAGTGCGCGAGTTTCATCAGCGGGGAACGCGCATTGTGATGACCACGCACGACCTTCACCAAGCCAAACGTCTCGCTGGGGATGTGCTGTTTCTC
The DNA here is from genome assembly GCF_031451755.1 of Vreelandella vilamensis. NCBI lineage: Bacteria > Pseudomonadati > Pseudomonadota > Gammaproteobacteria > Oceanospirillales > Halomonadaceae > Vreelandella > Vreelandella vilamensis. Next base: position 55,038 of record NZ_JARWAN010000008.1, on the reverse strand, counting down.
GCCGGCGGCAAAGTGCGCGAACATACCCCCGCTGAGGTGTTTTTTACGGCGCCTGCTTCAAAAGAGGCCCAGGCGTTTCTTGCAGGAGAGCTTATCGAATAACGGTGTTCTGACCGTTTTTGCGCCGTGACAGGAGAACGACAAGATGAAAACAACGTTATCATTTGCCCTGGTTGGCATCCTGATCGCAGGCGGGTCCGCACAGGTTCATGCCGATGACTACATTACCTTGGCGTCGACGACCTCGACCGAAAACTCAGGGCTTTTTGACGCACTCTTGCCGCAATTCAAAGAGGCCACCGGTATCGCGGTGCGCGTGGTCGCCGTGGGTACCGGGCAAGCGTTTGAAATTGCCCGCCGCGGCGATGCCGATAGCCTGCTGGTGCACGATACTGCCGGCGAGCAGCGTTTTATTGAGAACGGCGACGCCAGCGAGCGTGCCGATGTCATGGTTAACGATTTCGTGTTGATTGGCCCAAGCGATGACCCGGCGAAGGTCAGTGAAGCACAACGCACTATCGAAGCGTTGGCGAGTATCGCGAAGGCTCAAGCGCCTTTTGCCTCGCGCGGCGATGACAGCGGCACCCACCGCGCCGAGCAGCGTCTGTGGGAGCGCGCGGGGGTGGCGCCGGGAGGTGATTGGTACCGCGAACTCGGCAGCGGCATGGGGCCGACGCTCAACATCGCCGCGGCCATGGATGCCTACGTGATGGCGGATCGTGCCACTTGGCTCGCGTTTGAAAATCCGCAAAACTTAACGCTGCTATTTGAAGGCGACGACGAGCTGTTCAACCAGTACGGCAGCCTTTTGCTTTCCGAAGAGAAACACCCGCACGTAAAGCATGACTTGGCTGAGCAGTGGCACCAATGGTTGCTGTCGGATGAGGGGCAGCAGGCGATTGCGGCGTTTGAGGTCAAAGGCCAGCCGCTGTTTTTCCCCAACGCGCAATAGGCCCCGTGACGGGTGGTCGCGGTTGTAATGTGATCGATTTGCACCCATGTTATAAAAGCGTTACTCAACTCACATCAGGAGCCGATTATGTCATTACGCATCAACGAAGTTGTACCGGATTTTGAAGCCGATACCAGCCAGGGGAAAATTCGCTTTCACGACTGGATCGGGGATAGCTGGGCGATTTTGTTCTCCCACCCGAAAGACTTCACGCCGGTGTGCACCACTGAATTCGGCGCCGTGGCAACACTCGATGAAGAGTGGAAAAAACGCGGCACCAAAGTCATTGGCGTCTCGGTCGATGGCGTCGAAGAGCATAAGCGCTGGATCAACGACATCGAAACCTACTGCGGTAACGATGTGAACTTCCCCATCATCGCCGATGAAGACCTGCAGGTCTCCAAGCTGTTCAACATGCTGCCGGCAGAAGCCTACCTGCCCGATGGTCGCACCCCGGCGGATAGCGCCACGGTACGTTCGGTGTTTATTATCGGCCCGGATAAACAGCTCAAGCTCTCCATGACCTACCCGATGTCGGTGGGCCGTAACTTTGCTGAAGTGCTTCGCGCCCTCGATGCGCTGCAGACCACGACGCAGTTCGGCATCGCGACGCCGGCTGATTGGACGATTGGTCAAGATGTCATCATTCCGCCGAGCGTGTCTGACGACGACGCTAAGGCAAAATACGGTGAATTCGACACTATCTTCCCTTACCTGCGTAAGACCAAGCTGCCAAAATAAGTCGCCTAAAGGGGGCAGTATTTCCCTTTAACGAATAACGAGCCACCTCGAGATATCGAGGTGGTTTTTTTTATCGTAAGGCCCAGTTGGCATTATCCCAGGCGTGGCTCGGCTCGGGTTTGAAGTAACGGCGAGCTTCTTCTAACTCTTGTTCGGTGACATCGGTTAAACCGTAATCATACCCAAGCCGTTTGGCACGGCCTTCAATCCAGCCATTGGTATAGCGAAAGCCTGGAATGCCTTTCAGTGTCTGGTGACGTTTGCCGCGTTCACCATCAACAAAGCCATGGAGCCAGGCAAGCCGATATTTACGAATGAACATACAAAATCCTTAATACTGAGGTTCTTAATATCTAAGCTAATCGCCTTATAGTATAGTGCATATTTACTGCATTGCAGCAATTAGGGGTGGTGGCGACACACGGGCTGTCAAACAGGAGAAGGGGTAGGTGAACATTTGGCTTTACGCGGTAGGATTGTTAGCGGGTGGCTCGGCGCTGGGGATAACCCTGCAAAAGCGTTTTCATCGCCGCTTGCATCGTGAGCTTGCCGCACCCAGAGAGCCTGTGGAAACAACGCTTAACGCCCACTCATTGCGTGGCGAAACGGTGCGTTTTCCCACCCAGCGTGGGCGTTATTTGGAAGGGTGGTGGTTGTCTGCTCCTTCTCCGCAGGGGCATGCTGTGATAACTCACGGTTGGGGAACCAATCGGGCCACTCTTTTGGTCTTGGCACCGCTGCTGCTTGAAGCGGGGTGGAATGTACTGCTGTTTGACGTGCGCAATCACGGCAACAGCGACAGCGATACGTTTTCCTCCATGCCGCGTTTTGCCGAGGATATCGAAGCGGCGCTGGCCTGGCTACACAAGGCTCAAACGCCACGGCCGACCGCCCTGATCGGTCATTCGGTAGGTGCAGCCGCCACGTTGCTAGCCGCCTCGCGCCGCGACGATATCGCCACGGTGGTGAGTGTTTCAAGTTTTGCCCACCCCGATGGCATGATGCGCCGCTGGTTAGCCGAGAAAGGCGTGCCGTTTTTCCCCTTGGGGTGGTACGTGCTGCGCTATGTCGAGCGCGTGATTGGTCACCATTTCGACGCCATTGCCCCGGTAAATACAGTGGGCAAAATCCACTGTCCGGTGCTTTTGGTGCATGGGGAAAACGATACCGTCATCCCGCCTCACGATGCCCAAGCGCTGGCGGAGAGCGCAGATAATGCCACTCTGCGCTTGGTCGAAGGAGGGCACGATCTGAGCGAACGCCTTATCGATCATGGTGACGAACTGATAGCGTTTTTGCGCGACGCGCTATGATGATGTGTCCTGAGCGGCTTCTAGCGCGCTACGACGATCTTCTAGATCGTGGCCGGCTTCGCGGGCGGCATTAAGCAGTGCGGGAATATCACAACGCTTGCCCTGGCATTTAGCGTGTGCCCATAAGTGTACAGAGCGCTTGCCGCTGCGGCAGAAAGCGAGTATCGGCGTTGGCAGTTCATCCAGCGCGCGACTAAAGGCGGCAATGTCGGCGTCGCTGTATTCGCCCGGCGTGACAGGAATGCAGCGCCACTCTAGTCCCAATGATTTCGCCTTTTCACTAAGTCGTGCATCATCCGGGTGGTCTTCGGCCTCACCGGGGCGGCGGTTGCAGATAACGGATTTGTAGCCACGCTGAGCAACTTCTTCAAGATCCTCAGGCGTAATCGCTTCGCTGATGGCAAATCCCGGTTCGAGCTCATGAATATTCACGGCAGCCTCCATATCGTCGTTTGAGTGAAATACCCACGACGCCACCTGAGCCGGTGACGCCATGGGCAGTTTAGTTTGCTGCGTTGCATTGTGCCCCAGATTAATCCCAGGCAGCACCCTCTAAGGCATCCAATGGGATTTTCAGGTAGCGCTTGCCGTTGGCTTCTGGTTCCGGCAGGCGCCCGCCGCGGGTATTAACCTGCAGTGCATGCAGGATCAACTTGGGCATCGGTAACTCGCTATCGCGCTTGTCGCGCAAGGCAATAAAATCTGCCTCACTGATGCCTGCCAAATGCGGGTTCTCTGCTTTCTGCTGTTTTACCGTGCTTTCCCACTGTGGTTCGCGGCCATTCGGCATGTAGTCGTGGCCGGTGAACAGGCGCGTGTCATCTGGCAAGGCGAGAATGGCCTGAATCGAATCCCACAGCGCTTTAGCGCTGCCACCGGGAAAGTCGGCGCGCGCGGTGCCAAAATCCGGCTGGAAGAGGGTGTCGTGGACAAACGCCGCCTCGCCGATCACGTAGGTGATGGAAGCAAGCGTGTGGCCGGGCGAAAACATTACCTGCGCCTCAATATTGCCGACCTTAAACGTATCGCCCTCGGCAAAGAGGTGGTCCCACTGACGGCCGTCAGCGGGGAAGTCCGGCCAGTGGTAAATGCCTTTCCACAGTTGTTGAACGTCTTTGACGTAAGCACCAATCGCCGTGGGCGCGCCGGTTTTTTCTTTCAGGTAGTGCGCGGCCGAAAAATGGTCGGCATGCGGGTGCGTATCGAGAATCCACTGTACCGTAAAGCCTTGCTCTTTGACGTAATCAAGCAACTCATCGGCGTGATGGGTCGCGGTAGCGCCCGATTTCTCGTCGTAATCAAGCACAGGATCGATAATCGCGCACTGCTTCGTCGCCGGGTCGCTGACGATGTATTGCACGCTGAAGGTGCGCGGCTCAAAAAAACCGGCGACATCGGGGGCGTTGGCATTTGTGCTACGTGAAAGGGCAAACGTTTGCATTTAGGCCTCCTGGAAGGAGTAGGATTTGATATATAGTTCTAAATATAGCTGATATTGTTATATAAAGAAAGTCACCTCTTACTATCGCTAGAATAGTGTGGAGTTATCAAAAAAGGGGCGCCGCGAGGGCGCCCAAGTCTGCATAGGGAATATGCAGAGGGGAGATAATCGATACTAAAGATGGCTCAATGGTAGCCTTCGCCAACTTTGACCTTGCCGCGGAAAACCCAGTAAGTCCATGCGGTGTAGGCGACCACAATAGGGATGATGAAGACCACGCCAATCAGCAAGAAGAGCTGCGACTCGGGCGCTGAAGACGCATCCCAGATGGTGTAGTCGGGCGGCACGATCACCGGCCACTTACTGGCGACCAGCCCTAAGTAGGTGAAGATAAAAAGCCCCAATGCCATGACGAAGGGTTGGCCTTCTCGTTGCTGCTTTACAGCTCGATAGAGCATGCCGGCGCAGACCAGTGCCAAGATGGGGAAGATCCAAATAAGGTGAATTTGATCCAGCCAGCGCGACCTGACCTCAAGGCTTACCAGCGGAGTCCACAGGCTAACGATAGCGAACACCGCCAGCACCGCGAGCAGCAACTTCGGGGTAATACGGTATGCCCACTTCTGGACATAGCCTTCTGATTTAAGAATCAACCAGGTGGACCCCAGTAGGGCGTAGCCGGCCATTAAGCCAAGCCCCGTGAGCACGGTAAACGGTGTGAGCCAGTCGAGCGCGCCGCCAACGTAGACAAAATCTTCCACCGCAAAACCCTGGATGTAGGCGCCAACGACCGCACCCTGAGCAAATGCAGCAACGCCCGACCCCCAACAAAAAGCACGGTTCCACCAGCGGCGATTTTTACTCGACTTAAAGCGAAACTCGAACGAGATGCCGCGGAAGATAAGCCCTGCCAGCATCAAGAAAACACCAATATAAAGGGCAGGCAAAAACACCGAATACACCAGCGGGAAAGCCCCCAACAGGCCTGCGCCGCCGAGCACTAACCACGTTTCGTTGCCGTCCCATACGGGCGCGACAGAGTTCATCATGACATCGCGAGCTTCGTCATCCGGGGCAAAGGGAAACAAGATTCCTAAGCCTAAGTCGAAACCGTCCATCAGCACGTACATAATGATGCCAAAGCCGATGATGCCGGCCCAAATCAATGGCAAATATGAATCGATCATGAGCGGGCTCCTTGCATGTCGTTGTCGCTGTCATCAAACGGCGTGTGTGCAGCAGAGAGCGGACGCTTGGGACGCTCTACTTCGCCATGCGTTTCTTCTGGGTCTTCCAGCATGCCAAAGCGCACAACGCGGGTGAGGTAGTAGACACCTACACAGAACACCACGCTATACACCGTGATATAGCCAATTAGCGTGAACAACGCCATTCCGCCGGTAAGCGAGGGAGTAAGGCCTTGTGCGTGAGTCATGACGCCATATACCAGCCACGGCGCACGGCCAGTTTCGGTGACAATCCAGCCCGCTAACACTGCCAGGAAGGGCGATACGATCATGGCCACCAACGCTTTCAGGAACAGCGGATTTTCGTAAACCCGGCCACGGCGGCGCAGTATCAGCCCGGCAATGGCCACGCCGATCATGGCAAAGCCAAGCGCCACCATGATGCGGAACGCCCAAAACACAATCGCGACTGGCGGCTGTTCATCAGGTGCCGCCTCGGTAATACCCGGCACGACACCGTCAGCGCTGTGCTTGAGAATAATGCTCGCCATGCTAGGGATACCGATTTCAAAGCGATTGGTTTGCGCGTCTTGATCCGGTATCGCAAACAGCAATAGCGGCGCGTGGGATTGGGTTTCCCAATTACCTTCCATCGCGGCCACTTTAGTCGGCTGGTGCTCCAGCGTATTCAAACCATGGAAGTCGCCGACAACGGCTTGCGCCGGTGCGAGAAATAGCAGCAGCCACAAGCACATGGAAAGCGCCTTCTTGTTCGCTTCCACATCGCGCTTGCGCAGGAGGAACCAAGCACTGACCCCCGCCACGACAAAACCGCCGGTCAAAAACGACGCCATGCCCATGTGCACAAAGCGGTACCAGAATGAGGGATTAAAGATTGCCTCCATCCAAGACGTAATGTGGAAACGACCGTCAATGACCTCAAAGCCCGCCGGTGTTTGCATCCAGCTGTTGGCGGAAAGAATCCAGAACGAGGAGATAAACGTGCCCACGGCCACCATAATGGCAGCAAACAGGTGTACGCCTTCGGGCACTTTATGGCGGCCAAAGAGCAGCACGCCAAGGAAAGCGGCTTCAAGGAAGAAGGCCGTCACCACTTCGTAACTCAGCACGGGGCCAAGAAAGTTGGATGTTGCCTGGGAGAAGTTGCTCCAGTTAGTACCAAACTGAAACGACATCACGATCCCTGAGACCACGCCCATGCCGAAAACGACGGCAAACACCTTGGTCCAAAAGAGCGCTAAGCGATCCCAGGCCGGGTTTTCTGTTTTATAGAAAAGGCCGTGCAATACGGCAATATAAGACGCCAACCCAATGGTGAATACCGGAAAAATGGCGTGAAAAGAAACCACAAAGGCAAATTGCAGCCTTGAGAGTAACAGCGGATCAAGCTCCATGATGACCTCCCAGAGCACGTCGCGGGGGAAGAGATAAGCACGCCACTAACAATCAAAACGACGCGGTAACGTCCGAAGTTTATTTACTAATGGAATATGCTTATCACGTATAATCTATTGTAGAGGAAAACCTTGCGTGCAATAACCTTAAGTTAATCAGTTGGCAATGGCGTATTGTCGCAGTAAAGGGTAATTAACCGGCTAACGCCAAGGTATGCGTGATACGCGGCGGCATAGGGGCGTTCACGTTAAGGCCATGAACAAGATAGATCACACTGCGCCCCGCTAACCAAGCATCTAAAAAATTAGACAAATGTTGTGCAGTAAGTTCGTCAACGCCAGCAAACGGCTCATCGAGCAGTACAAGGTCAGGGTCTCGCAGGAAAAGCCGGGCCAATGCGACCCGGCGAGCCTGCCCACCCGAGAGTTGCCGGCCACCTTCGCCCACGCGTGTATTTAACCCTTGAGGTAGGGTATTCGCCCATTCGGCCAGGTCGACGTTTTTTAGTACCTGCCACAGAGCGGCATCGTCGGCATCGGGGGCAGCCAAGCGCAGGTTAGCCGCCAGGCTATCGTCCAACAGTTCGGTTTGCTGGGTAAGCACGGCAACGCGTTGGCGCAACGTGTCGTCCGGCCACTGCCCAAGCGGTACGCCGCCAAGTGTGATGTGCCCGGTGGTGGGGGATAGCTGGCGGCTAACCAGGGCAGCCAGGGTAGATTTCCCCGCGCCGGAAGCGCCGGTGACGGCCAAGCGATCGCCGGGGGTAAGCGTCAGCGAGAGCGATTTAAGCGCAGGCTGTAGCGCCCCAGGGTAGTGAACGGAGACATTTTCCAGCGTCAGCGTTTGGGCGCTACTCACCGACTGAGTGGCCTCAGCGTTCACCGGAATTTGCTGGTCGTTAAGCTGGTTTAAGCGCGCTGCGGCGCCTTTGGTAGCACCCAGCCAGGTGAATGAGGCCGGCAGCGCTCCGAGTGCCTCGTTCATGGCGAGTACCGCCATCGGGAGCATTACCATCACTGGGCCGCTAATGGTCCCGGCTTGCCACGCGTGGGCGGTAAGCCAAAGTGTCGCCAGCGTGGCGGCGCTGACGAGCCACCCCTGAAGCGCGTTGCCAAGGGCTGAGAGGCGCCCAAGCGTGCGCTGGTCATGCTGAAGACGAAGCTCAATATCATCAAGGCGAGCACGATGAACCGCCAAACTGCCGTACGCTTCTAGCTCCGCCAGCCCCTGAAGCTGCTCAATGGTGCGGCTACGCAGCGCTTCCAGCTGGTGAACGTGGCGTTCGCTCGCCGCCATGCCCAGCCGCGCCTGACCCAGCGTTAGCCATAGCCAGCCAAGAAGGAGCCCGGCGGCAAGTAGGGCACCGGCGTTAGGTACAAAAATCGCGACACCACCGCTGAGTAGGAGAATCGCAACCAAGGCCACCGCAGGCGGCGCGAGCAGGCGCAGATAAAGGCTATCCAGCGTATCAATGTCGGCGGTTAAACGGTTGAGCCAATCGCTGGCGCGACGTTTGGCTAGCGTGCGGCTATCGAGCCCTGCCAGCACAGCAAAAAGTTGGGTGCGTAAATCTGCCAGCAGGCGCAGCACCGTGTCGTGGTTGTAGATGCGCTCGACGTAGCGAGTCACCGTGCGGCTGACGGCAAAAAAACGAATCGCCCCGCCGGGCACATACACCTCAAGGCTGGCGGCAACGCCCGCGGCGAGCAATAGCCCAGTGATACCGGTGGCGGTAATAAACCACCCGGAGACGGCCAGAAGCCCAAGCGCTGAGAGCAAGGTGAGCGCCATGAGCAGCGCCCCCAGCCACAGCCGCGCGCGGCGTTTGGCCAGCGCCGAAAGCCACGGGCGTAGCGTGGCGAAAAGCGAATCAGGCGGAGTCATCGCGCACCTCCTCTCCTTGAACCGAGTAAAGCCTGCCGTGTTCGATATGCCAATGACGATCAGCCAAGGCCTTAAGCGCCGGGTGGTGAGTGGCAATCACCAGCGTGCGGCCTTCGCGCTTGAGCGTTTCAAGCCCCTGCATCACCGCACGCTCGGTGTGTTCATCCAAACTCGCGGTAGGTTCATCGAGGAGTACCAGTGGCGCTTGGGAGAGAAACACCCGCGCCAGTGCCAGCCGCTGCGCTTGCCCGCCGGAAAGCCCCACGCCGCGTTCACTAATAGAGGTTTCGATACCCTGGGGTAAACCGTTGACGAGATCACTTAGCTCCGCCTGGGCGAGCGCTTGGTAAAGCGCCTCGTCGCTGGCGTTCGGGTCGGCAAGGCGGAGATTTTCCGCTAGCGTGCCCTGAATCAGCAGCGGGCGTTGATCCATCCAGGCGAAGCGGAAGTCTTCCGCTATCAGGCGTTCGCCATCGCCGGGGGCAACAAAACCGGCAAGTAGCTGCAAAAGCGTCGACTTACCGCTACCCGAGGCGCCGGTGAGGATCACCGTTTCACCGCGCGAAAGCGCAAGAGAGACCGGGCCAAGCACCACGCCACGTTCCGGGTGGGTCACGTTAGCGTTTTGCAGCGCGACAAGCGTGCTGGGTGCTTGTGGGGCGACCGCTGACGCGTGATCGGTGCGTGTGGCCGGTGGCGATTCGGCGAGCAAATTGACCAAACTGTCTGCGGCCCCTAGGGCGGCGGCGCGGTCGTGATAATGCTGAGCGAGGCTTCTTAATGGCTGAAAAAATTCTGGTGCTAGCAACAGAATTAGCAAGCCACTGAACAGCGTCAGCTCATCCGAGGGGCCGTAGTCGATGTAGCCCAGAAGCCCAAAACCGATATAAATTGCCACGACGGCAATTGCCACCGCGGCGAAAAATTCCAATACCGCTGAGGAGAGAAACGCAAGGCGCAGCGTACGCATGCTGCGGGTGCGGTACCCTTCGGAGGCCGCCCACACGCTTGCGCGCGCTTGCGCCGTTTGGCCGAAAAGCTGCAAGGTGGTAAGGCTTCTCACACGGTCAATAAAGTGCCCAGAAAGCCGTGCGACCGCAGCGAACTGGTCACGGTTTAAGCGCTCAGCCCCCATGCCGACGAGTGCCATAAAAAGCGGAATCATCGGCGCTGAAAGTGCAAGAAACAGTGCTGCCAGCCAATCCTGGCTCAGGGTGATGAACAAGATGCCTAACGGCAGCAATGTGGCCAGCCAAAGTTGAACCCGAAAGCGGGCAAAGTAGCCGTCCAGTGCCTCCACTTGTTCCACCAGCTGATAGGAAAGCGACGCTGAGTGATAGTCTGACAGGTGCACTGGCCCAAGGGCGACCATATGATCTAAAAGCCGCGCACGTAAGCGCTTACGAATGGCAAGAGATGCTTGCTGGCTCAGTGTCTCTTGCCCGTAGGTGAGTAGCCCCCGTAGCGGCAGAATCAAAAACCATAAGACAAAGAGCGGGGTTAGCTGTCTTAGCGGCTGTGAATTGACCAACAGTGCGGTGACACACCAAGCAAAGAGCCCCATTTGCACCCACGTAAGCGTACCGGCAAGCAGGCCGCTAACCACGGCAACGCCAAAACGGCGTCGTTCCTCGCGCGCGAGTTGGTTGAGCAATGACTTAGCGTTCTTGCCATCTTTGTCGCTTTTAGCACTCGGTGCCGCCATGACAGTCCCTTAACGTCGAGCCCCTGAAGTGTGGACTCACAAACTTGATAAAATCAGTCGGGTAATGTCATTAGAATACGGCGAAAGTCGATCGTGACCAAGGCAAGTGCGGCAAAGCGTCTCGATAGCGCTTCAATGCATGGCGTACTGGAAGGCGTACATGCAAAAAAACGCAAGCACAACGGTGGTAGCAACGGCTCCAGGCGAGGCATCTTTAAGGGCATCGGGGAGCAGTTCGGCGAAGACCATCCACATCATAGCACCGGCGGCGATACCCAGGCCCACGGGCAAAAAAGGCGCAAACCAGGTAACAAACAAAAACGCGGGTACTGCCATCAGCGGCTGCGGCAAACTGGTGAAAATACTCCATCCCCCGGCTTTTAACACCGACATACCGCGCGGAATCAGCACCAGGCTGATGGCCAACCCCTCAGGGATATTGTGAATGGCAATCGCGGCGCTAATGAACATACCGAGCGATTCCCCGCCGCCGTAAGAGACCCCCACGCCAACCCCTTCGGCGAACGAATGAATGGTCATAATCCCGAGGATGAGAAGAGCCTTTCGCGCATTGGCGCCGCTTAATTCGTTGACATCCGGCGCACCGCGGCGGGAAATAATCCGATCAGAGACCACGACGAGCAAAAGCCCCAGGGCCATGCCTAACAGGGTTAACCAAGGGGCATCGCCACTGCCTTCACCTACCAAACTGTGACTGGCAGCCAGCATCAGCCCGGCAGCGAGTGCGTTAAAAAGGCTGAGCCAACGAGGACTGAACTGCTTCACAAATAGAAACGGGAGCGCACCTAAGCCGGTTGCGATAGCGGTAATCATTGCGGCAACAAACACGACCCAAACGGTAGCCTCGACAGACATAATAAGCTCCAATTCTATAAAAGAATTACGTTATTCAATTTAGCATTTTTCTCGCAAGCTGCTAAGGTAATGATGTTAGGGAAGGCAGATATAGTCCTTACGATATTTTCACCCGATAGCGGGAGCTCTATATGATGAAAGAAGTTCGTGAAACCACGCTGCCCATTGTCAAAATGGCTAAGGAAAACGAAGAGTTTCGTCACGTCATCTGGACTGGTGATAACACCCAACTGGTGCTAATGGCGATCCCCGCCGGCGGTGAAATCGGCGGGGAAGTCCACCAAGGTCATGATCAATTGCTTTACTTTGTCGAAGGGGAAGGCGAGGCAACGATCGGTGAGACCAAGGTGTCTGTGCAGGCAGGGGACGTCAGCATCGTGCCGTCTGGTGTGTTTCATAATTTCCGCAATACCGGCAGTGTCATGCTCAAACTCTACACCACGTATTGCCCGCCAGAGCACGCGCCCGGCACTGAACACGAAACCAAAGATCAGGCTGACGCCGACGAATAACCCTGCATCGCAGTGGGCATCTTAAAATGTTGACTGCTCGGAGCTATCCGACTCTGACTGCCCTGTCCGTTCGGGGTTAAGCTCTTGCTCAATCCAGCTTGTGACGTCGCGGCGGTAACGCCGCTTCACCAGCTGTTCGGTATGGATGTTTTGTGGGTAGAGGCGCGTGCGCTGTTGGTATGGCAAGGCACAAGGCATCCTACGGATACCGCGTTTGTATCCACTCCCTTCTCACGCCGCGACTCAGGAAGTGGTTTTACGCGCTTTTGGATAAAGTGATTGTCTCTTAAGGCAATATCGCTTAATGCACCTGGTCACGGGTGCTGATGATAGGCGGTGCGCCGATGACCTGATTGCGGCCTGCGTGTTTTGCGCCATAGAGGGCTTCATCGAGGCGCTTTATGCAACTGTGAGGGCAGTCGGTGGGCTGCAATATTGTCACGCCAAGGCTTGCGGTGATCGTTCCCACTACGCCAAAGCGGTGCGAGGCGATCAGCTGGCGTAATCGCTCGGCGAGGTAGTGGGCTTCGCTCATGCCAGTATCGGGAAGTAGCAGTACGAACTCTTCACCGCCCCAGCGCGCGAGAAAATCCGGCACACGCAAGCTATTCTGGATGAGTTGAGTCAGCTCTACCAGGACCTGGTCGCCGACATCATGGCCGTGAGTGTCATTAACGGGCTTAAAGTGGTCGATATCGAGCAGTATTAGCGCGGTGGAAACGCCGTTGCGGCGGCGGCGGGCAAGCGCTTTTTCTATCTCTTCGTCAAAACGTTTGCGGTTAAAGGCGCCTGTCAGGTGGTCGGTAATGGCGTTGCGCGCAAGTTCGGCTTCCAAGTGTTTCTGTTCGGAAATATCGCGGATCATGGTTGAAGTTTGGTCGACGTTACCGTGTTCATCGTAGTGGACGATGATCACCTGCGAGACGGGCACTTCGTCGCCGTCAGGGTTAAGAAGCGCTGACTCGCCCTGCCAAATGCCGGCACGGAGGGCCGTGGGCATGGCCTTCTGCTCGATACGCTGGGCGGCCCACTCGGGATGAAAGAAGCGTATCGTTTCAGCAATGCTGCGTGTGGCTTGGGGTAGCGCATGACGCCGCCAGCCTTGCTCGGGGTTCCATTCATCGCTGACACTGGCCGCTGGCAGCCCGTGGAAGCGGCGCCCGGCGCTGTTCATGTACAGCATGCCGCCGTCGGGGCCGTGCATGGTGATAAAGTCCGAGGTGCTATCGAGAATCGCGACCAGTCGGCGTAGGTTGTGCTCAAGGGTTTTTTGCTCGGTAATATCTTGCACGGTACCGATCATCCGCCGTGCTTGGCCTTTGGGGCCGAACTCTATCTGGCCGCGTTCGTGTACCGTGCGCACATTGCCATCGGGGGGTACCACCCGGTGCGTGATATCGTAGGGCGCACCGCGCAACGCGGCATCAAACGCCGCCTGCACACGCTCGCGGTCGTCAGGGTGAACGGCCTGCATAAAAATCGCATGGGTGATGGGCTCGCCTAGGGGGCGACCGAACATTTGATAGATCTGTTCGCACCAGCGGATTTCACCGCGCTCAAAGTCGGACACCCAGTTGCCTAAGCGGGCAATGCGCTGCGCTTCGAGTAAGTCTTGCTTGCGCTGAAGCAGTGCTTGGCGCTGTGCTTCCTGCTCGCTGATATCGCGTACCGTGGCTTGTAGTACGGTGCCTTCCGGCAGATCGAGGCGGTAGAGCATCACCTCGGCGGGAAACTCGCGCCCGTTAAGGTCGCGCATCTGCCAGTCAAAGAATGCTTGGCCGGTGTTAAACGCCAACCTAATGTGAGCGGTGCTTTCCATATCACTGCGCTGGCCGCTTGGCTGCGTGGGCGGTGAGAGCTTGACGATATCTAGCTTAGCGAGTTGCGTAGGGTCTTGAATGCGAAAAAGCGCAAGGGCGGCGGGATTACAATCAAAGATGCGTCCATGCTGAAAAAACAAAATGGCTTCGCGCGACTGGGTAAACGCGGCACGATAGCGGCGTAAGAGGGCGATATCGTCGGCGGGCGCATCGTGTATCGAGTCGTGGTTTGCCATCTCAAATCCTTTCGAGGCATCAAATTTAGAGCGCTACTACGGAGACATCAGCGCATGTTAAGTGAAATGAGTGTCAGCGCGCTAGCCGGACAGTTTTTTGGTCTGGTCGCTTTGGTTATCTGCCTGGTGGCGTTTGCAAGTAAAAACGATGACCGCCTGTTGGTGTTGCTGATTTCTGCCAATGTCGCCTTCGCCCTGCAGTTTGTGTTTTTCGCCAGCTGGACGGCCGCCGCGCTGACGTTATTGGTTATCGTGCGGATTATCCTCGCCCGGCGTTTTGTGGGCAGTAACGTCGTCATGATCGGTGTGCTTGTCGCCAATGTCGTCGCTGCCACGCTGACCTGGCAAAGCGCGGTGGATACGTTGCCGCTAACAGCGGCCACCCTAGGTACCGTGGGTATGTTTATGTTACGTGGTATCGCCATGCGCGTGGTGTTGGGGTTGGCGGCATTCGCTTGGATGCTCAATAACGTCATTATTGGCTCGGTTGGCGGCACATTGGCCGAGGGACTCATTGTGGTGACCAATATGGTTACCATTATTCTCATGCTCCGCGCCAAGCGACGCTATCCCGACGTATTTGAAGAAAAGGTAGAGCAAGAAGGCGTGAAGTAAGGAGGCAGAAACACTACTGAGCGCGGCGCGGCAGGGGCTCGACGCGTGCCGCGCTCAGGGTGAATGGCCTACTTAGCGGGCGAGGGCGGCGCTTTTTTGCGCCGCGCTGTTTTCCACCGCATCAGCGAGTAGCTCTGCGGTAATGGCCGATAGCGTCCAGCCTAGGTGCCCGTGGCCGGTGTTGTAAAACACCGTTGGCCGCTTTCCGCTTCCGACGCGCGGCATCATGTTCGGCAGCATTGGGCGCAGTCCCGCCCACGGCACAACACGGCGGGTGCTGACATTGGGGAAGCACTCCTCTACCCAACGAATCAGCGGGCGAATGCGGTCGTCACGGATGTCGCGATTGAGGCCGTTAAACTCCGCCGTACCCGCGACACGAAAACGGTCATCCCCTAAGCGGCTGGTGACCAGCTTGGTTTCATCGTCGAGCAGGCTGACCGTCGGCGCGCCTTGCTGCGACGCTGGATCATCGAGTTCTACGGTGATCGAATAGCCTTTGACCGGATAGATATTAACCCGGTCGCCAAGCTTAGCTGCCAGCGCACGGCTGCCAACGCCCGCACAAATCACGATGCCGTCAAAGGTTTGGCGCACGGGTTCACCGTCCGCTTGGGCGGTGACCCAAGCGGTGCGCTCATCGGCGCCGACATCCTGCACGCTATGGCCATAGTTAAGCGTGGCGCCGCGGCGCTCGGCGGCTTGGGCGAGTCCGTGGGTGAACTTATGAATATCGCCGGTGGCATCGCTATCGGTGAAGAAACCGCCGTAGTAGCTTCCCGCCAGTGTCGGCTCGATGGAGCGCATTTCCTCCTGGGTGACCGCACGGCGTTCAAGCCCACCTTTCGCAAGTAATTGAGATACCTTGGCGGCGTGGTCAAACCCGGCTTTGTCGCGGTAGATATGCAAAATGCCTTCGCGCTTGAGGTCGAAATCAATGGCTTCTTCCTCGGCCCACTGAAACAGGTGTTCACGGGCGGCGATGGCAAGTCGCGCGGTTTCGCTCGTATTGTCAGCGTATTGTGGAATGTAACGAATAAATTCGCCGAACCAGCTCAGCTTGTGCCAGGAAGGACGCGGGTTGACGAGCAACGGTGCGTCGCGGCGCAGCATCCAGCGCAGGCCTTTGCTCACCGTGGGCCAGTGGTTCCACACCTCGGCGTTAGAAGCGGAGAGCTGCCCGCCATTGGCGAAGGAGGTTTCCATGGCAGCGTAACGGTTTTTTTCAAACACAGTGACATCGAAGCCGCGCTTGATCAGGCTGTAAGCGGTGGTAATGCCGGTGATACCGCCACCGATGACGGCGATATGGCGCGGGGAAGTAGAAGGCATGTTGTCTCTCCGGGGGTTAGGCGTCAGGGAAATACACGCTGGGTTAACGCATGTTAAGTCAACGTGTGCCCCTTCCGTCTATAACCTGAGAGATTCACAAGCGGTTGGCTTGTTTGCTCCTTCGGTGGGCTAAATGACGCTAAAACAGCCGCTCTTCGGAAAGTGATCGCGCAAACGGTCCGGGGGCCTGAGAGTTTCCGGGGCGGTTGCTCCTTCGGCGCTGCCGCTATCAACATAGAGGGATAGGGCAGTCTCTCCCGCAAGCGCATAAATCATGCTAGCGTGCATTAATACCGCGTAAGGGAAACATTGTGCAACCCATTAAAGGTCTAATGATGCAAGCAAACGGTTTTTTTCAGGGAATTGGCGAAGCCGTTGGCGAAGCGGTTCATGCGCTGGTGACGTTTTTACTCTCGGTGTTTACGAACTTTTTCGATGCCTTTGAGGCGTTTATCGACGGTTTGGCCCGTTCATTGGGCATCAGCCCGACCTTTTTCAGTATTTTGGTGCTGGTGATTGGGTTGTGGATTTTGTGGGGGGCGCTGCACGCTTTTTTACGCGGCGCGCTGCTAGGCGGGATTGTGCGCACCGCCGTGGGTCTTGTGGTGCTCGGTTGGCTGTTGATGTAGACAAGGAAGTGATCAATTGATGGCGTCTTGCCCTTTTACGCGATCCGCCAGGGCAAAAGTGTGCGGGTCATCGATACCGAGCTTGCGCAAGGCGCCAGCAAGGTTGAGCAAGTACTCGCGATTCGCGCCGCTCGGGCCGTGAGCGCGATCAATGTGGGCGGCGATGGCGTCAAGCGGCGCGTCGCCAAGGTAAGCAGGATTCTCCTCGGTGGCGAGGTAGACCAGCCCTTCATCCTGGCTACCGTCGTCAAAGGTAAGCGTGGTGAGTTCGCGTAAATAGCCGTTTTTTTCGCGTATATCCAACGGCTTGAGCGTTTCGCCCGTGATACGGTAGGCCATGCCGTGACACACAGTCCCTGGCGATGCGATCAATGTCACCACGCGCCCGGGCGCCTCGGGTGTGCCGCGATGATCGTGTGACCCTTGCCAAAAGCGTCGCTCCCAGCCGCGGATAAACGCACGACGGCGCTCAAGGTAGGGGAAATCCGCTTTCCAGATTAACGAGCCGTAGCCGAATAACCAAACGGATTCGTCATCGCCTACGCGCTGGCGCTGCTGGTTAAGCGTGCGAGTATCAAGCTGCATACAAGACTCCTGTAGTTTTGCTGAAATGAGCTTTGCTGACATGATTTTTGCTTAAATGACACGGACATAGCGCGAAAAAATGCCACTGACTGTCGTTCACCACCCGGGGTATACGATTGATATGCCCGAACACCATCCCTTTCCGATGGCCAAATTCCGTGTGCTGCGCGAGCAGCTGGGGGAGGCAGCGCTCGCCTTGCCGATTGATTGGCAGCAGCCCGAACCCGTCACGCTCGAAGCGCTTTTGCGTGTCCATGACCGTGAGTATATCAATGCGTTGTTAGCAGGGCAGCTTGAACGTGCCGCGCAACGGCGAAGCGGTTTTGTTTGGTCAGCATCGTTGGTCGAAAGGGTTCGATTGGAGACGGGCGGCACGCTGCTAGCAGTGGAGGCGGCATGCGCGATGGGGCTAGCATGCAACTCGGCGGGCGGCACGCACCATGCCCATGCGGATGCCGCAAGCGGTTACTGCTTGATTAACGACTTGGCGGTAGCCGCCGCCCATGCATTGGCAAAAGGGTGGGCCTCACGCGTACTGATTGTTGACCTTGATGTACATCAGGGAGACGGTACAGCGCGGCTTTTTACGCATGAGCCTGACGTGTTGACGTTTTCTATGCATGCTGCGCGCAATTTTCCGGTGCGCAAAGCCAAAAGCGACTTGGATATTCCCCTGGCGAACGGGTTGGATGATGCGGCCTATATGCAAACCTTAACCTCTTACCTGCCTGGGCTACTGGCCGCCTACCAGCCGGATTTAGTGCTTTACGATGCCGGTGTCGATGTTCATCGGGATGACCGGCTAGGGTACTTAAACCTGACGGATGCGGGGCTTTACCAGCGCGATGGCTATGTGTTGAGCGCCTGTGTGGCGCGAGAGATTCCCGTTGCAGCGGTGATCGGCGGGGGGTATGACCGCGATATTGCCGCATTAGCGGCACGTCATGCTTTATTGCATCGTGCCGGGGCGGATGTGCTAGCCGGCAGTTTTCATTCACACTATTAACGACACCAGAGGGCCGTCATGCGCGCGATTTTTCTCACTGATAACGGCTCACTGCGACCGCAGGCGACATTTAATCTGCGTCGCGTGGCGGAAAAGCTTAGCAAGATGTGCGGTGAGCCGGTGCAAGCCGCCTCGCTTTTGCACGCTAATAAAATTCCTGCCGAGCAACTTGGCGGCGAACCCGCGATAACGCTCGGGCCAGCGGCGACGCGCGCCGCTGAGCAGGGCGCTAGTGAAATTGTCGTCGTGCCGTTTTTTTTCGGCCCTAGCCGGGCGCTGACCGATTACCTGCCGCAGCGCATGGGCGAGCTGCAAGCCCGCTTTCCGCATGTGGCGGTGAAGGTAGCCAAGCCATTGGTGGATGAACGTGGGGCGGTGGATTTGCGCCTTGCGCAGTTGCTGGCCGATAACGTACGCGAGCGTATGGCATCGGGCGAGCCGCCAAAAGTGGTGTTGGTCGATCACGGCAGCCCCATTCCCGAGGTCACCGCGGTGCGTAACCGTTTGGCGGGGCAGTTAAGCGTGCTGCTGGCAAACGAGACGGCCTGCGTGTGCGCCGCCTCCATGGAGCGCCGCGAGGGCGAGGCCTACCGTTTCAACGAGCCGCTTTTGCAGCATCTACTGGCAGACGCTTCTTTTCATCGCGGCGAGGTGGTGCTCGCTATGCTATTTCTCTCGCCGGGGCGCCATGCCGGCGAGGGCGGCGACATTGCCTCCATTTGCGCAGCCGCCACACAAGCGCATCCCGCACTTCGCGTGGTGCCAACGCGCCTGGTGGGTGAACATGACGGGATCACCGCGATACTCGCCTCACGTCTAGAGGCGGTGGATAGCGGGGAAGTACTGCTGATGCTGCCCGCATTGGGGGCTAAAAGCGGGGAGAAGCAATAGTGCTGGGAGAAGCAATGGCGTGGAGAGACGCAATAATACGGGGAGAACTATAGGGCGTAAAAAGCACCACCTGTGTGGTGCTTTTGGGGCTTAGCAGGGCAGTATCATTCGAAACGATCGTAACCGTTATGCATAAAGGGATAGTCGGTGTAACCCGTTTCATCCCCGCCGTAGAACGTTGTGTGATCTGGCTCGTTGAGCTTAGCCCCTACACGGAATCGCTCAACGAGATCCGGGTTGGCAATATAAGGTCGACCAAAAGCCACGGCGTCCGCGGTGTTGTCCTCTAAGCGTTTTGTGGCGCTGTCGGCGTCGTACTTGCCACAATAAATGATGCTGCCATTAAAGCGTTCACGTAGCTGCTGGCGAAATCCCTCCGGAAAGGTAATATCGCCGCCGGCCCAGTTGGGCTCGTTCAGGTGGAGATACGCCAGGCCGCGCTTGGCGAGCTGCTCGGCGAGGTAGTATGCCATCTCTTCGGGCTCGTCGTCGGTTAGGCCGAAAAGCTCGATAAAGGGCGTTAAACGAATGCCCACACGCTCGGCACCAAAGACCTCTGTAACCGCATCGACCACCTCCAGCGGGAGGCGCGCGCGGTTTTCAATCGAGCCGCCGTACTGATCGGTGCGCTGATTGCTGCCGGTGGCGAGAAACTGATTGAGCAGGTAAGCGTTGGCGGCGTGTACTTCCACCATATTAAAGCCGGCGCGCTTGGCGCGCAGGGCGGCCTGACGGTAATCCTCAACGAGGCCGGGGATCTCCTCAGTCTCAAGCGCGCGCGGCGTGCTGGTGGGGTGCTGCCCGGCGGTGCCATCTTCAAACTCAACAAAACACTGCGCGCCTTCGCCTTTCAGGGCGCTGGGGGCCACGGGCTGTTGACCTTCGGGCTGAACCATCTCATGAGAGACGCGGCCTACGTGCCAGAGTTGTAGCGCAATGCGCCCACCCTTGGCGTGTACCGCGTCGACGACGTCTTTCCAGCCGGCTTCTTGCGCGTCGGTCCAGATACCGGGTGTGTAAACATAGCCGCGGGCGGTAGGCGAAATATTGGTCGCTTCACTAATGATCAAGCCGGCACCGGCGCGTTGGCCGTAGTAGGCCTGCTGGATTTTGCCGGGGATACTGTCAGGCGTGCGGGCGCGGGTCAGCGGCGCCATTACCACCCGATTGGGAAGGCTCAAGCTCCCGAGTTGAAGCGGGCTAAGTAACGCGTTGTGCGACATGCAAATATTCCTATGGGGTGACGTTTTTGCGTAAAAGGGTTGAGGCTTATCCACCATAGAGGTATTAGCGATGATCGCCAAGAGGCTGGGAATAAGGGATTGGGAATAACGTGCTTAGTGTAAAAGTGCTTAAGATAAAAGTGTTTAGTGCAAAAGTACTTAAGATAAAATTTTTTGGAATAAAAAAGTGTCTGTATTGAAAGCGCTACTATCCAAAGCGTATGACGTTTTGCGTATCGCGTTAATCACTCAGCATGGCAGAATCATAATATCCGTTGATATTAATCAACCAAGTAGCTGAAATGTGCTTTGCAAAAAACGTACAATGCTTATTAATCAAGTATGACATTAAATAAGCTAGAAAACTGAGTGACCATCCCATGGCCACCCCATCGGCACGAGGAGTTTAAATGCGCATAACAATTAAAGCGCGTCTGATCGCGGTGATCAGCGTGATATTACTATTGATGTTGGTCGTTGGTGCCATGGGCTTTGGCGGCATGGTCTCATCCAATCGGGCGGTGGATGAGATTTACAGTCAGCATCTGCGTGATACTCAACGTTTGGGAAATCTCAACGAGTACGCCAAAGACATCATCATGGAGCTCGCGTTATCCGGCCAGCATGATCCTATGTTGCCAGTCAGCGATCTTCACGATCACCAGGTACAGATGCACATGGACAATATCGTCCAGAATCTTTCGCGCTTTGATGCGACCTGGCAAGAATTTACAGAGAGCTCTCAGTCGGAGCAAATGGAGCAACTCTCTGAGCGTGTGATTGGCGAGTACCGAGAACTGATGCGCGGGGCGGCAATGGCAATGCCACCTTACTCCGCCGGTGACTACGATACGGCCAACGAGATAGCGTTTACGCAAGCGTTGCCTGCTTATCGTCAGATGAATAGCAGTTTCCAAGAACTACTCGCATTAGAAGAGCAGGAAGCATTAGCGGCGTACCAGAGTGCTGAAAGCCAAGCGACGTTAATGCGAAATCTCATGATTGCGGCGCTGGTGGTGGCGGTTGTGTTAGGCGGCATTATGGGGTGGCTGTTGATTCGGCGCATCACTCGGCCTTTAGCGATGGCGCGCCAGCACTTTCACGCCATGGCGGAGGGTGATTTAACTAGCTCTATCAACACCTCACATCGCGACGAGATCGGCGATATGCTGATGGAGCTTGAGGACATGCAGTCCAAGCTGCATTCGTTAATTGGCGACATTAAATCGTCGGCGGACGCTATCTCAACCGCGTCTTCGCAAATTTCCACGGGCAATATAGACCTTTCTCAGCGTACCGAACAGCAGGCCTCTAGCCTGCAAGAAACCGCGGCCAGCATGGAGCAGGTCGCCGCCACGGTGAAAAACAACACGCAACATACGGCTGAGGCGAATCAACTGGCCCACACCGCTAGCACCTCGGCGAGCCAAGGTGGCGAAAAAGTGACTGAAGCCGTGGGGAAAATGCACGAGCTAACCGATAGCTCGGAGAAGATCAGTGGCATTGTGACGATGATCGACGGCATTGCCTTCCAAACCAATATCCTCGCGCTTAATGCGTCAGTGGAAGCGGCGCGTGCCGGTGAGCAAGGTCGTGGGTTTGCTGTCGTCGCGCAAGAAGTGCGCAGCTTGGCGCAGCGTAGTGCTGATGCCGCGAAGCAGATCCAAGAGTTGATCGTGCAAAACGATGAGATCGTCTCGCAAGGCAGCACGGTGGTTGAGGCCGTGGGTGACTCCATGAAACAGATCGTCACCAATATCGGCAGGGTGTCGAATCTGATGGAGGAAGTGAGCCAGGCATCCACTGAGCAGAGCTCGGCGATTGAGCAGATGAACACGGCCATTAACCAGATGGACGATGTCACTCAGCAAAACGCCGCGCTCGTTGAGCAGACAGCGAATGCGTCCGCGTCGATGGAAGAGCAAGCACGTGACCTGGCCAATGCGGTGGCATTCTTTAAGTTGGGTGCCACCAGTGCGCGTCCGGCCTTGGCATCGTCCTCCAATGAGCTAAGGCGCCCAGCGCTTGGCGGTGGCGGTCAGTCTGGTGCACCGTCTCGTTCGGAAAGTGCGCGCCACTCGCAACCCAAGAAGCAACAGCACGCGTCGGCGCAGCACAACGACGATGACGATTGGGAGACATTCTAACGGGATGTAGTCGCCGTCAAACGCTAACGGTAAAACGCCGCTGACTCCTTGGGAGTCAGCGGCGTTTTTGTTGGGGCAAGCGTTGCGCGCGCGTGCGTTTATCCTTTATGGCTCCGATTATCCTTTGCGACAAAACGGCCAGACTTGATAAAACTTGCGGCACTGGAACTCCGCTTCGCAGCGTTGAAGCTGCGCACGGTAACGGCCAGCGCGGGCAGCGACCTGGCGCGCCGCGCGCTGCACTGCCGGTTTGGCGCGGTAGCTGCCGCGCTGATAACCACCGGCGCCTTCGTGATAAGCGAGATAAAGGTGCTCAGGGTTATTGAGCGAAATGCCTGTTTGCGCGCGGGTACGGGTGTTGTACCAGCCGATAAAGTCGGTGGCGTGCTTCATATGGGTGCGCCGGGCGAAGGTACTGCCGGCCTGGTCGCGGTATTCCCCCCAAACCGGATCTTGTGCCTGCGCGTACCCTTTGGCGGATGACGGGCGCGGGCCAGGAATAAAGCCAAGGTAGCGTTTTCGCGGTGGGCGAACGTGACTACGAAACGACGATTCCTGTTGAATAAAGGACATTTGCGTTTCTATGGGTGTGCCCCATTTCTCTTCAGCGTCGCTCGCGTAGTCGTACCAACTGGGCTGTTCGCGAAAGATTTCGCAGATGTTGCTTTGGTCTTGCGGTGGACTGGGCGCAAAGGCCGCGCAACCTGAGAGCAAAAGCATCAGCAAAAGCGCTGTAGCAAAAGGCGTGTGTTGAAACATGGTGATTCCCTTGGCGGTGTTGGTGTTTTATTTATCGAACAACGATAGCTGATTTGGCGGCGTTTTTTGCCGTTTGCCGGTCTTGGGACGGCGTTGACTGGCGAGTGCTGATACCAGCTTCTGGCTCGCCTCACGAGCCTGGGGTGAGCGCCTTAGTTGGTAGAGCTGCGACTTCCAGTAGCGCGCTTCGGCGTCAAAATCATGAGGTAACGGATAATCCTTGCCGGGGGAAAAGTCAAAGCGCTGGCGTAGCGACGCCGGTAGCGCCCACGGCATGCTGCGCCATTCCAAGGGTAGTCGTGCAAGCTCGGGAACCCAGCGCGCCACAAAGGCGCCATCTGGGTCGTTATCGGCCGCTTGTTTGATGGGGTTATACACTCGCAAGGCATTGGTGCCGGTCGCGCCGGACTGCATTTGTACCTGAGGGTAGTGAATGCCGGGCTCATAATCGGTAAATAGCCGCGCGAGATGCAGCGCAGGCTCGCGCCAGTGCAGCCCCAACCCAAAGGTGGCGAAAGAGATCAACATGGCGCGCATACGAAAATTCAGCCACCCGGTGGCAATCAAACTGCGCATGCAGGCATCCACCAGCGGCACGCCGGTGTGGCCGCGCTGCCAAGCGATCAGGCGAGGGGCTTTCGGGTCGCGCTCGCGCAGGCCACGAAGCGCCGGGTGCAGCGTATGGTGCTCCATGCTGGGTGCGCTTTCTAGCTTTTGCATAAAGTGGCAATGCCAATAAAGCCTTGACGTAAACGCGCGCAGCGACGCGGCCCACTGAGCGTTATCTGTGTGTTTTTGCCGCTGACGGCGCAGCGATTGCGCGATTTCGCGCATCGAGAGCGTACCCCAGGCCAAATGCGGCGAGAGCCGTGAGCCAAACTCCCAAGCTAATAACGGTTTGGAGAGCGAGCCACGATAGCGCCGCCCACGGCGTGTGATAAAACTCTGCCATAGAGCGTGCCCTTCTCGGCGACCACCGAGTTGGCGTTCAGGGCACGGCGTTTGATCGACGCCAAGCGCCAGGGTGGCGAGCTGCTCGCTGGGCACATGGTGGAATGCTTCCCAGCCATTTGCCGCGCGCGCGTTTTGAGGGGCTGGGTAACGAGGCGCGGCCATTAACGCTTCCCACTGAGCTTCCCAGCGATGGCGCTTTTGCAAACCGCGTACGATGCCGTGCTGGCGAGGCTGATGCCATGAAATGCCGTGCTGTCGACACCAAGCAGCGACGCGTTGGTCGCGGGAAAAGCTCCAGTCATTGCCGGTTTCTTGGTGAGAGCGCAACGCAAAATCGCCGTAGCGAGCTTTTAGCGCCTCTAGCAATGTTACAACATCGCCCTGCCAGCAGCAGAGCGGTAAGTGAAGAGTGGCGAGTGCTTGAGATAAATCACACAATGACTCGGCGGCAAACTGCCAATGACGTAAGGCGCTATCCGGCGTTTGCCACTGTTCAGGCTCAATGGCGAAAACCGGCAGCACCGGGCCGACGGCTGCCGCGTGAAAAAGTGGCGCGTGATCATGAACGCGCAGATCACGCTTAAACCAAACCACCTGAACGCGAGACATCAAGGCACCCCTCAGGTCGAGGTGTTTAGTGGCTCATCGGCATGACCGGTTGCACCGGTGCGGTAAGTTCGAGGGTTTCACCGTTATCAAAGGTTAGCGTCAGTGCTACCTCATCGCCTTCGCGCACGGTGCTTTCCAGGCCGATGAGCATTAGGTGAAGCCCGCCGGGGGCAAGAGCAACGTTGCCATTCGCCGGCACCTCAATATGCTCGACTTGGCGCATCTGCATGACGCCCTCGATAACCACATGGTTGTGGAGCTCGGTGTGAGGCGTGAGGTCGTTACCCGCCTCGACTAAGCGCACCGGCGCATCACTTGCGTTGTGCAGTGTCATGAACGCGGCGGTGGCGGGGGATCCAGGCGGCACTTCGCGCACAAAGGGCGCGTCTGCGTTGATAGCCTCGGCGTAGGCTGAGGTGGTCATTAGTAGCGCGCTGGCGGCAGCGGTCAGAAATAGCGATTTCAGCATGAGTCAGTCTCTTGTGATGGTGGGTAACCCAACCAATATCATACAAGGTTTTCTGGCGCTGCCGCTAAGCGTGCGACATTGCGTCTAGGTGGTGCAGGTTTACCTATTTGCAAAAGCGATTGATCGCGGTAGCGTAGAGGTATCGACATCTAAGGAGAAAGTGCTATGTATATCGCCATGAACCGTTTTCGTATTGCCCCCGGCCGTGAAGAGGACTTTCTCAACGTCTGGCGTAACCGTGACAGCCATCTCGACGAGGTGCCTGGGTTTAAGCAGTTTCAGATGCTGCAAGGCGAAAAGCAGGACGATCACACGGTGTTTATTTCGCACAGCGTCTGGGAGTCGGAAGAAGCGTTTCGCGCCTGGACGCAATCCGAGGCGTTTCGCAAAGCGCACGCCAATGCCAAAGCACCAGAAGGCATCTATCTCGGCCCGCCCAAGTTTGAGGGGTATCACGTGGTGTTATAAGGCGTCGTGATGGCAAATAAATGACAAAATTATGCTTAGTTAATGATACGTGTCATTAATAAGTATTAATTACGCAAACAAAATGCTTAAAAATTGTGCTAAATCAGGCATCCTCTGTAAATTCGATATCCCCTAACGACGATATTTTCATAATGACAATATTTTCATAACGACAATAGGTACTTGGCGCTATGCCAGATATACCAGACCAATTGGCGTCTGAATCGCGCTTATATCAACGCTTACGGGTTAATGCTATTGCGATTTATGTGCTAGCGCTGATCGCCATGGCGGTCATTTTTACTTGGCTGTTGAGTGATCAATATCGCCAAGAGATAGACGCGGCACATGAGCGCAACTCAACGCGCGCTGACCTGGTGAGCGAATGGGTAAACAGTACCTTTGCCCTAAGCGAGCATGCGCTGAAGGATATTGCCCAGCTTTTAGAGCCTCCCTTGCTGCCCCGTGTGGGCGAATACCATAACCTTGAACAGTTGCTGGTTAAGCGCCGCGACAGTTTACCGTTGATAGACGAAATCACCGTGATCGATGAACAGGGGAGTGTCCTGGTCAGCTCGAACGCGGATCAACCGCCGGGGTTTGACGTCAGCACGATGCCGTTTTTCCGCGCATTGCAACAAAACCAGCAGATTGACGATTACGTCACGCCGCTGTTGAGGTCAGCAGCTGATAACGAGTATGTGCTCTTCCATACGCGTCGTTTGCGCGGTTTAGACGGGCACTTTGAGGGTCTGGTAGTGGTGCGTATCGACCCACGCGTGTTCGATGCGACCTTACAGCGCTTGTCTGTGCGCCGTGGCGAAAGCATGGCGATCATGGATGACGCCGGTAAGCTATTGGCCCGCCGCCCCGATGAGACGGCAACGCTAGGCATGGAGGTGAATAATGCCGAAGTGACGCGTTTTCTTGCGGGCAGTGAGCCCACCCAGACAATGCGCATGACGTCACCGGTTGATGGCGAAGAGCGTCTTTACTGGATGCAGGGCTTGGATAACTTGCCCTTTGCTGTGGTGGTAGGGGATAGCATTGACACGCTGCTAGCCCCCTGGCAGCAACGGCTGATTATTTTGGGAATAATTGCCGCGGCCATGGCGGTGATGGGGATTGTTGTGGTGCGCCACTACCTCAATCGGTTGCGTATGTCGCAGCAATTGCATACCCGCATGCAAGAACGCGAAGAAGCACGAGCGCAGGTGCAAATGCGCGAAGCACGCCTTGAAGCGCTGGTGCGCTCGATTCAGGACATGATTTTTGTCTTTGATGAGTATGGCCGTTTTACCTATATCCACGCCTTGGACGAGGCACAGCTACTGTGCCCTGAACATGAGGCCATCGGCCGCCATTACAGCGAGGTGTTACCCGAAGATGTCGCTCAGTTGCTGACGGGGACGCTCTATCGTGTGCAGCATAAGCGTGAGATACAGGAACTTGAGTATTCACTGCAGATCAACGAGCAAGTGCGCTATTTTCACGCCATTTTAAGCCCGCTGGCCGATGCGACAGGTTTATTTAACGGCGTGTTGGCCGCCGTGCGCGATGTGACGCAAGCCAAAATCAATGAAGCGGAATTACGCATTGCCGCTACCGCGTTCAAAACGCATCTGGGGATGATTATTACCGATGCGCGTGGTCGCATTCTTAAAGTCAATGACACCTTTACGCGAATTACCGGCTATCAAGAGCGTGAAGTACTGGGTAAGAACCCCCGGGTTTTTAGCTCCGGGCGCCACGACGCCGCGTTTTACAAGGAAATGTGGACGAAAGTAAATGAAACGGGCAGTTGGGAAGGCGAAATCTGGAACCGGCGCAAAAATGGGCAAGTGTTCCCCGAGTGGCTGACCATCAGCGCCGTTGTGGATGAGGACGCACGGCTGACGCATTACGTTGCCACGCTGAATGACATCACCGAAAGCAAAGCCGCCGAGCAGGAAATTCATCAGTTGGCGTTCTACGACCCGCTCACCGGGCTTGCCAATCGACGTTTATTTATTGACCGCATGGAAACGGCCCTTAAAGAGAGCGAGCGCCACGCGCAACACGGTGTGCTGCTGTTTATCGATTTGGATAATTTTAAGCAGGTCAACGATACCCTAGGGCACTACGCGGGTGACCAGCTGTTGCAAAACATGGCGCGCGAGCTGTCTCAGATGCTGCGCGATAGCGATACTCTTGCGCGCCTAGGAGGCGATGAGTTTGCCGTTTTGATTCACGCGCTTAACCGTGATGTCGAACAAGCCGCTCGACTCGCAGAGGGCATCGCGTTGAAGTTGCTCACCGCGATTCGTCGCCCGATCAATGTGAATGGTGAAACCGTGCTGGTGACCGGAAGTATCGGCATTACGTTGTTGGATAACAGCGTGGATACGGTTGATGACTACTTGCAGCAAGCGGATATGGCGCTCTTTCAGGCGAAAGAGGCGGGCCGTGACACGTTAAGTTTCTTTGACCCCGGCATGCAGGCCGCGCTGGTATCGCGGGCACGGTTGGAAAAGGATCTTCGCCAAGCCTTGACCAATGACGAGTGGCGGTTGGTGTATCAACCTCAGGTTGATATAGAAGATCAACTGACCGGTGTGGAAGCGCTGCTGCGCTGGCAGCACCCCGAGCGCGGGATGGTCTCGCCGGGGGAATTTATCCCTATTTTAGAAAGTACCCGGTTGATTAACGACGTGGGCATGTGGGTACTTGAAACCGCCTGTAAGCAGCTTAACGAGTGGCAGCATCAACCCGATACAGCGCACCTCACTGTAGCGGTCAACATTAGCCCGATTCAGTTTCGTGAAGACAGTTTTGTGCCTAAGGTAAAGGCGATATTGCGCCGCACCGGCGCGCCCGCGAATAAGTTAAAACTCGAAGTCACCGAGACGCTCTTTGTGGAATCACAAGAAAATACCCAGCGCAAAATGGAGCATTTGCGCGCGCAGGGCGTGCGCTTCTCCTTGGATGATTTTGGCACGGGGTATTCGTCGCTGGCCTACTTAGCGAAACTACCGCTGGATCAGCTTAAGATCGATCAGAGCTTCGTGTTTAAGGTGCTCGATAGTCCTGCCAATGCCGCGATTGTGGAGAGTACGATTGCCCTGGCGCAGAGCCTTGGGCTTTCGGTCATTGCCGAAGGTGTGGAGACCCGTACGCACAAGAACTGGCTAGCACGCCACGGATGCTATGCCTTCCAAGGGTACCTGTTTGGTCGGCCGATGGTGGTCGAAGAGATTGAAGCGTTGCTATACACAGGCGTTGAGGCGCGCTAACAGCGGTTCCGCCGCGATCGTCTCTGCGCTGGGGTGAATCACCTCTAAGCGTGAATCCTGCCGCCAGGGGGTGCTGTCTAACTGAAAGGTACCGCCTGAGCGGTTGAGCCGTTTCCAGCCGTTATCGGTGTGAAAAACGCCTTTGATACGCGCCTCCAAAGGGAGTTCGCCTAAAGTGGCCGCGAGTCGGTCGAGATCAAAACACGCGCCTGGGTGCCAGCGCATCCCGATGCTTGCGTAACCCAGCGATGTCCCGACGTCTAGCTGTGGTTTTCCAGGCGCGGGCGGGAAATCAAAGAAGCCGCCGTCTATGCTTGGCGAGGCACTTGGAACCCCGCTTTGCCCTTGGATGGAGCGTTGTGCTTGGTGAGCATTGGGTATCGCGCCACTTTCCGCCTCGCGGGCGCGGCTTTCGAGTAGCAGAGCAATCGGCAGTTCACCGTCAGGTACGTCACGTACCCATTTGCGCGGTGGCCAATGCGCGTTGGCATGTTGGTGGGCGGCGTCGATCTGCTCGGCACTGCTGTGGTCATGCATCGTGATGGCAATGGCATCCGCGATGGCGAGTTGGTCTTGAAAGGTTTCGTGCTCGCGGGCGCGGGGCTCATCCAGTCGGCGCGGGTCGAGTGTGGCGATAATATCGCGCACTTCAAGTGAGTCCACGAACGCTTCGCTGCGCAGCAAATCGATCAGCCCCGCTGGGTGGCCAAGGCCTGAAGGCTCAATAATCACCCGATCAGGCTGGGTGCGCGCCAGGAGGCTAACAAGCCCCGCTTGCAGTACAAAGGCCAACTGGCAACACAAACAGCCTCCCGGTAATCCCTTCACCGCGACGTCGTCGCGCTGCTCAAACATCGCCTGATCGATGCCGATCTGGCCGAATTCGTTGACTAAAATCGCCCAGGTTTCCTCCACAGGCTTCTGTGCAATCAGACTGTGGATAAGCGTGCTCTTACCGCTGCCCAGAAAGCCGGTGATGATATGCACCGGTACCCGTCTTGCCACGTTTAACCTCCTGTCATGTTCATAAAGCGCACTACCTGCACGTCGCCATCGGTGGTGAAGTGGTGGCGCTCGGGCTTTTTCGGCAGCGCATTGACGATGGCGGTTTTGAGCGCGTTCATATCGCCGGGATGGCGGCGCAGCACGGCGCGCAGGTCCACCGAGTGCTCATTGCCTAAGCACAGCAACAGACGCCCTTCGACGGTGACACGCACGCGGTTACAGCTGGAACAGAAGTTGTGGCTATGAGGCGAAATAAACCCAATACGTGAGTCGCTGTCCGCCATTTTGAAGTAGCGCGACGGCCCCGGTGTGGCTTCAGTAGTGGGGGTGAGCGCATAACGGCGCTCGATGTGCGCCTGCACTTCGTCGCTTGAACAGTAGGTTTCATCGCGGTTGTGGTCGGAGACATCGCCTAGCGGCATTTCCTCGATAAAGCTGATGTCGAGTCCTTCGTCGCGGGAAAAATCTACCAAATCCAGGATTTCATCGTCGTTGCGGCCTTTAAGAATCACAGCGTTAAGTTTGATGCGCTCAAAACCGGCTTCTTTTGCGGCGTGGATGCCGTCGATCACCTTGGCCAGCTCGCCGGTGCGCGTCAGGCGCTTGAAGCGGCCGGGGTCGAGCGAATCGAGGCTAATGTTCAACCGCGTTAAGCCGCCCTGACGTAGGCGCTGGGCATGTTTGCGCAAGCTTGCGCCGTTGGTGGTCATGGTGAAGTCGTTAAGCCCCGGGAGCGTGCCGATTTCATCGACTAACTGCTCGACGCCGCGGCGTACCAGCGGCTCGCCGCCGGTTAAGCGGATTTTCTCCACGCCCATTTCGGTGAACGCGCGGGCCACCATGCCCATTTCTTCTAGGGTGAGCACCTGCGCGCGCGGGAGGAAGGTCATCTCTTCGCTCATGCAGTAGACGCAGCGGAAGTCGCAGCGGTCGGTGACCGATAGCCGAACGTAGTTGACCCGACGGCCAAAACTGTCGATGAGTTGTTGTGTTTTTACGTGCTCTGTCATGGTCAATTGAGCCTCTTCTCTTTATGCCGTTCGTTTCGGCTATGTCATTCGTTCCGACTGTGCCGCTCATTCCGACTGTGCCGTTCGCCCTGAGCTTGTCAAAAGAGCTTGTCGAAAGAGCTTGTCGGGTGAACTCTGACGGCTTTATGTATTGACGCTATCAAGCGGTTGGATCGTTACCGTCTCGCCAGGGGTGATATCTGCTCGCTCATCGGGCAGCTCGATTAGGCAATTAGCGGCGACCATTGAGGTCAAAATCCCTGACCCTTGCGCGCCGGTGCTGCGTACGTGAAGTTGTCCTGTTACGTCATGTTGGTAGACGCCGCGAATAAAATCGCAGCGATTCAGGCGACTTGAAAGCGTTTCATCGGTGATGGCGGTGAACCGCCTCGGTGGCGCTACCGGTTGGTGTTCTAAGCGCTGTAAAAGCGGTACCACAAACTGTAAAAAGGTAACCATAACCGCCACCGGGTTACCCGGCAATCCCACCAGAGGGGTACGCCTTTCGCCCAGTTGACCGCAAGCGAGCGGTCTGCCGGGGCGAATCGCCACGCGCCAAAAGGTAAGCCGCCCCAGTGCTTGTAGCGCGTCGCGGGTAAAGTCAGCCTGGCCGACCGAGACACCGCCGCTGGTGAGTACCAAATCGCTTGTTTCGGCGGCGTGGGCCAGCGCCTCACGAATCGCGTCGGCGTCATCGGGCAAAATGCCGAGATCCACTACCTCGGCGCCATGCTCATGCAGTAATCCGGTCAGGGTGAAGCGGTTGGTGTCGTAAATCCCGGCGGCGGGAAGCGGCTCGCCCGGAGCGGTCACTTCGTTACCGGTAGAAAACACCGCGACCCGTGGGCGGCAGTAAACGCTCACGTCGGCAAAGCCAAGCGAGGCGATAAGCCCCAAGCGCGCCGCATCAAGCCGGGTGCCTGTGGAAAGCGCCATGGCGCCTTTGCGAATATCTTCTCCGGCCTGGCGCACGTTCTGGCCACGTTTGACGCGCTCGGGGGCATTAATGATGACGTGATCACCGTGCTCTGCTAGCTGTTCACGCATAATAACTGTGTCGGTGCCCGCCGGTAGTGGCGCGCCGGTGGTAATCGTGACGCAGTGGCCGGCCGGCACGGGGTGTTCCCAATGCTCGCCAGCAAACACCGTGCCGGAAAGCGTCCAGCGCGTTTGCTCGGCGTTTTCCCAGGCCAGCGCGACGCCGTCCATCGCCGCGTTGGTGTTTTGCGGCACGTTAATGGGGGCGTGAATGGCGTCTGCCAAGCGCCGCCCGTGGGCGAGTGACAGCGGGATACGCTCGGTGCCGACCGGCTGCTCGACCAAGGTGGCCAGTGCGGCGCGAGCCTCGTCGACGCTTAACATTTGCTCGCCGAGGTCAAAGCACGAAAGCGTTGAAGACGCGCGTGCGGCAGGCGGCAGCGTGGAATGAGGAGACGGCGTCATAAAGCGCCTTCCTTTAAGGCCGCTTCCAGGCGCGCTTTTTCTTCATCGGTATTCAAGTTAGCGAAGGCCGAGGCGGCGTCTTCCATCATGATACGACACCACGGATGGTGCGCGTACCAGCGGTCGATCTTACGTTCGCCCGCCGCGAGCGCCGCATACAGATCATCGGCGAGATCAGTGCGGATCAACGCGACTACCGGGTGCAAACGCTCGCCATCAAAAGCCACACCGATGTTATTGTCACCGATCCCTCCCACCAGGCGCGCGACCAGATCCCGCGGAAGCGCCGGCGTATCGCAGGGGGTGATAAGTAGCCACGGCGTTTTTGCCGCGCGCAAACCGCTGTAAATCCCCATCAACGGGCCTTGAAAACCGCCCTCGGCGTCTTCGATCACACGATCAGCGAAGGGGAGGTAAGCGTCGATGTTACGGTTGGCGTTGACGAGTAGCTCCGCCACGTGACCCCGCAGGCGCAGTCTCACGTGCTCAACCAGCGGTGTGCCGGCAAACGGCTCTAATCCTTTATCGCGGCCGCCCATGCGGCGGCCCTGGCCACCGGCGAGAATCATGCCGGTGATGTCGCTTGCAGGGATCATGAACGGGCCTCCGTGGTGGCGTCAGCGCTGTTAGCCATTGCTGGCGCTGAGAGTTCTTTTGAGCTGCGCTCTTTGGGTGGACGCGGCGGAATGGCGTCGAGCGTCAGACGGCCGTCGGCGTTGAGCGCTTGAAAATTTTTGCCTTTAGCGCGGGCGATCAGCATCACGCCAAAGCGCTCGGCAAGTTCGACGCCTTTTTGCGTCACGCCGGAACGCGATACCAACACGCTGATGCCCATCTGGGCGACTTTAAGCACCATCTCCGACGTCAAACGCCCGGTGGTGTAGAATATATCGGCGTCGTTACTTTCGGCTTCATGCAGCCATTGGCGCCCGGCAAGGGTATCCACGGCGTTGTGGCGGCCCACGTCTTCGACGAAATCAAGCACTTCGGCCTGACGGCACAGCGCGCAGCCGTGAACGGCGCCGGCGCTGCGGTACGTTTCGTTGTAGGCGTTGAGGTTTTTCAATAACGCGTAAAGCGTTGATTGCGCAAGCGGCGTTTCCGGTAACGCCGTGAGGGAGGTCTGGTCGAGTAGCTTGCCAAATACCGTGCCTTGACCGCAGCCGGTGGTCACAGTGCGCTGGCCTAAGCGCTCATCAAGGTCGTCGGGCAAATGGCGCGTGGCGACGACCGCGGCTTCCACGTCCCAGTCCACTTGCACGGCAATCAGGTCTTCCGCTTGGCGCAAAAGCCCTTGATTGCGCAGGTAGCCAACAACCAGCGCCTCCGGGTCATCGCCAAGGCTCATCAGCGTGACGATTTCGCGCTTATTGAGGTATATCGTCAGCGCCCGCTCGGCGGCAATCGCCTGCTCGCGGGTATCGCCGTAGGCGTCGAGCACCTGCACCTGCGTGGTGGCGGGTAAGCGGGCATGACTTAACGCAATTGCGGGCATCCGGCGTTCCTCGCTTATTTTAATACTTGAGTAAAATTGTCGATATTGACGATGATGGCGCCCTGTGTGCTTACTTGTCTAGCCTAGTGTTTGATTTCACTTGCCGACGGGAGAGATCGCGTGATGTCTGACAATACACGGCCGCTGAGCGTAACGCTTACGGCAGAAGAGAAGCACGTGGGTAAGTTTCGCCTGCGCCAATGGCGAATTGATTCGCTCACGCCTGGCGAAGAAGGCCCTTACACGCTGTGGCTGCAGCTGACCATGACCGAGCGCGCCGCTTACCGTTTTAACCTAACCTCGCAAGCACCGCGTTTATTTGTGCGTGCCGGGTTTACCGGGGAGGACCCATCGCCTGATGCCATCAGCGCAAGCCAAGACGTCGCCGCGAGCTGGATGGACGGCGAGCAGCAAGTGCTGGAAGCGCCGATGCCGATGGCGATTCAGATGTGGATCGAAGGGTATCTTGCCCGCCACGGTGAGGCGCCACCCGAAGGGCGCAAGAAAAAGCGCAAAGGGGCTGGCCGTGCCAAAGAACAGCCAACCAAGGAGAATCCGCAATGAGCCGTTTTGAACGCTGGTCGCGGGCCAAGCGCGGCTTGCCCGTGGACGAGGTATCTGATGACACTCCGTCGCGCGTTGAAACGCCTCCCCTTGAGAAGGCGGTCACGTCCGCAGAAAATGAGTTTAAGGATTCCGAACGTTTCCATCAGGTGGAAGAGGGCAGTGAAGAAGGAGGTGATGCGGCCGATGAAACACACGAGGCCACCGCGCCGCTCGAGCCGGGAAGCTTGGATCACACGCTACCTGACCCCGACACGTTAGCCGCAGGGAGTGATTTCAGCGCTTTTATGTCACCCGGAGTGAGCTCGGCGCTGCGGCGAAAAGCGCTTAGGCGGCTGTGGTCGACCGGTGATTACAACGTGCGCGATGGTCTTAACGATTACGATCACGACTTCAAAGCACAAATGAAGCCCATGGCGGCGGAGATGGCCGATAAAGTGCGCCAGTGGACCAAAAAAGTCGAGGAAGCGCTGGATGAGAAGCCCGCAGAGCACGCTGATCCCGAGCACGCTGATACCGAGCCCGAACCGTCTCAAAAAGATGACACGGTGCCAGAGACGCAAGACGACACCGATGATAAACACAGCGAATATTATTCAAACGTTGAACAGCATGACCACCGTTGAAAATAGTTTGGCAAGTAGGCCATTTTCGCCATACGCTAAATAACAAGATTAACTCAGCGTGATATCACCAACGGCTTATATTAAAATAGCCTTTATTAATATAGAAAAGCATATTTCATACATATAACAAGAAGACACCTGACCGTGAGAACACATGAACCAACATATCCAAGTGGCGTCAGTCGATGACGCACGTAACGCCCAGGCGAAAGAGGCGGTGCGTCAGCGCATCTCCTGGCCAGTCAATCTAACGCCCGCCAATGTGACCTACCACAGTCGGGGTCATGCGCTACTGCTTGGCAGTGAGCGCGACACCCGACAAGCCGCCCGCGCTCTGCAAGGGCGGGGGCTGGCGTCATTGACGCTGGTCTTTACCGCGCCCAATGCCACCCA
The DNA here is from genome assembly GCF_031451755.1 of Vreelandella vilamensis. Classification (NCBI taxonomy): domain Bacteria; kingdom Pseudomonadati; phylum Pseudomonadota; class Gammaproteobacteria; order Oceanospirillales; family Halomonadaceae; genus Vreelandella; species Vreelandella vilamensis. Next base: position 19,460 of record NZ_JARWAN010000008.1, on the reverse strand, counting down.
AACAGACGAGGCAGAAGCGAACGGAAAAAGTAGCGATGATGATCTGCTCGCGGCCACCGAGACGCTCACTACTCAAGCGCTAACCCGCGCTCAAGCACAAAAGCTGCGTATCAGCGGCCATCTAGGTGCGTTTAAGGTGGAGATCAATGGCGATGAACCGCTTGATCTTGCCCGCGCGCTGATTGAGCGCGAAACGTTCGATATGATTCTCGATGTGAACTCCACGCCCTGCCTGCCGGTGGAGTTACCGCCGCCTGGCTACGTGGTACTTGACTGGCAGCAGGTAGAGGCACGCAGCGACGCGCTTGAGCAGTTTACTGAACTGGTGGGTGAGTTTGATAAACCGCGCTATTTCCAAGTCAATAGCGACCTTTGCGCCCACTCGTCTAGCGGCAATGTTGGCTGTACGCGTTGTTTGGATGTGTGCCCGGCCGATGCGATTTCAAGCCACCAAGGGCGCATTGAATCGCAAATTGAAATCGACCCTTTCCTTTGCCAGGGCGTAGGCAGCTGCACCAGCGCCTGCCCCACCGGGGCGATTGAGTTTCGCTTGCCCGAAACCCGTCGTCAGCAGGAGACACTCTCAACCTGGCTTGCCGCGTATCGCGACGCCGGTGGCAGTGCGCCGGTGTTGCGCTTTGTGACTTACGACACATTGGAGGAAGAGCAGCAAGCAGGCTCTCATGTCGCCGGGCACGTGCTTGATGTCCCGCTTGAGGAGCTTGGCGCTGCCGGCCACGACCAGTGGTTGACCGGGTTGGCTGCCGGCGCCGGCGAGATTCGCCTGCAGTATCACGCCAATATGCCCGCCAGATTAACCGCGTTTCTCGGCCAGCAAGTCGCACAGGCGCGTACGCTGCTTGAGTCACTAGGGCTTGACGCGGATCGCATTCAGCCGCTTGCGGCAGATGACCCCCAGGCACAAAGCGCGATGCCCAAGCATTTGCCCCTCACTGATGAGCCGCTCACGCTTAACGCGCCGGAAAAACGCGCACGCTTTAACCAAGTGCTGAGCCGGTTGGCGGGCTTAGGCGAGCCCAGCGGAGAGCGTCATGCCATGCCAAGTGGTGCGGCGTATGGCGCCATTAACGTGGATAGCGACGCCTGTACCCTGTGCATGGCGTGTGTGAGCAATTGTCCGACCCCTGCGCTGAAAGCCGGGATCGATCAACCAGCGCTGAGTTTTCTGGAGGCGGACTGCGTGCAGTGTGGTCTGTGCGAGGAGGCCTGCCCGGAAAACGCCATCACCCTGGAGCCTGGCTTTCTCGCCGCGTCCGAACGCGCCGAACGGCACGTTTGCCATGAAGAAGCCGCGTTTGCGTGCATCTCTTGCGGCAAGCCGTTTGCCACGGTAAGCACCGTTGCCACGATCAAAGAGAAGCTGGCGGATCACCCCTATTTTGCCGGTGACGCCATGGCGCGCCTCGAAATGTGCGAAGACTGCCGCGTAAAAGACGTCTGGCAGACCTTGGCTCGTGACCCCAACGCGCAATTGAAGGTGTAAGCAATGAGCGATGAGACGCCATTATCCCACAATACGTTGGCTGAAGAGCGCGCGTTACGGGCCGATATTTACGCGCTGCTTGCGGCGCTTTTACGCCAGGCCCCCGATGCTGAGCTGCTTGATTGGTTAGCCGAGCTCGAAATCGAGCGTGATGGCACCCGCCTTGCCGCTGCGTGGCAAGGCTTGGCAGAGGCGGCGGCCGCAGCAACGCCTGAGGCGCTGGAGCGCGCGCATTTTCGTCATTTGGTCGGCGTAATTCAGGGCGAGATCACGCCTTACGCGTCGTGGTACCGCCAGGGCGAACTGATGGAAGCCGCGCTCGTTGCGTTGCGCCAAGATTTGAAAACGCTCGGCATTGAACGTAGCGAACATACCCGCGACCCGGAGGACCACTTAGCGGCGCTGTGCGAAGTCATGGCCATGTTGGTTCACACGGACACGATGGACGCGGATGAGCACGAGCAAGGGAGATTTTTTTACCACCACTTAGCGCCTTGGGCTGCCAGCTGTATGGGTGACCTAGCGCAGGTGGATACTGCTTTCTATGCAGCGCTAGGCGAATTAGGCAGCGCTTTTATGGAGAGCGAACAGGCACGTTTGCGCGTGGCGGCAAGTGAGGTGCCCGTGCGTATCGTTGAGCCGCAGCCCTAGCGTCTCGGTCAACGCTGCCTGCCATGCATAATAGTATAAAAGACCTGGCATGAAAGAGGAGAGCCCCATGCAGAAGTCACACAACCCTGAGCGCCGCCGGTTCATGAGAACCGTGGGTTTAGGTACCGCTGCTGCCGGTGCGGCCGCCGCGGTAGGCCATGTCACCTTGGCCAATGCCGACGCCCCCGCCAATGAGCGCGATAAAGAATCGGTTAACTACCGTGAAACCGACCATATCCGAGCCTTCTACGCGACGCTGCGTGATTGACGGCCAACGCCAGGAGAATTGCCATGCGTTTAACTCGCAAAACAACCGCGTCCAAGGCGAGCGGTCTGGGTATCAGCCGCCGTCAGTTTTTAAAGCGTAGCGGGGCGGCTACCGGTGGTGTCGCTGCGGCTGGCTTTATGGGCGCTCCCATGATGCAGCGCGCCGAATCGGCGGATAAAACCCCGGTACTGGATTCGCCAGTGGAAACCAAACGGACCATTTGCTCGCACTGCTCGGTCGGCTGTGGCGTGTATGCCGAGGTTCAGGAAGGAATATGGACCAAGCAAGAGCCTGCCTTTGATCATCCGATTAACCGCGGCGCCCACTGTGCTAAGGGCGCTTCTTTGCGTCAGCACGGTCATTCCAGCCGTCGTTTGAAATACCCCATGAAGCTCGTCAATGGCGAATGGCAGCGCATGAGCTGGGACGATGCCATCGAAGAGATCGGCAACAAAGTGCTGGAACTTTCCGAGCAGTACAGCCCGGATAGCATCTACTGGCTAGGTTCGGCCAAGTTCAATAACGAGCAGGCGTATTTGATGCGCAAGTTCGCTGCGCTCGCCGGCACCAACAACACCGACCACCAAGCGCGTATTTGTCACTCCACCACCGTTGCCGGCGTGGCCAATACCTGGGGTTACGGGGCGATGACCAACTCGCTCAATGATATCCAAAACTCGAAGTCGATCATGTTTATCGGCTCTAACCCGAGTGAAGCTCACCCGGTGGCGATGCAGCATATTTTGCTCGCCAAAGAGCGTAGCAACGCTGAGATCATTGTGGTGGATCCGCGCTTTACCCGCACGGCGGCCAAGGCCGATAAGTTTGTGCGTCTTCGCCCCGGTTCTGACGTTGCCTTTATCTGGGGGCTTTTGTGGCACATTTTTGAAAACGGCTGGGAAGATAGCGAATACATCAACCAGCGCGTTTACGCCCTTGATGAAGTGCGCGCCGAAGTGGCGAACTTCACGCCGTCGGAAGTTGAGCGCATTACCGGTGTGCCCGAAGAGGCGATGTATGACACGGCCAAGCGGCTAGCGGATAACCGCCCCGGGTGTATCGTTTGGTGTATGGGCGGTACCCAGCACACCACCGGCAATAACAACACCCGCGCTTACTGCATCCTGGAGCTGGCGCTGGGTAACATCGGCAAATCGGGTGGCGGTGCCAATATCTTCCGCGGCCACGACAACGTGCAAGGCGCCACCGATTTGGGGCTTATGTCGCATTCGCTGCCAGGCTACTACGGCCTGGCCGAAGGTGCCTGGCGGCATTGGGGGCGCGTTTGGGGCTTGGATTATGAGTGGCTACAAAGCCGCTTTGATGACACTGAGTACGTTGACGGCAAGCCGATGCACTCAAGCGGCATTACGGTGTCGCGCTGGGTCGATGGCGTGTTGGAAGAGGACGAGAACATCTCCCAGCGCTCCAAGCTGAAAGCGATGTTCTACTGGGGGCATGCGGTTAACTCGCAAACCCGCGGGCCGGAAATGCAACAGGCGATGAAGCAGCTGGAAATGATGGTCATCGTCGACCCTTACCCCACCGTTGCTGGCGTTATGCACGACCGTACCGACGGCGTTTATCTGCTGCCTGCGGCAACACAGTTTGAAACCACCGGCAGCGTGACCGCGACTAACCGCTCAATCCAGTGGCGCGATAAAGTCATTGAGCCGCTGTTTGAGTCCAAGCCTGACCACGAGATCATGTATCTCTTGTCACAGAAGCTAGGCTTTGCCGAGGAGCTCTTTAAAAACATACGGGTGGAAAACAACGAGCCGGTAATTGAAGACATTACCCGTGAGTTCAACGCCGGTATGTGGACGGTGGGTTACACCGGCCAGAGCCCAGAGCGTTTGAAAGAGCACCAGCAAAACTGGCACACGTTCAGCTTCCGCGATCTCAAGGGTCAAGGTGGCCCCGCCGATGGTGACTACTATGGGTTGCCGTGGCCTTGCTGGGGCACCGCCGAGATGGGGCATCCCGGAACGCCGATTCTCTATGACACCAGCAAACCGGTGGCTGAAGGCGGCCTGACGTTCCGCGCCCGCTTCGGGGTGGAGCGTGATGGCGAGAATATCCTGGCTGACGGCTCTTTCAGTGCCGGTTCTGACATTGAGGATGGTTACCCGGAATTTACCGCCCAGATGCTTAAAGACCTGGGTTGGTGGGATGACCTGACCGCTGAAGAAAAAACCGCTGCCGAAGGCCAGAACTGGAAAACCGACCTTTCCGGCGGTATCCAGCGCGTGGCTATCGAGCACGGCTGTGCGCCGTTTGGTAATGCCAAGGCGCGCTGTAACGTCTGGACTTTCCCCGACCCGATCCCCAAACACCGCGAGCCGCTCTACACCAGCCGCCGCGATTTGGTCGAGGATTACCCGACGTGGGACGACGTGGCCTCACATTATCGTCTGCCCACGCTTTACCAGAGCATCCAGCAAAACGACAACAGCGATCGTTATCCGATCATTCTGACCTCGGGTCGCCTGGTGGAGTACGAAGGCGGCGGTGAAGAAACGCGCTCTATGTCGTGGCTCGCTGAGCTACAGCAGGAGATGTTCGTCGAGATCAACCCGGCACTGGCTAACGATATCGGCATCCGCGATGGCGATATGGTGTGGGTTGAAGGGGCTGAAGGCGGCCGCGTGAAAGTGAAAGCGCTGGTGACGCCGCGTGTCGCGCGGGAAGTCGTCTTCATGCCGTTCCACTTTGGCGGCATGTTCCAAGGCGAAAGCCTGCACGACCGTTACCCTGAAGGTTCAGCGCCTTATGTATTAGGGGAAGCGGCGAACACCGCAACCACCTACGGCTACGACACCGTGACACAAATGCAGGAAACAAAATGCACGCTGTGTCGTATTGAACGCGCCTAAGCTCAGACCTGACGTACCAACGGTGCGGGAGCCATTTCCGCGCCGTTAAAGGAGAACACCATGGCTCAAATGAAATTTATGTGTGACGCAGAGCGCTGCATCGAGTGCAACGGCTGTGTCACCGCCTGTAAAAACGCCAACGAGGTCGAGTGGGGCATTCAGCGCCGCCGCGTGGTGACCCTAAACGATGGTGAAGCCGACGAGATGTCGATTTCGGTGGCGTGTATGCACTGCGACGACGCGCCCTGCATGGCCGTCTGTCCGACCGACTGCTTCTATAAAACCGATGACGGCATCGTGCTGCACGACAAAGACCTGTGCATCGGCTGCGGCTATTGCCTCTACGCCTGCCCGTTCGGCGCACCGCAGTTCCCCAAACAGAATGCTTTTGGCGAGCGCGGCAAGATGGACAAGTGTACTTTCTGCGCCGGTGGCCCAGCAGAAAGCAAAGAAGAGGAATACGAAAAGTATGGCGCCAACCGCATCGCCGAGGGCAAGTTACCGCTATGCGCGGAAATGTGCTCCACCAAGGCGCTGCTCGCCGGCGATGCTCAAGAAGTGGCCGACATCTTCCGTCAGCGTGTGGTGCAGCGTGGCCATGAAGACGGTGCCTGGTCCAACAACCCACGGGCTAGTGCGGACAACCTCGCCTATGATGCTGCCCGTAAAGGGTAAGGAGGTCCATCATGAACCTGATACGTTCAGACCTGTGGCGGTGGTTGTGTCTGGCACTCGTGCTTGTGGCAACGCTGGGGTTTACTCAGCTTGCGGTAGCACAGGCCGACCCTGAGCGCGAGATGACCACTGCGGCCCCTGCCATTGATGCGGATCAGTGGCGTCAAGTCCGCAGCGGTGAAACCGGTGCCAACTACCGTGATTCGCGTGCTGACAGTAATTACAACCTCATCAACGCCAGCGGAGAAACCTGGCGCCAGCTGCGTAACCGTTGGGTATCCCCGTATGGGTTGATTGTGGTGTTGGGGATGGCCGGTGTGATCACGCTGTTCTACCTTATCGTGGGGCGTAAACAGCTGGATGAGCCGCGAACCGGTAAAAAGCTGTTTCGCTGGCCGCTGTTGATGCGGTCGCTACATTGGACGGTAGCGACATTGTTCATCGTGCTGGCGCTGACGGGCTTGAATTTGTTGTACGGCAAGTTTGTGTTTCGCACGCTGTTTGGCGATGCGTTTTGGGCCAGCATGATTTCCGGCTCCAAGCTGCTACACAACTACCTGGGTCCCATCTTCGGCATCCTGCTGGTGGTGCTGCTGCTCAAACTGCTCAAAGACAATATGCCGAAAAAGCATGACTTGATATGGTTCAAGAAAGGCGGCGGCATGATCGGTAAAGGCCACGTGGATGCCGGCTTTGCCAACGGTGGGGAAAAAGCGTGGTACTGGTTATTGGCAACCGTCGGGTTGCTTGTGATCGCAAGTGGCTTTGTGCTCGACTTCCCCAACTATGGCCAGGGACGCGACACCATGCAGTGGGCCAATATCATCCATGCGGTGGGTGCACTCGGTTTAACGGCGGTAGCGCTGGGGCATATCTATATCGGCACCCTCGGCACCGAAGGCTCGCTGGAAGGTATGACCACCGGTTATGTGGATGAAACCTGGGCCAAAGAGCACCACAACTTGTGGTACGAAGAGGTCAAGGATCAGGCGCTTTCGGAAGAGGAAATCGCCGCACAAAAAGGGGATAACAGCCCGGGTGACGCCGAACCATCACGGCCCAGCTAATTTGTATCCTTTAGTGATGAGTCATTAATGATGCGTTCGACTTTTGACACCGCCTACAGGCGGTGTCTTTTGTTATCCTTTCAGCACGTTAATCGTTTTCTTATATTCAGGAGTCACCATGCAGCAGTTTGACGATGCTACCCGTACTGAACTCGAAGCCGCCGCCTTTCGCCGTCTGCTCCAACACCTCGATGACAATAAAGACGTTCAGAATATCGACCTGATGATTCTGGCCGATTTCTGCCGTAACTGCCTTTCCAAATGGCTGGTCAGTGCCGCCGAGGCGCGCGGTGAAGCGCTCGACTACGAAGCGGCGCGCGAGTACGTGTACGGTATGCCCTACAGCGAGTGGAAAGCGGCTTACCAAAAGCCCGCAACGCCCGAGCAGTTAGAAGCGTTCGACGCCCGCCAAGCGCAGAAAAAAGCCCGTTCTCAAGATCAGGAGGCGTAACGACATGAGCCAGGCAATGATCCCGTTAAGCGTAGCGGTGCTGACCATCTCCGATACCCGCACCGAAGAGACCGACCGCAGCGGCCAAGCGCTGGTCGAGCGGGCCACGAGTGCCGGCCACCGGGTGGCGGAAAAGCGTATCGTGGCGGACGATGTCTACCAGATCCGCGCGCTGGTGTCGGCGTGGATTGCCGACCCCGAGGTGCAGGTCATTATCACCACCGGCGGTACCGGCTTTACCGGCCGCGACTCCACGCCTGAGGCGGTCTCCGTGCTGCTCGATAAGCGCATCGAAGGATTTGGCGAGCGGTTTCGCTTGCTCAGCGGCGAGGAAATCGGCAGCTCCACCATCCAAAGCCGCTGCCTTGGCGGGTTTGCCAACGCCACGGTGATTTTTTGCTTGCCAGGCTCCACCGGCGCCTGCCGCACCGGCTGGGACGGCATTCTCGCCGAGCAACTCGACAGCCGCCACAAGCCCTGCAACTTTGCCAACCTGGTGATTCCCGAGCGGGGTCAGCATGGCTGAGCTGGCTTTGATCGACGACGCGCTTTCTGCGCTGCTGGCGGACATTCACCCGCTTAAAAGCGAGCGCATCGCGCTTACGGACGCGCCTGGGCGTGTGTTGGCCGAGGACGTTAACGCTCAGCTTGACGTGCCGGGGTTTGATAACAGCGCGATGGATGGTTACGCGCTACGCGCCGCTGATGCTGGCAAGCGGTTGCCGGTGAGCCAGCGTATTGCGGCGGGGGTGTCGGCCACGCCGCTTGCCCCTGGCACCTGTGCGCGGATTTTTACCGGCGGTGAAATCCCGCCGGGTGCGGATTGCGTGGTCATGCAGGAGCGCGTCGAGCGTGACGGCGACGTCGCCGATATTCCAGCGAATATTCCGACAGGTGATAACATCCGCCGGCGCGGGCGTGATGTGCAAACGGGCGCGACCCTGTTGACCGCCGGCACTCGCCTGGAGGCCGCTGCCCTAGGCCACTTGGCAGGGCAGGGCGTGGTAGAGGTTGATGTGCGTCGGCGCCCTAAGGTGGCGCTGCTTTCGACCGGCGATGAGATCGTCGACCCAGGTAAGCCGTTGGCGCCAGGGCAGCTTTATAACTCCAACCGCCCGATGCTTAAACGCCTGCTAGAAAACTTCGGCGCTGAGGTGGTCAGCCTGGTCAGCGTGCCGGATGATTTCGCTCAGACCGTGGGGCTGTTGCAACAAGCCGCTGAAGACGCCGATGTGGTGGTCAGCACCGGCGGGGTTAGCGTCGGCGAGGAGGATCACGTCAAAGCGGCGCTGGAGCAACTGGGTGAGCTTAATCTCTGGCGGCTGGCGATTCGCCCTGGCAAACCGCTGGCGCTTGGGCGCTTACCCAATTCTCGGGGAGGGGCGCGCTTTGTGGGGCTGCCGGGAAACCCGGTATCGAGCTTTGTGGGCGCTTGGCTGTTTCTGCGCCCGTTGATGGGGGCGCTTCTGGCAACCCCGGCGCTGGCGTCGTTGCCTGAGGTCACCGCCCACGCGGGGTTTTCCACCTCAACCGGCCCTCGCCAGCACTATATGCGTGTGCAGCTGCGCTTCACGCCGGAAGGGGCGTTAGCAGAGGCATTTGAGGATCAAAACTCGGGGGTGCTGTCGACCTGTATCACGGCGAATGCGTTTGCGGTGATACCGCCTGATGCCCAAGTCAATGAAGGGGATCGAGTGACGTGCTTGTGGCTTGAGGGGTGAATCACTAGAGCTGCGTCGCTAAGGCGTAAACTGTGTATAGCTTTTCTTTATTTGGCGTTCGTATAGCGTATGCCGTTTGGGAGCGAATTAAATAAACGCGATTTATCCGTTGGTTGAGTGTGATGGGTGGCGCCATAGACAGCCTTAATAAGGCTAATTCTTTGACAGAAGTAATACATGGTCGTAAGCTCGCGGCCAAATGGAACAACGGCGCAAGCTAATTAATCAGGACGCATTATGTTATCGCTCTCAAGTTCGTCACTTCTGCGTTTATTGCGCTCATTGGCTGAGCAAGCAGGCTCTGACACGGGAATGTTGCCTGCCGTCGGTACGGCGGCTTGGCCTAAACTACGCCACGATATCCAGCGCTTTTTTGATCTCACCCCCGAGCAGACGGAAACATTATTACCCGACAGCGCTGTCACACTAGATGAATGGGCTCGCTCACTTAGCGCTGAGGCGCCGCGGTTTTCGACCCTATGGCTTTATGAGCTTTCTGCCGCTGGCGCGTTTAGCTTTGAGCTCCCAGAGCAGCATCCGCACGATGCGGGAGCGTTGTGTGACGAGGCGAAAGCGCTGCAGCTGCTGTTAGGTTCGACAACATCGGCGTCGCGCACCGTGATCCACTGGCTTTCACCGCAAACCGTCTCAGGGTTTATGTTTACCCTGTTGTTGCCGGAGCAAGCAGGGTGGCGCTCGCTGTCGCTTTTTGATTATGCCAATGCATTGCACACCCTGATGCCGGGCGATGCGATGGTAACCAGCGCTGAGGGCTGGCATCAGTTAGCCCAGCGTTTGCCGGCGCTGCCGATGAATGTCACCGCGATTGCCACCGAGCCGCTCGCGGTAAAAACGTATCGCACGTTGTTGGCGAAAGGCGTCTCGCAGGTGATTGAGCTCCACTGTCAGCCAGAAATCGGAGTGGTGGCGGCGCGTCGCTCACAGCAGGCGCCGTTTGAGCTTTTACCCCATTGGCACCCTACCGAGAGTGATGACGTGCTGCTGTGCATGATGCACGGCGAGCCGAAGGAAGTGACGCTGAGTCAGCCGCTTTACTGGGTAGGAGGCCGGCATTTTTTAACGGCGCCGGCAGCGGATAAAGCGCCTGAACGTTTAGGTAGGCATAGCGCGGCGCTGAATCGTATCAGCGCCGCGTAAATAAGGTGTCAGCCGTCAGCGTTGATCTTGGCGATAATGTCGGTGAGCGTGCTTTCGGCCTTATCGTTGTCGATTTGGCAGGTGCCAGCATTAAGGTGACCACCACCGCCGTATTCAAGGCACAGCTCGCCCACGTTGGTTTGGCTTGTGCGGTTCAAAATTGATTTGCCAATCGCAAACACGGTATTTTGCTGTTTTAAACCCCACATGACGTGGATGGAAATATTGCACTCCGGGTAAAGCGCGTAGACCACAAAACGGTTGGTGGCGTAAATGGTGTCTTCGTCGCGCAGGTCGAGCACGACGAGGTTGCGGTGAACCGTGGCGCAGCGGGTTATTTGTTCTTTCGCTTTATCTTCGTGGTCACGGTAAAGCTCGACACGCTCGCGCACGTCATCAAGCGCGAGGATCTCTTCGATGGTGTGCTCACGGCAGTAGTCAATCAGCTTCATCATCAACTGATAGTTGGAAATACGGAACTCACGGAAACGCCCTAAGCCAGTGCGCGCGTCCATGATGAAGTTGAGAAGCACCCAACCCTGCGGGTCAAGAATTTCGTCTTTGTTGAACTGCGCGGAATCACCTTTATCGACGGCGTCCATCATGTCGTCCCAGCGCGCCGGGAAGGCGTCGTGGCCGCCGTAATAGTCGAACACCACACGGGCCGCAGAAGGCGCATCAGGGTCGATAATGTGATTATCAGCGCGTTCGGTGTTGCGCAGGGTTTCACTTAAGTGGTGGTCAAAGGCCAGATGGCAGCCGGGCACGTAGGGCAAATTGGTGGTGATATCGCGATCGGTGATCTCAATCTTGCCATCCTGCATGTCCTTTGGGTGGACGAAGGTAATGTCGTCGATCAAATCCAAGTGCTTCAGAAGGGCGCCGCAAACCAAACCGTCGAAGTCGCTGCGAGTGACAAGCCGGAATTTGCGGGTGTTAGTAGAAGTCATGAACCATCCTTAACGTTGTATTCAGTTTAAAAAGTCATAAGACGATACCAGCCCTTATCACGTAGGGGAACGGGTGGTATGTGCGTACAATCGAGGTCTTATCCATTTTCGGTGCCAGGAGCAGGCAGTGAGCGATTCTATTATACGTATCGAAGGCCTGAGCAAGACCTTTGCTGGGGGCTTTGAGGCGCTTCGGCAGGTGGACCTGTCAATTCAGCGCGGTGAGATTTTTGCACTGCTCGGCCCTAACGGCGCAGGCAAAACAACGCTGATTAGTGCGGTGTGTGGGCTGGTATCGCCCACGCAAGGCACGGTGTGGGTGGACGGTTTTGATAATGTTAAGGAATTCCGTCCTGCCCGTGAACGCATTGGGCTGGTGCCCCAGGAATTGACCAACGAGGCGTTCGAGACTGTCTGGAACACGGTGAGTTTTAGCCGTGGTTTGTTCGGTAAGCCGCCCAATCCGGGCCATATCGAGCAAGTGCTCAAAGCCCTGACGCTGTGGGAGAAGCGCAACAATCGGCTGATTACTCTCTCTGGCGGGATGAAGCGCCGTGTGCTCATTGCCAAGGCGCTTTCCCATGAGCCGCGTATTTTGTTTCTCGATGAGCCTACCGCTGGCGTTGACGTGGAGTTGCGCCGCGAAATGTGGGAGGTGGTGCGCGAGTTGCGCGACCGCGGCGTCACCATCATTCTCACCACGCACTACATTGAGGAAGCCGAGGAAATGGCGGATCGCATCGGCGTGATCAACCACGGCAAGATCGTGTTGGTGGAAGAGAAGCACGCGCTGATTGAAAAGCTTGGGCGCAAAGAGCTCACCGTTCAGCTCTTTGAGCCCCTAGACACGTTGCCGCCGGCGCTTTCTGGCTTTGCGCTAACGCAAAATGAGGTTGGCGATGAGTTGATATACCGCTATAAAAGCGCCTCACAGCAAGCCGGTGATGACGGCATATCGGCGCTGCTGGGTGCGCTCAATACGGCCGGTATCGGCGTAAAAGATCTGCATACTCGACAGAGCTCGCTGGAAGATATCTTTGTCGACTTGGTCAAGGAGCGCACATGAATTTCTTTCGTTTCAACGTATCCCATTTAAATCTTTATCCAGTTCGTGCCATCTACATGGCCGAGATGATGCGCACCCGGCGCACATTGCTGCAAAGCGTGGTGTCACCGGTGATTTCCACCTCGCTCTATTTTGTCGTGTTTGGCGCGGCAATCGGCTCGCGTATCGAGGAGATTGGCGGGGTGAGCTATGGGGCTTTTATTGTGCCTGGGCTGATCATGCTGATGCTATTGACCCAAAGTGTCTCCAACGCCTCGTTCGGCATTTTCTTCCCCAAGTTCTCCGGCAGTATTTATGAGCTGCTCTCCGCGCCGATTTCGTTTTTTGAGATTGTCATCGGCTATGTTGGCGCGGCGGCGACCAAGTCGGTGGTGCTGGGGATTATTATTCTGGCCACTGCCGGGTTTTTCGTGCCGCTGGAAATTGCCCACCCGGTTTGGATGCTGCTCTTTTTGCTGCTCACGGCGGTAACGTTTAGCATGCTCGGCTTTATCATCGGTATTTGGGCGGATGGCTTTGATAAGCTGCAACTCGTGCCGCTTTTAGTGATCACACCGCTGACCTTTCTCGGCGGCAGCTTTTATTCCATCGATATGCTGCCGCCTTTTTGGCAAGGCGTGACGCTGTTAAACCCGGTGGTGTATCTGGTGAGCGGCTTTCGCTGGAGCTTTTACGGCATCAGCGACGTGAGCATCGTCGCCAGCGTCGTCATGATTCTGCTCTTTCTGCTTGTGTGCTTGGCCACTATCGCCTGGATTTTTCGCACTGGCTATCGTCTTAAACCATAAAAACGCGTCTTAAGCCATTAACACGCCACCGTGGGGAACGCTTCACGCTATGCCGCTATTGCAAAGTATTGTTCATCGCCTCGATCCAACGCTCGATGGCGAACGCCTAAGCGTTACTGCCGCCAGCGAACCGCATCCGCAAGAGAGTGCGGCGATGGAAACGTTAGTGGGCGAGTTAAACGCCACGTACAACACTAAGCCTAAGGGGTGGGGGCGCTTTGTTGATGGGCAGGCGCAAGGCTTCGCCCATGAACTGCGCGCCTACCTAGACGAAGCACAAGACTTTGCGGCCTTCACCCAGACGTTGACCGAGCGCTTGAGTACCGCACTGGCCGAGCATCTCTCTGTTGGGGGTTATCTGCTATTTACGCATCAGCAACAGGGCGAAACGCAAACCCTATTCCTGGCGCTGGTGCATCAGCGCGACGGCATTGGCCTCAATGCCGCGCACCACGCGGAGCCGGCGGCACAGCTCAATACGCGCCAGCTAACGTTGTCTGCGCGCATCAACCTTACTCAGTGGCAGGAAGGGGAGGCGGCAACGCAATATGTCTCGTTTTTAAAAGACCGTGGCGGCAAGAAGCTTGCTGAAGTCATTGCGCAGTGGCTTGGGGTTGAGGAAGGAGTGGATGCGCCCGCTGAGACGCGTACGTTGCTCAAAGCATTTAGCGACTACGTAGAGAAAGAAGACCTTGAAGACGAGGAGAGCCGTGAAAAGACCGATGCGCTGGTAGGGTACGCCAACGAACAGCTGCGTCGCGGCGAACCGATGACGCTCGATGAACTCTCGGAAGTGGTCGATGAAAAGCAACCTAAGGCATTTTATGAGCATATCCGTCACGCCGATTATGGGTTGGCAGCGGAGATCCCGCCGGATAAGCGCACCCTCAACCAGTTCCGTCGCTTTACCGGCCGAGCCGGCGGCGTATCGATCAGCTTTGATTCGCACCTGCTAGGTTCAAGCGTGGAGTATGATGAAAGTGCCGATCGCCTGATTATTAAACAGGTGCCCAAACAGCTTAAGGAGCAACTCAAGCACCGTGACTGAGAGGCGAGATGAGGTTGAGCAGCATCGCGACGACGGGGCGCAGGCATATAACCTGTCGCAATTAATTGTCATGCTTGAGCATATGGGACGCGTTAGCTCACGCGTGAGCGTGGAGGACATTCTCAATACGGTAGGCCGACGTTCATTTGGCCCGATGCTGTTAGTGGCGGGCCTGATTACCTTGGCCCCACTGATTGGCGATATTCCCGGTATGCCGACGCTGATGGCGGCAGTTGTACTGCTGACGGCCGTGCAATTACTGGTGGGGCGAAAGCAATTCTGGTTGCCGCAGTGGCTACTGCGTCGGCATATTGCGCGCACCAAGTTCGATCGTTCCCTGCCGTATTTGAAAAAGCCAGCCCGCTGGATTGATCGCTGGCTGCGCATACGCTTGCCGTGGCTAACCGACTTTTGGGGGAACCGTTTGACGGCGCTAACGGCGCTTATTGTTGCGTTGGCCATGCCACCGATGGAGTTTATTCCCTTTTCTGCCAATGGGGCGGGGCTGGCGCTATCGCTTTTAGGTCTCGGGTTAGTTGCCCGCGACGGATTGGCGGTTTTGCTAGGTATTGGCATCACTGCTGCCACCATCATTGTGGTGGCGGCGAATCTTTTGTAATGGAGCGAAACCGTACAGGACAGGAGTACGCCCAATGACAGGTCACACCCCCAATCAACAAGACAATAACCCTATAAAAACACCCGAACAGCAGCACCCTTGGGAGCGGAAGACGGAACGCTGGTTATGGAACTCTCGATTTTTGGTCATGCTGGCTGTGGTGCCAAGCCTTTTGGGTTCGGTGTGTTTGTTTGTCGTTGGCACCATCGATATCTTTAAAGTGGTGGCAGGAACGCTTCGCTATTATCTTTTGGGCAGCGATACCAACATACACGACTCCCTTGTGCCCGATATTATTGTTGCGGTGGATATCTATCTGATCGCGATTGTGCTGCTGATCTTTGGGCTTGGTGTGTACCGCCTGTTTGTTTCGCGGATCGATATCGCTGAAGCCAGTAACCGCAAGCACCCGTTTAACGTAGTGTCGCTGGATCAGTTGAAAGATAAAATAGCCCGCGTCGTGATTCTGGCGGTAATTATCGAGTTCTTTCGTGCGGTGGTGGATATTCGCTTCGACACGCCGTTAGATGCGATTTATCTCGCGCTTTCGGTGCTAGCGCTCGCCGCGGCGCTTTACTTGATGAGCTTGGGGCATAAAGACGAGTAAGGTAACGCAAAACGCCACCCGAAGGTGGCGTTTTGGTCAGGGCGGCTAATGGCTTAAGCGCAGTCAGCCGCGCCTTCGCCAAACATGTCAAACATCAGCTCGCGGCCCATGCTGGTGAGCACAAAGCGACCGTATTCGTTAAATGTGGCGGCTTCGCTTGCTTCTAGCACTTGCTGGCAGGTTGCCCATTCTGATGCGCTACTTTTTAGTGACGACAAGTCGTTACGTGCTAAACCGCGATGCGGCAAAGTAACGGTTTCTAAGACGTGGCCATGGTTGTAAAGCAACTCGGCGACGGTAGAAAGGCACTGGCGCAAACTGCGCTGTACATGTGCTGCGGTAGAGGTATCGGGAGGCATACTATGTTCTCCTGCAAACAGCCCAAAATGGGTTTGTTGCAGCGCATTATAAACGAAAGTCTCTATAATACCAAGGTTGTAGTTGAAGTTAATGGGCATGCGCAACGGTAAGCGAGGAGTGAGGGCGAATAACAACGCAACAGAAACCGTTCAGCTGCTTTATCTGCGTGATAAACTGGAATGCCGCTTTGGGGCTTTTTATTAAGGAGACTGTTATGGCACGCGCCAGCGCCCGTCATATTTTGGTAAGCAGTGAAGAGCAGTGCAATGCACTGAAGCAAGAAATTGAAAACGGTCGTGATTTCGCTGAAGTGGCTAAGGAGCATTCTAGTTGCCCCTCTGGACGTCAGGGCGGCGATCTTGGCAGCTTTGGCCCGGGGCAAATGGTGCCAGAATTCGATAAAGTCGTCTTTAACGATGAGCTGAATAAGGTACACGGGCCAGTACAAACCCAGTTTGGGTATCACCTGCTTGAGATTACGAGCCGCAGTTAATGGCAGCCAAAAGACGTTAAGCGCCGCGGCCTAACGGCTGCGGCGTGAGTGCATGTGCTGCTCTTTTCAGGCACTAATCGTGATATCTGTAGTCGTAAAAAACAGGTTTCACGACAGGCCTTTGCCACCGGAGCGAATAACGTGCTGGATGCGATTACTCATTTCTTCCAACGCGCACTGGCAGCGCCAGAACAGCGCGATAACCAAACCGTAACGCTAGAGCTTGCTTCGGCAGCGTTGCTCTGCGAAGTCATGCGCGCCGACTATGATCAAACCGATGACGAGCGGGCTGCGCTCAAGCAGATGTTAATTCGCCGTTACCATTTAAGCGATAGCGCGGTCAGCGAGTTAATGACGCTGGCAGAAGCGGAAGTGGATGACGCCGTCGATCATTACCAATTTGTTAGCCTGGTTAAACAACATTACGGTTATGAGCAGCGCTGTGAGCTGGTGGCCTTAATGTGGCAACTGGCCTGGGTAGACGGCAATATTGACCCGCTCGAAGAGCATCGTATACGGCGTTTAGCCGATCTTTTACACGTTAGGCATCGTGACTTTATTCGTAGCAAATTACAGGCAGAAGAGCATTACAACGCCAAGGATCATTGATCTGCTGGTTGCGCTGAACCCCCGTCTTCTTTTAGCAGCCCCGCCACTAGCTGATGCAATTGCTGCTGAAACTCGCCGCCGGGCGAAGGGGGTGTAGGGTCAGCGGTAATCACCACGGTCATTTCTCGCTCTGGGATTACGTAAAGCGCCTGCCCGCCGTATCCTCTACCGTAGTATACCGGTACATCTACCAGGGTGGTGATAAACCAGCCGTAGCCGTAACCATCGCCTGTCCAGGGCGATCTTCCTCTGGGTGTCCAAGAGGCGTCGACCCAGCCTTCCGGTAATACCCGGTTGCCATCGATCATGCCGTTATGGCGGTAAAGCTCGCCGATTTCCACCAGCGCCCTTGGCGAGAGCCGCATATCATTGCCGCCGAAGTAGATACCCTGAGGATCTTGTGGCCACGGGGGTATCGCAATATCCAGCGGCTTGCCAAGCAGGCGCTGGGCAAGTGAATGGGTACTTTCTCCGCTGGCCTGGGTCAGTGCGGCGGAAAGCAAGTGACTGGTGCCCGTTGAATAAAGCATTCGCCCGCCGGGCTTATCAACAAAGGGGCGAGTTAATGCATCATTGACCCAATGCTGACTTGCCACCCAAGCACCGTAGTTGCTGCCCGATGTTCGCTCCAGGCCTGCTTGTAGGGAAAGTAGGTGCGAAACGGTAATATCGTTTACCCGAGGATCTACCCCGCTAGGTAGTTGGCCTAAAAGCGCTACTAGGGGCTGCTCGGTAGAATCAATAATACTTTCCTCAATCGCCGCACCGGTGATTGCCGCAAGTACGGTTTTGGAAAGGGATTTGATATTGGCGGGAACGGCTGTTCCAGGGCCACCCTGGTGAAGCTCGTGAACAATTTCCCCGTCGTGGGCGATGACTATGGCATGCAGACGGCTAAACTCTGCAGCCCGTTGGTCAAGCGCTTTTAGCGCAGTGGCTGATGGTTCGCTCGCGGTCGCAAAAGTCGCCAAAAACGCAGTAAACGTATAGGTAAGCAGTAGGGCTATAGCGCGCATTGCAACACCTTGTATCGCTTTCGCGTTGGCGGGTACTTGGGAGGCAGAAAAGAAAAAAACACCCGTAGGTGCTTGATTCTTCGACTTAAGTGGCGGCGTCGTTTGAACCAACTAAGTAAGTCACTGTTATTTAATGCCTTTACGTTTTTGTCTTTGGTTAGGCATACACCAGGGCATACACGGTGCTCGCTGCTGGGCTTATTTTTAGCCTGATTCGGTGGATAAACCAGGAATCGAAAAGGCGTGTTAAATCGACGTTATTCGGTGCCGGTGTCTTAGCTGTTGCGAACCTCCATAGCTGTTGCGTTTTGTGGCCTTCCCGTTGCGCTACTGACTCTGCATAAACCTTGGCGCCTGCCAGGTGGTGAGGCTGATTTTTATATTTCGCGGGTGTGAGAATCTTATGGGGGCGGCGGACTCGCCAGGGTGTGCGCTGTAAGGATTCGACCTCCCCCTACCCATACCGGCCACCAGGCGCGATTGGTCATGCGTGGCCAGGTGAGTTAGCGGTATCACAGCGGTATGTTGGCGGTTTCCGATTGTAGCGCCAGGGCGATTCGACTCCCCCTACCCATTAGCCTTGGCCATTTCCGGTTGGTATGCACCCACCAGGGGGGTTGAGCACCTTGGCTTATCTCTTACATATCGTGTCGGTAATTTCCTGCAGACGCCTGCTATTAAGCAAACTATACTAATTTTGATTAGTGAGAGAATGGCTTGATGGACCTGGCTTGAAAAGCTACGCGCCTACAAGGTTGTAATTTCAGACAAAAATAGAGTTGTTTTACGTAAGAATTGATTGCTAACAAGGCCAAGCACAGCGACATCTACTACATTGCGGATTCGCCTACATTTTATAGCCGCGCATGTTGGAGGCGTTAGGCAACCACAAAGGAGAAATACCATGAAGAAAACAACACTTGTCGCAGCGCTGCTGGTCAGTGTCACAGGCGCGGTACATGCTGATGGATATTTGCATGGCCAGCCTGGTACGTCATACAACGATATCGGAGGCACCACCTTTGGTTCCGACGGTACGAGCTATAACCGCATAGGCAATACCACCTTTGGTTCTGATGGCAGCTCTTCAACCCGCATTGGCAATAGTACGTTTCACTCTAATGGGACATCGTCTAACCAAATCGGCAATACCCAGTTCAACTCAGACGGTACGTCAGTCAACCGAATTGGCAACACAACCTTCGGGTCAGACGGAACAACCTGCACGAAAATCGGAAGCTCAACATTCTGCGACTGATGCCTAACAAGTAGCTGTTGTCGGGTACGCCTGCGCTGATGCTTCGGCAGTCAGCCAAAGCGATGAGCGAGAACTGCGCGAACGCACTTACCGTGTATTTGGTTTGAAGTGATCTTGATTTTTGACATCACTACCAGCAACCGCTAGCGCTCAAGTTATGTCATATGGATAGATAGCTCGATAACGGTGATTTTCAACCCAGTTGTCCAAATGGCTGCGCTTAAGCAGCCCGTTTATTACGCTCGATTTCGTGCATTTTTACCGGGTTGAGCGAC